>JBKJKJ010000337.1:0-52062 GCA_046597455.1 Burkholderiales bacterium
GTCGGTCTGCCCGGGCGCGTGTGGGAAACGGAGGCGCCGGCACACATCTCCCATGCCGGCGCCGACCCCACTTTCCTGCGGCGTGAAGCGGCGGCGAAAGCGGGCTTGCGCGCAGGCTTTGCCTTCCCGCTGAAGACCGGCACCCAGACCGTCGGCGTGATGGAGTTTTTCAGCCGCAGCTGGCAGCATTTCGACGACGATTTCCTCGAGAGCATCTCGACGCTCGGCCAGCAGATCGGGCAGTTTCTCCGGCGCCGGCGCGCCGAAGCCGAGCTGCGCGAGAGCGAGTCGCTCAAGGCCGCAATCCTGGAGACCGCGCTCGACTGCGTCATCTCGATCACCGCCGACAGCCGCATTTGCGAGTGGAACGCGGCCGCCGAGCGCACCTTCGGCTATACGCGCGACGAAGTACTCGGCCAGGCGTTGCCCGAGCTCATCATTCCGGAAGCGCTGCGCGAGCGGCACTATCGGGGTATGGCCCGTTTCCTGGAAACCGGCCAGGGGCGTCTGATCGGCAAACGCATCGAGATCGAGGCGCAGCGGCGTGACGGCACACGCTTTCCGGTCGAGCTCTCGATCACATCGACTTCGATGGGCGGCGAGCCTTACTTCACCGCTTACGTTCGGGACATCACGGTTCGCAAGGGCTACGAGCGCGATCTCGCCGCCGCCAAGGAAGAGGCGGAACAGGCCAATCGCGCCAAAAGCCAGTTCATCGCCAATATGAGCCACGAGCTGCGCACGCCGCTCACCGCGGTGATCGGATATGGCGAGATGCTGGAGGAAGAAGCCGAAGACCGCGGGCTCGACACGATGCTCGACGACCTGCGCAAGATCAACAGCAACGCGCGCCACCTCCTTACCCTCATCAACGATGTGCTCGACATCTCCAAGATCGAGGCAGGCAAGGTGGAAGTGCATCTGGAGACTTTCGATATTGCGCAGCTCGTGCACGAGCTGGGCTCGACGGTCGAAGCGCTGGTCACCAAGAACGGAAACGCGCTCGTCGTCGAATGCGATCAGGATCTGGGTACCATGCATTCCGACCCGGTCAAGGTTCGTCAGTGCCTCATCAACCTGCTCAGCAATGCGGCGAAGTTCACCGAAGCAGGAACCGTGCGTCTCGAAGTGCGACGCGGCCGCAAGAACGCCGACGAAACCGTGGTTTTCCGCGTCGCCGACACCGGCATCGGTATGACCGAAGAGCAGCTCGCCAAGCTCTTTCAGCGTTTTACGCAGGCCGATGCCTCCACCACGCGCCGCTTCGGCGGAACGGGTCTGGGCCTGTCGATTACCAAAGCGTTCTCCACCATGCTCGGCGGCGACATCTCGGTCGAAAGCGTCCCCGGTAAAAGCACCGTCTTCGAGCTGCGGTTGCCTGCGGATTCGGGCCCGTCCCAGCAGGTGGCGTCGATCGGAGGCGGTCCGGAGCGGGCCGATTCCCCGTCCCCCCCCGATGGCGAGAACGTCGTGCTGGTGATCGACGACGACCCGAACGCTCGAGCCCTGCTCTCGCGCTTTCTCATCCGCGAAGGCTTTTCCGTGCGTACGGCAATCGACGGCGAGTCCGGCCTCCAACTCGCACGCGCACTGCGACCCCGTGCCATACTGCTCGACGTGATGATGCCGCACCTGGACGGCTGGGCGGTGCTCTCCGCGCTGAAAGCAGACCCCAACACCGCGGACATTCCGGTCGTCATGGAAACCATCGTCCAGGAGAAAGGGCTCGCGTTCTCGCTCGGCGCGGCGGATTACCTGACCAAGCCGATCCAGTGGCCGCGGCTGAAGAAGGTGCTGGACCGCTACCGCGCCGCCGCCCCCGCCGCCCGCGCCCTCATCGTCGACGACGACAGCAGTACGCGTGACCTGCTGGTGGAAGCGCTGCAGGCGGAAGGCTGGTCGATCGACGAGGCACGCGACACGGGCTCGGTCCTGGAACGCATGAACGCCTGCCGGCCGGCCCTCGTCCTCGTAGACCTGAACATGTCGCAGACCAACGGTTTCGTCCTGATCAACGAGCTGCGCAAGCGCGAGGAGTGGCAGGACATTCCCGTGATTGCGCTGAGCGCCCAGGATCTCAGCGCGGAAGAATGCAAGCGGCTCGAAGGCCGCGTGCAGCAAATCATCAACACGGAAAACGATGCACCCGAGGTATTGCTTTCGGTGCTGCGAAAGATTCCGTCTTCTCAAACCGTGCACGCGGGCGACGCCACCGTCGATGCATCGAAAGGAGCCCATGGCTACGATATTGTTGGTTGAAGACCACCAGGAAATCTGGGATTTTCTGTCGCGCCGCCTCAAACGCCGCGGCTACGAGGTCGTCGTCGCGCAAGACGGCCAGGAGGGACTGGACAAAGCGCGCGCCGAAAAGCCCGACCTCCTTCTGCTCGACATGAACCTGCCCGTGATGGACGGGTGGACCGTGGCGCAGACGCTGAAGGGGGATTCGGCGACGAAAGGCATTCCGATCATCGCGCTCACGGCGCATGCGATGTCAGGCGATCGGGAGAAGGCTATCAACGCGGGCTGCGACGACTATCATGCGAAACCGGTGGATTTCTCGCAACTCCTTAGCCAGATCGAGGCGGCCCTCACGTCGCGCTCGGAAACTTCATGAGCACCGTGGCGCAAGCCGAACATCCGATGGCCGGCGCCTCGCAGGCGCCCGAGAGCGACGCGGGACCGCCCCCCTATGATGAAAGCATCGTTGAGGTTCTCGCGGCGAAAATTCTGATCGACTGGCTGCGAAATCGCCAGCAACTGCTCGTGCCGTTTACCATCGACCTGCAAAAGCTCGATGCGCAGCAGGGAAAGATACTGGTCCAGTCGATGCTCGCGGCCGCCCAAGCTGACGGCACGGTCGACGGTAATGAGCTCGAGCGTGTCGAGAGCGCGCTGCAGCACCTCAATGCGGGCGAAGCGCAGCGCGCGGCTCTACGCGAAATCCTCGAGCGTCAGCAGCCCCTCGCTGAGATCCTGGCGGCAGTTCGGGACGTGCAGACCGGCTCACTCGTCTATGCGGCGTCCCTGCTCGCAGTCGACCGGCGCAAGCTGGTGAACCGGCAGTATTTGCGGTATCTCGCCGCGCGCCTGCAGCTACCCAAAGATATCGCCCGCAGCCTCGAGCAGCGCTATCAGTTGAATTAACTCTCAGGGTTTGCGGCACTCATCACGCGAATAAAGGCGGTGAGGTCAGAACGGCGGGCGCGCCAACGTTCACGCCGACGTCTTTTCGGATCCCGCCTGCTCATCGCGCCCAACGCGATCGGTGATGCCACTCAACGCGGTCTGCACCACCTGGCTTTCAACCAGGAGGTGACGCGAGAGGTCCGACAGCGTGATCCAGCCCGTCACGCGCTGTGCATCGTCGAGAACGGGCAGCCGGCGCACGTTCTGGGATGCCATGAGGTCCATCGCGATGCTCAGTGAGTCGTCAGGCCGGCAACTGAAAACCTGCTTCGTGGCCACCTGAATCACCGACGTGCGCCGCGGGTCCTTGCCTTCGGCGACAGCCCGATAGAGGATGTCGCGATCGGTGATGATCCCTTTGAGGTCTTCCGGCGTACCGACCGGCAGCGCGCTCACGTCGAGCTCGCCCATCAGCGCCGCCGCCTCTTGCAAAGTGGCGTCCGGCTCGACGAACTCCACGGTCGTCGCCATCAGCTCTGCTACTTTCATCGCCTTCGACATTTACCCACTCCTGTGCTTGACTTTGCGGCTGCTATTTACGGGATACGACGCACTAGCGTGCTGCCAGCGGCCACACGGCCGCGATCAGGGGCACACCCGCAACGATGATGAATACCGACAGCGGCAAACCGAGCTTCCAGTAATCACTGAAGCGATAGCCGCCCGGCCCCATGACGAGGGTATTGCACTGGTGCCCGAAAGGCGTCAGGAAATCGCACGCAGCACCGAGCGCAACCGCCATGAGGAACGGGTCCGGATTCAATCCGAGGCGACTGGCCAGGCCTGCCCCGATAGGCGCGACCATCAGAACGGTGGCAGCGTTGTTGAGAAACGGCGTCACCGCCATCGCAGCAATCAGCATCAGCGCGAGCGCACCGAGAGGCGGCAGCCCGCCGGCGGCCATGTGAAGCCAGCCCGCAATGAGATCGGTCGCACCCGTCGTGCGGACCGCTTCGCTCACCGGAATCAGCGCAGCGAGCAGAATGAGTATCGGCCATTCGATGCTTTCGTACGCATCGCGCAGCGTGAGGGATTTCGTCACGACCAGCGCGACCGCGGCTGCGAAAAAGGCCACGGCGATGGGCAGCACTTTGAACACGACAGCCAGCACCGCAACTGCCAGGATCAGGATCGGTATCCATCGACGCCGGTCGCGGCCCAGCCCCACATCCCGCGCGGCCAGCGGCAGGACGCCGAGCGTCTGCAGCGTGTCGGGCAACCGGTCGAAACGCCCCTGCAGCACGATCACGTCCCCCGCTCTGAAGCGAACCGAGCGCAGACGCTGCGTGATACGCTCGCCGCTGCGACTGATCGCGAGCACGTTGGCATCGTAACGCTGACGCACGTCGAGCTCGATCAGGTTGGCGCCGATCAGGGGCGACTCACTTGTGATCACGCCTTCCACCACGCCCACGGTATCTCCATCCTCGTCCGCACCTGATTCGGCCGCCTTTCCACCGAGCACCAGGCCGCCGCGCGCGACAACTTTTTCCAGCGCGGCAGGCTCGCCTTCAAGCAGCAGCACGTCACCGGCATGCAGCTGCAGCGCGCGGGTCGGCTTGTAGCGCCTGAAGCGCTCGCGCACCACCGTGGTGAGCTTGACTTCACCCTCGCCCAGCGCCTCGAGATCCGCTGCCACTTTCCCAACGAGCTGGGATGTCTCGGCGATGGTCGCTTCGACGACGTAGTTCTCGATGTTGATCGCCGCGTCGATTGACACGCCGGCGCGACGGTCTTTCGGAAGTAACCGGTACGCGAAAGTGAGATAAATCATGCCAACGGCCGCAATACCGA
The DNA here is from genome assembly GCA_046597455.1 of Burkholderiales bacterium. Taxonomy (GTDB): domain Bacteria; phylum Pseudomonadota; class Gammaproteobacteria; order Burkholderiales; family SG8-41; genus JAQGMV01. The sequence continues at coordinate 4,984 of JBKJKJ010000337.1, forward strand.
GTCCGACCGGGGCATAGTCGAACATCTGGAAAGGCTTGCCGAGGATCTCTTCGCGCACGCGCGACACGATGATGTTGGGCGAGGTCCCGACCATGGTGATGAGGCCGCCCATGAGCGATCCGAACGAAAGCGGCATGAGCAGCTGCGAAACCGGCGTGCCCGAGCGCTTTGCGAACTGCAGCGCAACGGGCAGCATGATCGCGAGCGCGCCGACGTTCTTGATGAACGTCGACAGCACAATGACCGCAAACACCAGAACGAAAACCTGTGCCTGGGTGGATTTGAGGTAAGGCGCCAGCGGCCTGATGAGAAGGTCGGTGACACCCGACTTCGCGACCGCAGCACTCACCACGAGTGCGGACGCAACGATGATCACGATATCGTCGCTGAAACCCGAAAAAGCCTCTTTCGCAGGAACGATGCCGGCGAACACCGCCGCCAGCAGGGCGAGCAGCGCGACGACGTCATAGCGGACGCGGTCCCACACGAAAAGCGCCATCATCGCCCCGACGATGGCAAAGGTCAGTCCCTGGGGAAGCGTCATCAGAATTGCCCGGTGCTCGAATGGAATCGAGCGACCCTAAGCAACCCTTATGCCGCACTGCCGCGGCTCGGCTGCGCCTTACCGGTTGGCGCGCGGGACCGTGACGCCGACCAGGGTGTCGCGCGTGAGGATCCCCGCCAGTTTTTCCTCCGACCAGCCTTCGGTTCCCTGCGGCCGCATCGGGACGACGACGTAGCGCATGTCGGCGTTGGAATCGTGCACGCGCAACGTCACGGTTTCAGGAAGCTCGGTGCCGAATTCCTTCAGCACCGCGCGCGGCTCGAACACCACACGCGAGCGGTAATTGCGGCTTTTGTACCAGGTCGGCGGCATGCCCAGTAACGCGCGCGGATAGCACGAGCAAAGCGTGCACACGATCGTGTTGTGGACGTCAGGCGTATTCTCGACGGCGATCAGGCGGTCTGCCTCGATGTCGATTCCCATTTCGGCGCACGCCGCCTTGCCGTCAGCCAGCAGGCGCGCTTTGAATTTGGGATCGCTCCAGGCTCGCGCGACCACCCTCGATCCGCGATAGGGAAACTCCTCGTCGAAGACCTCTATCCTGTGCCGCACCTGCTCGGCGGTGATCACGCCTTTTTCTTCGAGCAGTTCCTGCATCGCACGGCTCATGATTTCATATTCGCCGGGCGGACCGTCGTCGTGCTCGTTGATCGGCGCGTGGTCATCGTGATGATGATCGCCATGATCGTGGGCGTGTGCAGCGCTATCGAATCTGGATGAGCTCATGTGGATTGCTCCGGGTTCGTGCCTCTGGAAGTCGAATCAGCAGACACAGGTTCGAGCCAGTGCTCGAAAATTTCCATTTCGAGCAGGTCGCGCTCGGGCCCGCGGTAATCGGCCCAGATCTGCTTTTGACTGAAACGCACGCGATAAAGCACTTTTGCAGGCTGGCCGTCGAAGCCGTAAGCGAGTTCCTCGGGATTGGGGAAAACGCCGCAGACGCGCTCGATCACCCCGGATTTGCCGCGGATGTAGCACGGCGTGCGCCGGTGCCCCGGCGGGAAAATGCGCTTCACGCGGACCGTATCGCCGACGTCGAACCGGCGTCCCGGCGCAGGCGTATACGTCGAAGGCAGCGGCGCGCGCCCGCTGTCGGGCTCACCTGCGCTCATGTGGTCGCCTTTTGCTTGATCGGCGAAGTGCTTTCATCGGGTACGTTGAACCGCGAGCGCACCTCCCGCATTTTCTGTTCGAGCCCCGCTTCGGTGATGAGGCCTTTTTCGAGCAGGACGGCGCGCAGCGCCGAAGTGGTGATTTCGAAGTACTGGAGCTGCGCATACCGGTCGCCCAGATCCTCGGCCGCGCGGCGCAGCTCATCGGTCCGTACGATCCCGTTACGCTGCAAGACCGATCGCAGCCCGTTCGCCTGGCGCTCCCAGAACTTCATGCCATGATCGAGGGTGTCCACCGGACCGCTTGCTTCGCCGCCGATATCCTGCGGCCCCTGGTTAGGATATTTTTCGCTCACGTTCGTGTCCTCGCATTGCGGTCTGTCACCTGGACCTGCGAAGAGAACTTGCCAGTGAACACCAGCGAAGTCAAACTCGCCCGACGACAACCGCATGAAAGGGATCCGCATGCAGGGTTACCCCGCCGCTTCCTGGGTAGGGCGTTGATGGCGTTACCCGTTTGGGGGAGCTTCAGCCAGGCCGTCAACCCGACGCCCTACAGGAAGCTGCCGTTCGATACTGAGATTCCGTTCTGGACCAAGGTCGTGCGCGAGTCCGGCGCGACCGCCGACTGAAAGCCCGAACCTGGAGCCCGCAATGAAGCTGTCGCAATCGCTTGCCCTCTGGGTGTGCGCCCTCGCGTCTCCCGCGCTCGCTCAGCACACGCCCCAATACCCTAATCGTCCGTTGCGCCTGATCATCCCGATGGCAGCCGGCGGCGCGACCGATATCGTGATCCGCACGATCACACCGCGCATGTCGGAGCTCCTCGGCCAGCAGGTGATCGTGGACAATCGGCCCGGCGCCAACGGGATCGTCGGCGACGAGATGGTCGTCAAGGCCGCGCCGGACGGCTATACCCTGCACGCCAACTCGCTCGCGATCGCGATCAACCCAAGCCTGTACAAGCTCAACTACGATATCCTGCGCGACCTGACGCCCATTACCCAGCTTGCAGCGGTCGATCTGGTGCTCGGCGTCTACCCCCAGCTTCCCGTGAAGTCGGTGCGCGACCTGATCGCGCTCGCCAAAGCTCAGCCGGGCAAGCTCAACTACGCCTCGTTCGGCGTCGGCAGCATCGCACACATCGCCGGCGAAATGTTCAAGCAGGCAACACAGACCCAGGTTTTGCATGTCGCTTACAAGGCGAGCCCGCTCGCGGTGCAGGAAACCGTAGCCGGACAGACCCAGTTTCTTTTCGGCGGCGCGTCATACATGTTGCCGCAGGTGCGCGCCGGGCGCCTGATAGCCGTGGGGGTCGCATCCCTCAAACGCACCCCGCTTGCGCCCGAAATTCCCACCCTCGATGAATCGGGCGTTCCCGGGTTCGACGTCACGGCGTGGTTCGGAATGTGGATGCCGCCCAGAACGCCCAAACCCATCGCCATGCGTATACACGACGTCGCGGTCAGGTCGTTGCGGGAGATGCGCCCGGGAATCGAAAAGCTCGGTTACCGCCCCGGCGGCGAATCGCCCGAAGAATTCGCGAAGTTCGTGCGCGCCGAAGTCGAGAAGTTCGCCCGCGTCGTCAGGAATGCGGGAATCAAACCCGAAGGTTGACGCGCCCACCCGCCCTGTCCCGGCACGCGCTGCGGCCGCAGCTCCACGCGATGTCCCCCCCGCACATGCCCCGACCGAGCCCGTGCGCTAACGCAGGTGCGCCGTAGGGCGGATGCGCGGGGACGCGAATTCTTTTCGATCGTCATCATCGCGGAGACGGTCGGCATTACGGTGCAGCCCCCACGCGAGCCCACCCCAGATCGCCCACCACGCGGCTGCGGTCGCGACGAGAAAAAACGCGATTCCCAGCTTGGAGGCGAGTGCTGCGAAGAATGCGATGACGACCGCGGCAGCGGAACCGGTTATCGCCACGCCCTGGGTCGTTGCGGCCATAGTGCGAACGAGCTTCGATGCCTCCACGGTGCGTCTCCTGAATGTCAGTCGACCTGCACCTTATCTAAACCGCGGACGCCGCGACAGAAGCCGGTTGACCTATACCCTGCGGTGTAGGACCGACCGTTGAGGACATATCACCTTAACGCTACGAGCAACTTTTTCCGGGCAACCGTGTAAGGAACACACACGGCCACGCGCGTTCGATGGATGCGACCGGGAAATTCAGGAGTTCGGGCGGGCGGCGATCGCGAGCAGACCTTCCAATGCTTCGAAGTCGAGCGGCTTCGTGTAGCAGTGGCTGCATCCGCACCGCATCGCCTTGTCGCGCCAGGTCGCATCGCCCAGATGGGCGCTGAGCGCTACGATCGGGATCATCGACGTTGCAGCATGGGCGCGGATAGATCGCGTCGCCGTAAGGCCGTCCATGACCGGCATGCTGAGGTCCATCAGGATGAGATCAGGGTGCTCTTTGATCGCACATTCGACGGCCTGTTTGCCGTTTTCGGCCTCCAGGACCGAGTGTCCTCGCATTTCCAGCACCAGCTTCATCAGGTGTCGGGTGTCTTCGATATCTTCGGCAACGAGGATGCGCATGCGCTATTAACAGCAAATAACAGACCCGGCCTCGCACCCGACCGCCCGTCCACACAATATCGGGTCAGTCGAGCTTGAGCTTCGCCGCAGCGATCGTCTTCTTCCACTGCTCGTACTCGGCACGCATGAACTGGGCGAGCATTTCGGGGGTGCCGGGCGCCGGTTCCGCGCCTTCGCGCAGCAGCCTCTGGGCGACGTCCTTGTCCTGGAGGCTGCGAACGATTTCGGCGTTGAGCTTGGTCACGACCTCTTTCGGGGTGGCGGCAGGCGCAAAAATGCCGTACCAGGTCACGTAACCGAACCCGGGGACACCTGCTTCGGCCACCGTCGGAATTTCCGGCGCGGCAGCCGAGCGCTTCGCGCTGCTGACCGCAATCCCTCGCAACCGGCCGCTGCGGACGTGAGGCAGCACCGAAGGCATGCTGTTGAACATCAGCGAAACCTGCCCGCCGAGCAGATCCGTGACCGCAGGCGCGGTGCCCTTGTAAGGGATATGGACAAGATCGATACCGGCCGCGGCTTTGAGCATTTCCATCCCCAGATGCTGCGGGCTTCCCGGGCCCACCGAGGCATAGTTGATCTGTCCTGGTCTGGATTTGGCGAATTTGATGAGCTCGCGCACCGAGGTGACCGGAAGCGAAGGATGCAGCACCATGATCTGCGGATTGATCACGACAAGGCTGATCGGCGCCAGATCGGTGAAAACGTTGTACGGCAGCTTGGTCCCGACCGCCGGAGTAACCGACATGCTGCCGCCCGTCGCGAACAGCAGCGTGTAGCCGTCGGGTGCGGCGCGCACCACGTTCTCCACGCCGACGATGCCGCCTGCGCCCGGGCGATTGTCGATGATGACCTGCGGGCCCCACGCCTCGGTCAGCTTCTGGCCGATCATGCGGGCCACCAGATCGGTCGGACCGCCAGGCGGAAAGTGAACCACCATGCGAATCGCTTTGGCCGGGTAGGTTTGTGCATGCGCCGGGACACCGAATATCCCCGCTGCCGCAACCAGGCAGGGCAATAACGCTCTCTTCATTACCGTCTCCTCATGTGTTCTTTGGTCGAGCCTTCCGAATGACTTCGAGCTCGATATTTGCGTGCGGGCGTGGCCGATATTATAAGGGCCGCGCAAACTCCAGCGCGCGCACTGACTGTCGGAGCTCGACACGCCGCTTTTCGCTGCGCGCTTCGCGGGCGCGAACGGTGCCCGACAAGGCGCCGCTGACGCAGCGCAGTGAAAGGCTCGGGTAAGAAACGGCGGCGACAATGACTCACGCCATACGGCTGTCGCCCCGTGCCCCGACCAGACCCTATCCTGATCGATCCTTCGCCCCGACTCGCCCTCGCCGCTACGCTCCTCGGCTGCCTGATGTTCGTCGGTCTCGCCACGGCCTCGGACGCGATTCTTCGAGCGCTGTCCGGAGAAGACGGAATCGTGGAGATCACTTCGGCGCTCGCCTATCCCGTGGGCGCGTTCTTCGCGCTGCGGCTCGCGAGGCATTCGCATGGGTGGGGGCGTGCCCACTGGATCATGTGGGTGGGCTTGTGCATATTGTTCTTCGGGGAGGAGACGAGCTGGCTGCAGCATGTAATCGGCTACACGACCCCAGACGCGATGAAGGCCGTCAACGCCCAGTCCGAATTCAACCTGCACAATCTGAACATCGTCACTGTCGACGGGGCGCTCATCGGCAACGACGGCACCCTGACGTTCAAAGTCTGGCGGGATTCCCAGGTGCTCTTCTACCTGGGATTCACCACCTACTTTCTGCTGCTGCCGCTCGCCAGATCACTTCGATTCGTCGATGACATGGCGCAACGTCTTGCCGTTCCAGCGCTGAGCCGGCGCTTTCTGCTGATGGTCTGGATCCCGATTGCCGTGAGCGTCGCTTTCACGTTCCTGGATCGGCACGAGCTTCTGCGAAAAAAATGATCGGTGAGTCGCGCGAGATGATCTTCGCGCTGACCATCATGGCATTCATCGCCATCGCCTATCATTTTGCGCGCCGCCGGAACGCGGCGCAAAGCTATACGCCCCCCATCCCGGGTCCCATTCCGCACAGCCCCGCTTGAAACCCTCGTCAGAACGCGTACTCGGGCCCTTCGACATACTTGAAGCGCTCGAGTGCGTCGCTACGCAGGGTGTAGCCGAGGCCCGGCCGATCCGGCGCGTGCACCGAGCCATCGGGACGTACGTCGAAAGGCTCATTGAAAAGCTCGTACATCATGGGCATGTAGCCCTGGCTGACTTCGAGTATGTGACAGTTGGCCGCAGCCATCGCGACATGAATGCTGGCCGCGAACAGGATGCCGCTTCCCCAGGCGTGCGGCGCGAGCCGTATGTCGCGGGCCGAGGTGAGCGCTGCGATACGGCGGATTTCGGTGAAGCCGCCCGCGCGCGCGACGTCGGGCTGGGCGATGTCGATCGCGTTGTTCTGAAGCAGACTCTGAAAACCGTAGCGCGTGAATTCGCGCTCGCCTGACGCAATCGGAATGGTCGTGGCGCGCCGGACTTCCGCTTGGCCGGCATGATTCTCGGGGGACACCGGCTCTTCGAACCAGGCGATGTCGTAGCTCTCGAGCGCTCGGGCCAGCCTGATCGCGACGGGCACTTCCAGGGAGCCGTGGGCATCGACCATCAGCTCCACGCCGGGCCCGATCCCGCGCCTTGCCGCCTCCACGCGCCTCACGCATTTTTCGATCGAGAACCCGTCGCGCCCGACGACGCGCATTTTCACGGCCGAGAACCCTTTCGCCGCATAGCCGCCCAACTCGGCTTCGGCTTCGTCCCCCGGCGCCCAGCCGCCGCTGGCATAACCACGAACGTGACTTCGCACCGCGCCCAGAGCCTGATAGACGGGAATACCGAGCGCCTGCGCTTTCACATCCCAGATCGCGATGTCGATTCCCGCAATCGCCTCCATCACCATGCCGCTACGGCGGCTCACTTCGGGCTGCGGGACCCCGCGCTCGAGCGCCGGCTGGGCGCGCGAGCCGTTGTACATTTTTTCGTAAATGCGTTCGGAGAACAGCGGGTCTTCGCCGACCACCTCAGGCGCCAGCTCGTGCTCGACGATAGCCGAAACGACGGGCGGGCTGCCGAGTGCTGCGCCGATGCCCGTCAGCCCGCTGTCGGTCTCCACTAGAATGAGCGTCGCGTCGCTTTTGACTTTCGTTCCAAGGTCGGTGCGATGCTGGCGCTTCAGCGGTACCGGGTCGGACATCGGGATGGCACGTACGCGAACGATCTTCACGGCGACTCCTTCGGTTCGCGCATGTTATGCGCGCTATGGCGGCACGATCGGGACGCGTGCGTATCGAATCGAGCCGGCTTTCCCGTGAGCTTAATGAAACGCAATGACCTTGTCTGCAACCCGCCCCAACCCGCTGGAGACGTGACGTGAATCTGGATTGCCGCGCATGTTTGATCTGGTGCGCATGGGTCGTGGGGTTCTTACCCGTCGGCGTTCTCGCCCAAACGGCCGATTCCCGGTACGAGCCGACCATGGGGCAGCAGGGCAAGGACGTGGTGTGGATCCCCTCACCGCCGGGCATGGTCGAGATGATGCTCGACATGGCGCAGGTGAGCGATCGTGATTTCGTCGTCGATCTGGGCTCGGGCGACGGACGCAACGTCATTGCCGCCGCGAAGCGCGGCGCGCGCGCCCGCGGTGTCGAATACAACCCGAAGCTGGTCGAGTTATCGAAACGAGCTGCAGTTGCGCAAGGCGTCGCCGACAAGGCGAGCTTCGTCCAGGGCGACATGTTCGAAGCCGACGTGTCGGACGCGAGTGTCCTCGTTCTGTTCCTCGTCCCCGACAATCTGCGCAAGCTGGCGCCGACGTTGTTCGACCTCAAGGCCGGTACGCGCATCGTCTCCAATACCTACGAGATCGGCGGCGGCTGGGAGCCGGACGAAAGCGCGAGCTTCAAGCCGTGCGCAAGCTGGTGCCTTGCGCACTTGTATGTCGTCCCCGCCAGAGTGGCCGGCACCTGGCGGTTGCCTCAAGGCGTGCTCACGCTGGAGCAGGCATTCCAGACAATCTGGGGGACGTACGAAATCGACGGTATCAGTCTGCCCGTGGACGGCGGACAACTGCGGGGCGACGACATACATTTCACCATCAACACCGTCGTGTACTCCGGCCGCGTGAGCGGGGACTCGATGGCGGGGGTGACCCGAGGCCGCGCGAGCGGAACCTGGAGTGCGAAACGCTCGGACGAGTAGCGACTGGCGTGAAGTGGCGACGCGCCGAGCCTGCAAGGCCGGCCGGACACAAAAGGCGGCATGTTCCAGCGCCGCCTTTTGCCGTCCGGGCTGCCGCCTTGCCGACCTGTCGCTCAGAGGCGGCCCGTTTCGTTCACCGAGTACGGAAACGGGGAAGACTGATTGCCCGCGATGCTCGGCGCAATGGACCACGCGGACCGCACGCGCGCGGGTTCGTAAGCGCTGTTCCCGGGCCCGTGTTCGATGGCTGCGCTCGGGAAGACGGGTCCCGTGGCGCCGCTCTTCGACGGGCCCGTCGCATTGCGGCCCATCTCGGTGTAAAGCGAGAGCGGAAACTCGTTCGCGGCGCTCGGGAAGGCCGACCCTGCCGCATTCACGGCGCCTGCGCCGAGCAGCAAGCCAGCCACGACCACACCTGCAATTCTGCGGTTCAACATGACAGTTCTCCATGAAAAAAATGTCGGTGCATCGCGGGTTCGAGAAGACAAACCCTTTTCGACATCACCGTGCGCCTTAGACGCGGGAGAACGTCGTATCCTTACGGGGTAATTTCCTGTCTGCGAGCGTAAGGTTGAGGATTCCCGAACGACACTGCGCCTGTTCCGCGGCCGGAAAACGCCACCGTGACGCTCGCGTTACGCGCCCGCCGTGTATGCCTGGCGCGCCCTCGCCGAATTCGCGCGCGTCCCGAGCGCATGCGTACACGCACGCAACAAGCGCAACCGGGTTGGGCACATGACTTCAGCGCAGAACGATCGTTCCCGCGAATCCGGGCCGTGGCATCCGGGTATCGAATCCCCGGTACCTCTCCGGCTGCGGCACCTGTGCACGATCTTCCGCCCGGAGAATGTCTACACCGTTTTCGACGAAGCCCGTGAGTTGCGCGGCGTGACCGGCCTCGATTACCCCGACCTGGTGGCTTTCCGCCCCGAGCGTCTCGCGCTGCACGAGCTTCTGATTCGCGTGAGCGCCGATTTCTCCGTCCCCGACGGCTCGCGCATCGAAGATCTCGGGATCAACTTCCGCCGCATCGCAGGCGACATCCTCCGGCGGGACGTCGAACCCCGGCGCGCCGCGATCGCATCATGCTATGACGACTGCCGGCACGCACTCGCGGAACTCATCGACGCGGAGTTGGCCGGCCTCTTCCCAGCGTTACACGCCGCGGGCGGCGCGGCGGGAATCGTGGACGCGTGGGAAGCGCGCGCGATCTCGGAGACCGCCCCCATGCGCCGAAGCGCCTGCCGCGCCCTCGCGAAAGTCGTTTCCGCCATCCTCGTGCGTCATGGCCGCATCTGGGGCACACCCGACCTGACTGCAGCCATCGCGGTCACCCTCGCGTGCAACGAGTTCGCCAGCGACGAGATCGGCCGCACGATCGAGCCGTGGGTGATGCATTCCGTCGCCGAAGGGCGCTACACCCTGCTCCCCCGCCAGGAGAAACCCGTGGTCATGAACACCAAGGGTGCATCCGCTTCGGGGAAGAGCACGCTCAGGCCGCTTCAGAAGAGGCTCGCGGGCGACATCGGGACGCGCTGGAGCGAGTTCGCGCTGATCAGTCCCGATATCTGGCGCAAACAATTACTGGATTATGAAGCCCTCGGTCCAGCCTACAAGTACGCCGGGGCTTTCACCGGAGACGAGTTGCAGATCGTGGATCAGAAGCTCGATCACTACATGGCACGCAAGGCGGAGCGCGGGGATATGTCGCATCTGCTGATCGACCGCTTCCGCTTCGACAGCTTCGCGCCCGACTCCGATGTCGCCGGCAGCAATCTGCTGACCCGCTTCGGACAGATCGTGTATCTGTTCTTCATGATCACGCCACCGGGCTCGCTCGTCGAGCGCGCGTGGAGCCGCGGCCTCGACGTGGGCCGCTACAAGGCCGTCGACGATACGCTTGCGCACAGCGTCGAAGCGTACTCGGGCATGCCCCAGCTTTTTTTCACGTGGGTCCAGCGCCGCGACAAGCGGGTGCATTTCGAATTCCTCGACAATACCGTGCCGCTGGGCGAGCGTCCGCGCACCGTCGCGTTCGGATGGAATGAAACCATGACCGTGCTCGACGTGAAGTGCCTGCTCGATGTCGAGCGCTACCGCAGGGTCGACACCAGCGCGACCTCGCCGGACGCACTCTTCCGCGATCGAGGCCTGCTGGCTGCGGCTAACAACACCGGTTTTCTGCGCGAGTGCGTCGAGCGCATTCGAGAGGTGAATTTCGCAGAGCAGGCCTCCGGGCGCGTTTACCTGCGACTGGTGTCAGGCGCGCCCGTGTGGGTCGATGAGAAAGGGCTTGCCCGGGCGGCGGCGGATCCCGACACGCGTGCGGGCCTCATGGCAACGGCCCCCGCCGTGTTCTCGGGCGAGCTTGCCGGGATCGGCGGGGTGAACTTTCCCCTGGACCTGGTTTCAACTGAAGGCCTGCACACCGTCGGCCGCTGGGCCTCGGATGCCTAGCGGGTATGAGATGATTCCGGTCGCTGGAAAAGCCGGTTGCACAATCAGAGGAGAACAATACATGTTACGTTTGTTGGCGATATGCCTGCTGGGCGCGGTCGCACCCTGGGCGGGCGCGCAGGGAGATTACCCGTCCAAACCCATTCAGATGGTCGTGCCTTTCCCGCCGGGCGGCGTGGCCGACATCACCGGCCGGCCGACCGCGCTGGTGATGAGCAAGCTGCTCAAGCAGCCGATCGTGATCGTGAACAAATCCGGCGCCGGAGGCGCCATAGGCATGGCGACCGTCGCGAAAGGCCGCTCGGACGGCTACACGATGCTGATGGCGCTGTCGTCGATTTCGGTGATACCGGTCGCCGAGCGCCTGCAGGGACGCACGCCGCCCTACGAGTTGAAGGAACTCACGCCGATCGCGCTCATCAGCTCGGATCCGACGGTGCTCGTGGTGCGCGCCGACGGCCCGTACAAAACCATCAAGGATTTTGTCGCCGCTGCCAAAGCGCAGCCGGGCAAGATCAATTACGCCTCGTCAGGCGTTTACGGCACGCTTCACGTCGCGATGGAAATCTTCGCGCACGCGGCCGGCGTGGCGCTCTTCCACATCCCTTATCAGGGTGGAGGGCCAGCCGTAGCGGCGCTGCTCGGCGGGCAGGTCGAAGCGCTCGCTTCCGGTCCCGCTGCGGCGATCTCCCAGATCAAAGGCGGCAAAATGCGCGCGCTCGCGGTGTGGGGCGACAAACGCCTCGCTTCACTTCCTGAGGTGCCGAGCATGAAAGAGCTCGGCTACAACGCCGAGTTCTATATCTGGTCCGGATTGTTCGTGCCGGCGGCGACACCTGCGCCGATCAGGCAGAAACTGCGCGACACCGTTCGCCAGACGGTGAGCGATCCCGAGTTCAAGGACGCGATGGCGAAAATCGAGACGCCAATTGCCTATCTCGACGCACCGGAATTCCAGAAATTTCTGGACCGCGACGCGAAGCGCCTCGAGAGCGCCGTCATGCGCATGGGCAAGGTCGAACAGAAGTAACGCGCGTCGCATTCGGGACCGCCTGCTGACTCACCTGTCCGCATTCGGACCCGGCGAGCGAGATCAAACGCGTCGGCGGCACAGTGGCTACTCAGCGCAGAGCAGCGCCCGCCAACAAACGCGATAGATCGTTGAGGCGACAGGGAATTTACTTGCCAAATACCCCTCACGGCCTCATACTTGCCCGTCAATTGGTTGTCGGTCGTCGGTCTCTCGTTGGTTTTCGGTGGTCTCTCCACCTGTGCCAGGTGTATTCCGCTGGTTTTTCCGATCATCGTTTGATGCCCGTCCGTTTGAATAGAGGGCCCGGCGCGCGGCGCTTCGCGTCTTCGCGTTCGATGAAGTCGATCTGATTGCTGTCCGAGTGGCGTGGCTACCGCTCGCACTTCCTGAATTCAGTTCACCGCAGTTACAGCGGCGGTTAAGTCGGCATCAGCCACGCCGATTTCAGCCGCGACGAGGCGTTTATATGGCAAAAGAAGAAATAGTCGAGCTCGAAGGGGTCGTGGACGAAGTGCTTCCGAATACAATTTTTCGCGTGAAGCTCACGAATGGCCACGAAATCACGGCCTACGCTTCAGGCAAGATGCGCAAGCACCGCATCCGCATACTCGCAGGCGACCGGGTGACGCTCGAAATGTCCCCTTATGATTTGAGCAAAGGCCGAATCTCGTTTCGTCACAAAGACGAGCGCGCCGCGCCGATGGGCCGCCCCGCGCAATATCGTAGAGGTTGATGGTCGCTGGCCGGCGCAGGTTATCCCGCACGGCATGCGCCTTGGCGAAGCGGGCCGACTCACCACCCCCACTGACACCCATCCTACCGCCTGAACTCGGGATAGCCCAAGCGTCGCGCCGTGTCCCGGCCGCAGACTCGAATACAAACGCAGCATCACGCCCGACGTGAATCCTGCGCGCCCGCACCATTCCACTTAAAGATCCAACGCGCGCAAGCAGTGGCCCGGTAACACCGTGCTGCTGCGTGTCCGACGTCAGCCGCGCCTGTTGAACACACGACGACTCGAGGCTAAGGGAAGAAGCGACCGCCCTTCCCCCGCCTCGACGATCGCAGTGGCGATCAGGACGTGATTCGACCCACGACGATCCCGACCACGAAAGCCATCACCAGCGACTTCAGCGGGTTGGCTGCGACGTAATCGCACGTCGCTTTGAGCTCATCCTGCACATACGACTGCTTGTCTTCCAGCCAGCGCGCGGCAGGCGCTGTCGAGCTCACCGCTTTGTCGACCAGACCGTGCGCTGCGGATGCGGCGCTGTCCAGAACGCGCGAAGGGATGGGCGTGGCGGACGTTGTGGGGGTGCTCGAATTGTTCTCGGGTACAGCTGCCATGTCAAAATCTCCGGATAGGTTGATGACGACCCGCTTCGGTCGAAGCGTTTTGCTGATGCAAGCCCGAGGCCCACAGCAAATCCGAAGAGGCTCATCACGAAACGGCCGGAGTGGCACGCGCGTTGCATACACAGGTCAAGACTTACCGGATTGCCCGGATAAGCTCGCGACAACAGAGATCAGGGATGCATACGCTACGCCGCATTTTCGTTCTACCGACGCGCAACACGCTCGCGACGATCCGCACCTCGAAAGCCATTGCACTCCTGCTCGTCATCATAATCCCCGGCGGTTTGATGTTGCCGATCTGCTACGGACTTTATGGTGCGATCCGCCATACCCTGTCGAACAAGGCCTCGCCGCGCACAGCGGGATCGCAGGACGTGGCTCATCCCGTAAACGACGCACAGGCGCCCCGATAAGCGGCACGTCCGCGGGACCCGAGCTTCGGCGTCTCTAGTTAGCTCGCGATGCCCTCGGCTGCGTCCTGGAGCCCTCTCCGGTGCAGCCCGTTGCTGCCGAGATCAACGCGTCGGCGTCAGCACCTCGTGCACGCCCGAAAACGCAGCGCCCGCTTGAGGGCCACCTGAGAGCACATGGATTGCACCCCCGAGCACGGCGGCACCGAGACCGTGTCGAGCGGTCGGCATGGGCGCCATCGCTTCCCAACGCAGCGTTCGAGGATCGAAGCGCTCGGCCTGGCTGAATGTCCTGTGCACCGGCGCGTAAGCCTCCCCGCCGAAAACGTAAAGCCGTCCGTCGAGTCCGGCGGCAGCAATTCCGCTGCGCCCGGTCGGCAACGGTGGCGCGCTGCGCCAGGTATCGGTTGCGGGCTCGTAAATCTCGTGCGTGCTCATCGTGAAATCGTTACCGACCCGCCCACCCACTGCATGGATGCGTCCATTGATTACGGCTGCCGCCAGATGATTGCGCGGCGTGGGCAACGGTGCAAGACGCTTCCAGGTGTTCGACGCCGGATCGTACGCTTCGTGCGTGCCCACGGATGCGTGATCGCTGCCGACCCGATGTTCGCGGCTGTCCAGCTGGGGGGCACCGTCGGCGTGGCCGCCCAGCGCATGGATGCGACCGTTGAGCGCGACGATCGCATGAGCCGCGCGCGGAGTCGGCATCGCGGCGCCGGCACTCCAGCGCTGAGCGGCGATGTCGTAGACCTGCACCGCTCCGGTGGGATCGCGATTGACGCCGCGCCAGCCGCCGACGATATAAATCCTCCCGGCGAGATGGGCCACCGCGGAATGGTTGATCCCTTCCGGAATCAGCGACGGCGACGACCAGCGGTCGGTCTCCGGATCGTAGACCTGCATCGCTCGCGGCATCGAGAGACCCGGAGCATACCCGCCCACCAGAAAGATCCGCCGCCCGTCACTGGTGGCGCAGACCTCGGTACGCGACTCAGGTAAAGGCGCGCGACTCACCCACGCACCGTTTGCGATCGCAGGCATCTGTGCCGCTGCGGCCCATGACGACGCGAGTAACAGTATCAGCGTCGACGTTACCTTTCCCAGCCGCTTCATTGGGTCTCGATGTTGCTTAGCGACATTCCGATGGACAATGTCTGTGTTCTTTCGCATGACCGGCGGCCCGCCGGCGTGGATAGGCATGATACCCGCCCTGCGCAGGTTAACGCGCGGCTGCAACGCTCGGAGATGAATGCCGTGGATCAGGACCACACGCCCGAAAGACGAAGCAACTGGAATTTCGTGATCACCGACACGGGCTGGCTCTGGACGATCACCCGTCCGGACGGCGCGGAGGAGCGATCCGACAAAATCTTTCCCACGCTTGCCGAGTGCGCCGACAACGCGGTCCTGCATGGCTATGGCGCATGGAAACAGGACGAGCGCCGCCGGATGGATTTCTGATCCCGAGCTCGCTAAACCTTCGCGCCGACCTCGTTCTCCAGCCGCTGACCGGCCAGCCAGCATTCCAGATTCCGCAGGAAGATCTCGACACCGCGTCCCGAATTGCCGATCGACGCCGAGCAGTTGTGCGGCGTGACGATTACGTTGGGCATATCCCAGAGCGGCGACTCGGGGGGTAAGGGCTCGATCGAGAATACGTCGAGATAGGCGCCCCCCAGCGCGCCCCGCTCCAGCGCAGCGACCAGAGCCGCTTCGTCAATGATCTCTCCGCGCGCCACGTTGATCACCCTCGATTCAAGCGGAAGCAGATCGAGGCGCCTCGCATCGATCAATCCGCGCGTCGTCCCGGTCAGCGGACACGCGATGACGAGCCATTGCGCGTGCGGCAATACTTCGTCAATACGCTCGTACGTTGAGACGACATCGAAATGCTCGGTCGGCGCGGTGCTGCGCCGGATGCCGACGGTACGCACGCCCATCATCTGGAGCAGGCGGGCGATGTTTTTTCCGATCGGGCCTGTGCCGACGACGACGGCCGTCTGACCGCGCAGGTCGCGAGGCAGGTTCGGCGAAATCAGCGGCGACCATACGCGATTGCGTTGCGCCGACATCCAGTGCGCCGTGCCGCGCGCGAACGAGAGCACGGCCCACAGCACCGTTTGCGCCATCGGCTCAGCGTTCGATCCCGAAGAGGTGGTCACGCGCACGCCCCGCTGCAGCGAAGGCTGATAAAACGAAAGGTCAGCGCCCGCTGAGGTCACCTGCAGCCACCGCAGGCCCGGCGCCTGGTCGACGCATTCGAAGAATGCCTGTGTTGCGACATTCACCCTCGTCTTGTCGCAGCCTTCCCACACGTCGCGCGAATAGAAAGCGATTTGTAAGTTGCGTGCATCATCGGCGCGTGGCGTCGCGCCAGGTGAGGACACGACGATATCCACGGCCCGCCCCGCGCGATCGAAGATTTCCCGAATGCGCGCCCCGCAGGCATCGGCAACGGTTCTCGAGACGAGAACCCCCGTCATGATCTGCTTCGCCTCACGCGCCGAAATCACGTCCTGACGCGGCGCTCGAAGCGCTTGACGGCGTCCGGATCGAGCTCGACGCCGATGCCCGGCGTTGTGGGCACCGCGATGACACCGGCTTCGGGTTGCGGCAGCGGCCGGTCCAGGATCGCGTGCAAAGGATTGTGGATATACATGTGCTCGAACGTCAGAAGGCCGGGCGTGGCCGCCGCAAAATGCAGCGAGGCCGCGATGCAGATCGGCCCTGAGGCGCCAGTGTGCGGCGCGACCGCGACGTTATAAGCGCCCGCGAAAGTTGCGATTCGGCGGCAACCGGTGAAACCCCCGGCGCGCGCGATGTCGGGCTGCACGACGTCGAGCAAACCTTCTTCCATAAACGGACGGAAGCCTGCGACCGTGAACTCACCTTCACCGGCCGCCAGCCGCACGTTCCTGATCGCACTTCGTATCCGGCGATAGCCCGAAAGGTCATCAGGAACGACGGGCTCCTCGAGCCAGAACATGCCCAGCGTTTCAGCGTGCAGGCCGACCGCGATCGCTGTGGGCGCATCGTAGCCGCTGTTCGCGTCGAGCATCACATCGATGTCCGCGCCCACGGCTTTGCGCACGGCATCCATGCGCGCGATATCGGCGCCGCGTCCGCCACCGACTTTCATCTTGATCGCGGTATAGCCGTCCGCGGCCAGCCGCTCGGCCTCGCCGGCCATGATCGCAGGCGTGTCGAGCAGGATGGACGACGCATATGCGGGAACCTCTTTGCGCCCGTGACCGGCGAGAAGGCGCGAGACCGGCATTCCGAGCTTCTTGCCGAGCAGATCCCACAGCGCGATGTCGATCCCGCTGATGGCCTCGAGCAGATAGCCGCGCGAGTGCCCGCGCGCGCGCATCGTGCGATACATGTCGTCCCAGATGCCTTCGATATCGAAGCCGTCGCGCCCGATCACGACCGGCGCCAATACTTCCTCGATCACGGCGCGGGTGGCGCCCGGCCCCAGTCTCACGATGCACTCGCCCAGCCCCGTCAGCCCTTCATCGGAGTGAACCCGCACGACCGTCGCGAGCAGCGACTTGAGCTCAAAGGTGGCGATCCTCCACGGCTTGTCGAGCGGTGCTTCGAGCTCGAGCACTTCGATGCGGGTGATTTTCATTGCGGCGCCCGGACTCAACGCACGACTTGCCAGGCCCCGTCGCTGCCGGGATAGACGGCGCCGTATTTGCGAACCGCTTCGGCGTCGAAGTTCCAGCCGAGGCCCGGCGTCTGCGGCAACAGCAGGTCTCCGTCCTTCGCGACGAGTTGACGGTCGATCAGGCGGCGGAAATTCACGATGTGGTCGTCGGGCATGAATTCCACGTGACGCGCATTGGGCGCCGATGCGGCCAGATGCACGTGCACATCGTGCCAGGCGTGAGGCGAGACGGTCACGCCGTAGCTCGCCGCGGTCGCAGCCACGCGCCGCCATTCGGAGACCCCGCCGCAGACCGTCGCGTCGGTCTGAAGGATCTCGGCGGCCTGTTTCTCGAGCATTTCCCTGAAGCGCCAGCGCCCCGCCTCGATTTCCCCGGTCGCCACGGTCACGCTGGTGCGTTGCGCGAGCTTCGCATGATTGTCGATGTCATCCGGAGAAAACGGCTCCTCGATCCAGTACGGATCGTACGGTTCGAAGCGGTTCATGTAGCGCAGCGCAGTCGGCAGGTCGTGCCATGCGTTGTTGGCGTCGAGCATCAGCAGCACGTCGGGGCCGATCGCCTCCCGCGCGGCGCGAATGCGGTCCTCTTCCTCGCGCGGAGAGAGCCGGCCCGTTTTCATTTTCACGGCCTTGAAACCATCCTTGACGTAACCCGCGAGCTCTTCGCCGAGTTTTTGAGGCGTCTTCCCCGGCAGGTAGTAACCGCCGCTCGCATACGCAGGCACGCGATCATCGACGACCGCGCCGAGGTAGCGATACAGCGGCAGCTTCGCGGTGCGGGCGTTGAGGTCCCAGATCGCAATATCGATCGCGGACAGCGCGCGCATGACTGCACCCACGCGTCCCTGCAACAGCGCTTCTGCATACATCTCCTGCCACAGCCCTTCGACGCGCAGAGATTCCTGACCGACCACGCGCGCACCGAGGAGATCGGTCACTGCAACCGCAAGCAGGCGCCCCGACGTGTTGACCGCGTAGCAGTATCCGATGCCTTCCACGCCGTCGACCGAGCGCACTTTCACCAGGCAGTATTCGCGCGCGGTGACGGTGCGGGTGGAGAACGTCACCGCGTTGTCGAGCGGAACGCGGGCGATGCAGACTGAAACCGATTCGATGCGGGCCATGATGATTTCCTTACTCGGGTTTGATGCCGGCCTGTTTGGCCACGGCGTTCCATTTCTTCAGGTCCTCGCGCATGAGCTTGCCCAGCTCTTCCGCAGTGCCTGCAAGCGGGTCGCCACCTTGCTGGATGATGCGATCGCGCATTTTTTCCGTGGAGAGGATACGCGTGATCTCACCATTGAGCTTCGCCACGACGTTCTTCGGCGTCTTCGCCGGCGCGAGCACCCCGAACCACACCACCGACTCGAAACCCGGCAGGCCTGCTTCAGCGAGCGTCGGCACGTCAGGCAGCACGGCCGCGCGCTTGTTCGATGTCACGCCGAAGGTTTTCACCTTGCCCGCTTTCAGTTGGGGCAAGCCTTGCACCGTGGTGATGAACGTCACCGCCGCAGCACCCGCGATCGTGTCGATCAGGGCCGGAACGCCGCCTTTGTACGGGACATGCACCATCTGTATGCCTGCCATGCGGTTGAGGAGCTCGTTCGACAGATGCTGGATCGAGCCCTGGCCAGGCGTTGCGTAATTGAGCTGGCCCGGTTTCGATTTCACCAGCGCGATGAATTCTTTCAGGTTTGCCGCCGGCACACCGAGATTGGCGAGCAGCATGAAAGGCGAGCTCGCAACGAGCGAGACTGGCGCGAAATCGCCGATCGCGTCATAGGGGATCTTCGCGTAAACACTGGGCGCGATCACGTGATTCGGTATCGCCATCAGGATCGTGTGTCCGTCGGGAACGGCCTTGGCAGTCGCTTCGGCGGCGAGCATGCCTGCGGCACCGCCGCGATTGTCGATGATCACCGACTGTCCAAACGCGCTGGTCAGCGGCGCGGCGAGATCGCGTGCGAGTATGTCGACACTGCCGCCCGGTACGAAACCCACGAGAAACCGGATGGGTTTGGTGGGATAGTTCTGCGCAAGCGCAGTGGAAGCCACGAAAGCGAACAGGGCGCCGGCGGCGGCGCCTGTCACGCGATTGAAAGTGCGGTTCATGCGTTCTTCTCCTCAGTGTAGGACGTAAACAGCATCGTGATTCCGGTCACGCCCGTGGAGCGCGATGCGCTACGGGCGTTTGCATCGAACCGACTAAAGTCGCGGATCGTCGCGGCCCGAGGCAATACCGCTGTCGGCGATGAGTGACGCCTGGGTGCCGACGTACAGATTGATTCCCAGCTCGCGTGCGTACTCCAGCACGAGATGCAGGTCCTTTCTCAGGTTCGGCGGCGTCACACCCGGCGGGGTTGCTGCGAGCATCCCTTTCCAGCGCGGGCCCAGATCGTCCCACAGTCGCAACACCGCGCTGTCGGCGATGCCCTCCCCGAGGATCTGCCTGAGTATCGCCGGCTCTACGCCTCCGGCGACACCCAATGCCATGCCTTCCAGCAGCGTCATCACGTTCACGCTGCATACGAGCTGATGGGCGAGCTTCGCCGTCTGGCCTGCACCGATGTCGCCTGCGCGCGTGATGCTGCGTGCAAACGCACTGAGCACCGGCCGCGCACGTTCGAGCGTCTGCGCTGCGCCGCCCGCCATGACGCTCAGGTTGCCTTGCGCAGCAGCGAGGTAGCCGCCGGAAATCGGCGCATCGAGCGTCTCGCACCCATTCCCGGCGAGTTGCTCCTCGGCATGGGTGTCGAAATCAGTGCGAATACGCCGGAACAGTAAGAGGGCCGGCGCCACAGCGAGACCCGACTGTGCGCCCATGATCAGCGTGTAGCCGTCAGGCGGTGATTTCGCGACCAGCTCGCCGGCAATGAATCCCGATGCGCCGGGGCGGTTCTCCACGATGACGTTTTGCCCCCACGCCTCGGTCAGGCGCTGGGCGATCACGCGCGTGAGGACGTCGGTACCACCGCCTGCACTCAGGCCGATGACGATGCGCACCGGTTTGGCCGGGTACGTCTGGCCTGCCGCAGCGCCGGCGCCCAGAGACCATACGACGGCGATCGCCGCAAAATTTAGAAACAGATACATGTCGTGCACTCCCTGGTGTCGTAGCCGGTGTTTCGATCGAGCGGCGCGCGTGCCGGCCGATGAAAGCATGTCAGGCGGCCTGCGGGCCCTGCGAGCGCGAGCGCTCGATTCGTTCGATGCCTTTGCGGAAATGCGCCCGCGCACTGGCGCGAGCTTCGTCGGCGTCACGCGCCGCGATGGCCGCGTAGATTTTTTCGTGTTCGCTTTGCGTATCGGCCATGCGGCTCGCGCGCGCGACCCTGCCGCCGGTCATCTGGATCTGGTGCCTTACATAGCGTTCCAGAAACTCGGTGAGCTCGACATACTTGCTGTTGCGAGTCGCCTGGGCGATGGCGCGATGAAAGCGCAAGTCCTCGTCGACCCCGTCTTCGCCTCGCTGGAAGGCCGCGCGTACGGCGTCGAGCGCCGCGCGTATCGCCTGCAATTGCCTGCGGCTCGCGCGTTCCGCCGCGAGGGCCGCGGCTTCGGATTCGACCGCGAGACGCAGCTCGAGGACTTCAACCGTGGCCTCGAAAGAGTCGACGCTGTCGGGTGCGATTCGAAAAGGAATACCGAGCCTGCTCTGTGCGACGAAGGCGCCTGCACCCTGCCGCGTTTCAACCAGGCCCTCGGATTTGAGACGTGAAATGGCTTCGCGCACGACGGTGCGGCTGACGCCGAATTCGCTGGATAACGCCTGCTCGGTCGGCAGGCGGCTTCCGGGCGTGAGCGCTCCGGACGCGATGCGGGTCAGCATCGTGGCGCTCACCTGATCCGTAAGATTGCCTGCTCTGAGGGGCATGCGGTTTGTCTTCGTAAGAAGTTGTCAGGTTATCATACAAGTTGTCGATCGCAGAAGTCGCCGTCGGAAACGCGACCGTGCGCCCAATTTTCACGGCAGAATGATTCAAACAACACCGGGGAGAACCACATGAGGGCAATGCTTCGAGCGCTGGTCGCAGGCGTCCTGATCATCGGGAGCGCGGCGGCGCAGGCGCAAAACTATCCGACGCGACCCGTCAGAATCGTCGTCGGCTCGACCGCCGGAGGCGGAACCGACATCATCGCGCGGCTGATCGGAGAGAAGCTTGCCGACGCGTTCAAACAGCCTTTCATCGTCGAGAACCGGCCGGGCGCATCGACGACCATCGCCGGCGCGGTGGCGGCAAAAGCCACGCCCGACGGCCACACGCTCCTCATCGGCACGAGTACGGTGCGCGCCGTGGCACCGCACCTGATGAAAGTCGGCTATGACGCGAACCGGGATTTCGCGGCCGTCGCCTTACTGGTGACGGTTCCCAACGTCCTGATCGCGAATAGCGCGCTTGCGGTGAAGGACGTGCGCGACCTGGTGGCATTGATACGCGCCAAACCCGACCAGTTCACCATGGGCAATGCCGGCACGGGCACCGTGCAGCATCTCTCGGGTGAAGCTTTCAAGCAGCGCATCGGAATCAAGACCGTGAACGTGCCGTACAAAGGCAGCGCGCCGGCGCTCACCGATCTGGTCGCGGGGCATATCCAGTTCGCGTTCGACACGACGTCCTCCTCGATGGGGCAGATCAGAAGCGGGCGCGTGCGGGCGCTCGCCATCACCAGCGCCAGGCGTGCACCCGAGCTGCCCGACGTGCCGACGATGGCCGAAGCGGGCTACCCCAATTTCGAATTCGCGACGTGGTACGGGATGTGGAGCACGGGCGGCACGCCGGCCGCGATCGTCACCCGGCTTCACGACGAGACGATGCGCGCGCTCAAACTGCCCGACGTGCAGCAGCGCCTGTCTGCGCTCGGCGGCGAGCTCGGCGCTTCGAGTATCGAGCAATTCTCGACGTTCACGCGCGCTGAGTACGAGCGCTATGGCAAGCTCGTGCGCGATGCCGGAATCAAGGTATCGCAATGAGCCCGCGCATCGGTCTTACTTCGCCCTGCGGCAGGGGCCGCGTGCGCCGGTAGATCACCGGCGAAGACGCCATGATCCGCCGTGCACGCGATCTGGAAGCGTTGTTTGCATCGGACGCGGACGCACGCCGGCTCACGCGCACCAGTCTCGTTTGCGTCGCTCTGATCTACGCCGATCTTCTCGCAGCCACGCTCGGCGCCGTGCCGCCGTGGACGCTCGCGATAATCGTGACGCTGCTCGTCCCGCGGTGGATGATCGCCGTTCACGAGCTTTTCCATTTGCGCAGCGAGCGCGAAGTCGATCCCGTCACCCGGCTACAGGTGCTTCTTTTCACGCCTTTGAGTCTGGGCTACCGGGAGAATCTCGCGAACCACCGCAGTCACCATCGCTACATGGGAACGCCCAGCGATGCCGAGTTCTACCAATTGCGCGGTTCGCGCCTGACCGGCTTTGCGAACGCCCTGACGGCGCCCGAGCAGATGTGGTTACGCTGGGTCCTCGAACACGGGATCGACACACGGCTCGCAATCGAAACCGCCGTGCGATTCGCGCTGTTCGCCGGGCTCGTGGAGTTGACCGGGACGACCTTTCTCTGGTACTGGATACCGGCGCGCCTCGCATTCGGCACGAGTTATTTCATCTTTTTCTACTGGCTGCACCGGCAGGGTGATGCCATGGGGGTGTACCGCCTGATCCTGCCGCGGCCGCTCGTGAGCGTGCTCACGTTCCTGTACGGGAAAGACGTTGTCGAGGCGACGCTGCACCACGACGCACACCACGCGCAGCCGCGCATTGCCGCAGAACATCTGGATCGTTCGCGAATGCGCCTGGCGCTTCAGCCACCTGCGTGACGCACGAATCGTGATGCGCAGCGCACGTGGCGGCACGGCCACGCAAGCGTTGTCCACCACTCGCCTGCCCTCTAGCAGCCTGTCGGACTTACCAGTCGGGACAGGCTGCTAAAGCAAAACCGGACGGATTTACGCAGAATATGATTTCGAAAAGCCTCAAAAGCATGATTTCGACTTCAATTCGGCTGTCCGGTTTTGCATAAAGCGCTTGTCGCATCGCAAGTCCGACAAGCGCCTAGAATCACTCGATGCCGAAAGACCCCGCAACGCGCGATGCTGCGCCCGCAGCACGTGTCTCGCGCGAAGACGATCGGGCGGCATGGCGCGCGAGGCGGGAAGCGCGCCGCGCGAAGCAACGCGAACAGAACGTCGTTCGCGCAGCCCGGATGCACGAGGCGCGCCTGGCGCATGAAACGTCACGTCCGCCCGGCCTTCACAGCGCGAGCGTCGACGCCCCGGAATCGCGCACGCAACCCGCAATCCACGTCGGCTGCTCAGGCTGGTATTACTGGCACTGGCGCGACACGTTTTACCCTGCAGGCCATCCCGGAAGCCTCTGGTTCGACTATTACGCGAGCCAGTTCCGCACCGTCGAGCTCAATGCACCGTTTTATTCGTGGCCGACACTGGCAACGATCAAAACCTGGAACCGGCAGATCGGCCGGCGCCGTTTCACCTACACCGTGAAGGTCAACGAGCTCATCACGCATACAAAGCGTTTCGTTCGCACGGCAACACTCGTCAAGGATTTCGGGCTCATCGCCGATCTGCTCGGCCCGCACTTCGGGTGCTTCCTGTTTCAGCTCCCCCCGAGCGTGCACTACGCCCCCGCAGTGCTCAAAAGAATCCTCAGCCAGCTCGATCCTCGTCACCGCAACGTGGTCGAATTCCGTCTGCGTCGTGGTGGAACGAAAAGGTTTACCGGGCTTTCCGTGACATGAACGCGATCTTTTGCTCGGCGAGCGCGCCGCGCCTGCCAGATGAGCTCGTCAAGACCGCGGACGACATCTACGTGCGTTTTCACGGCACCCGGCAGTGGTATCGCCACGATTACACCCGCGACGAGCTCGCGGTCTGGACCGGGCGGGTGAAGCGCAGCGGCGCGAAACACGTATGGGCGTATTTCAACAACGACCGCGAAGGTCATGCCATCAAGAACGCTCGCGCGTTCATCAGGCAGCTCAAACGCACCGGCTGATGAACCTGCCCGCGCTGTCAGGCCTTACTTTTAGAGAGGTATTCACGGCCGAGCGAAGTCATCTGCAGACCGCCTTCGACCAACCGGATCGCCAGACCCTCACCGATCAGGCGATCGGCTATGGGACCGGGCAGGTCCGGCTTGACCGGAGCCTCCGTATCGAGCTGCGTCAGCCAGTCCAGTTCGTCAGCACTGAGTTTGTATGTCATTGCCACTCCGTCGTATTCGCTGCGTTTCCTTCGCTGCGTCTTTATGATGGCCCGGGCGGGACCACGGTTCCTCGAGTTGTCTGCCGTCAGTTTGGAACAGGGCTTTCGCGACGCTCTCATGCAAGATCGTTGCCCGCACGGCGCAACGCGTTGCTGACGCCTTCCCGCGAATGATCGGGCCAGCCGCCATAGGGGGGCGGTCGGACGATCGAAGCGAAGACGATTATGCGACGCCCGGCGGCGCCGCGCTCAGTCGTGAGCGATTTGCAAATGCGTCAGAGGGGTGGTCAGGGAGGCGGCTTGCGCAAGCGCCGCGCGATCGGCGTCAGGCTCCGGCGCCGATTTGATTTGCGTGGCCGCCCATATCCCCCATACCAACCCGCCGATCAGGAAGACGGGATTGGCAATGCCGAGCAGGAGCCCCAGCGAACGGGCCGTCAGCGGGCTGCTGACCACGGCGTTGGTGCGCTGCAAGTCCACGCGGGTGACCGGGTCGAGAGGCACGGTCTCGAGCAGATTGCCCACCACGCCTTTGTAGAGCGTCTGATCCACCGACTGCGGAGCGCCGGTAGCCACGGGACCGTCACCGGGTTCAGGCGCCGCAGGGAGCGGGCTGGCAAGTGTCGCCACGAGGGCGACCGCATCCGACGCGTCGACCTGAGCGAACGCGATGTTTCCGCCGAACGCGAGCGGAACGGCGAGCACGAGCAAAACCGCGGCTTTCATGACGTGGCGATTATCCTTTTCCCTCTCACGTCCTGGTAACGGCACGACGCGCGGTCGGCTTTAGCCGTCTTTGTGGCATGATTCCGGGCCCGCGTCCCTATCAATAATATTCGCCGCGTCGTCTGGAGGACACTGTATGGACGGCCCCTACATTCGCGCTCTCGCCGAAATGTGCGATGCGCTCGAGCGCGCCGACGACGTTTCATCCCTGATCGCGGTACTGCGATAAGCGAGGTATCCATGCTGACATCGACCCACTGGGGCGTATACGACGTCATCGTCGAAGGCGGCGAGATTGCGCGCGTCGTCCCGTTCGACAAAGACCCCGATCCTTCACCGATCGGCCAGTCGCTGCGCGGCACCGTAACCGGGCCGACGCGCATACGCCGTCCCGCGGTTCGCAGAAGCTATCTGGAAAGCGGCCCCGGGACGGCAACTCACCAGCGCGGCGCCGAGCCTTTCGTCGAAGTGAGCTGGGACGAAGCCCTGACACTCGTCGCGAACGAGCTGAAGCGCGTTACGACGCAGTTCGGAAACGACTCGATCTTTGCCGGCTCTTACGGCTGGTCGAGCGCCGGCCGTTTTCATCACGCGCAAAGCCAGGTGCACCGCTTCATGAACTCGATCGGCGGCTACGTGGCCCACCTCGGGACGTACAGCCTCGGCGCCGCGCGCACCCTGCTGCCTCGCATCCTCATGGACATGGACGCCATGCGCGCGCAGCACACCGCGTGGGTGCAACTCGAAAAGCACTGTCAGCTGCTCGTCGCATTCGGCGGCATCCCGGGCAAGAACGCGCAGGTAAACAGCGGCGGCGCGAGCCAGCACGAAGTGCGGCCGTCACTTGGGCGTCTTGCGGCGGCCGGCGTCAAGTTCGTCAACATCTCCCCGCTGCGCCAGGATCTCGACGATGCGCCGGGCGCCGAATGGCTCCCCATCCGCCCGAATACCGACGCGGCTTTCATGCTCGCGCTCGCGCACACCTGGATCGCCGAAGGCCTGCACGACCGCGCTTTTCTCGATCGCTACTGCGTCGGTTTCGAGGCGTTCAGGCGCTACGTCATGGGCGAGACTGACGGCGTGCCGAAAAACGTGGCGTGGGCCGGCGCGATTTGCGAAATCCCCGCGCAGGCGATTGCCGACCTCGCACGGCGTATGGCCGCGAGCCGCACCCTGATCAACGTGGCGTGGGCACTGCGGCGCGGCGATCACGGCGAGCAGCCGTACTGGCTCGGCATCACCCTCGCCTGCCTGCTCGGACAGATCGGAACACCCGGCGGCGGCTTCGCGCTCGCCTACGGGCCGGTGAACGCCGAAGGTGCGAACGCCAGAGCGTTCTCGGGGCCTGTCCTCCCGCAGGGACAGAATGCGGTCAAGACCCCGATCCCCGTGGCGCGCATCACCGACATGCTCGAACATCCCGGCGAGCCTTACGATTTCAACGGCAAGCGCTGCATCTATCCCGACATCCGCCTCGTCTACTGGGCGGGCGGCAACCCGTTCCACCATCACCAGGACCTCAACCGCCTGCTGCGCGCGTGGCGCAAACCCGAGACCATCGTGGTGAACGAGCAGTTCTGGAACGCGAGCGCGAAACGGGCCGACATCGTGCTCCCTGCGACCACGATGCTGGAGCGCGACGACATCGGCTCGACCTCCCGGGACCGTTTCATGATCGCGATGAAGCGCGCGATCGATCCGGTCGGGGAAGCGCGCGACGACTACGACATCTTCAGCGCGCTGGCCGGGAAGCTCGGCACCCGGGACGCTTTCACCGAAGGCCGCTCGAGCGCCGCGTGGCTGCGCCATCTGTACGACATCTCACGCGAGCGCGCGGGCAGGTTCGACCTGCAGCTCCCGTCGTTCGAAGCGTTCTGGTCCGAAGGCTATGTCGAGATGCCCCCGCCGGAAGAACCGGCGGTGATGCTCAAAGCGTATCGCGACGACCCCGTAACCCACGCGATGCCCACGCCCTCGGGCAGGATCGAAATATTTTCGTCCACCATCGCGTCGTTCGGCTATGACGACTGCCCTGGCCACCCCGCGTGGTTCGAGCCTGCAGAATGGCTCGGCTCCCCGCTCGCGAAGCGTTTTCCGCTGCACATGATTTCGCATCAGCCTGCGACACGGCTGCACAGCCAGTACGATCACGGCAGCGTCAGCCTCGAGTCCAAAATCCAGGGGCGCGAAGCGTTGACCCTGCATCCGCACGACGCTGCGGCGAGGGGTATTCGCAGCGGCGACGTGGTGCGCGTCTACAACGACCGCGGCGCGTGCCTCGCCGGCGCGATCGTCGACGACGCCGTAAGACCCGGCGTGATCGTACTCCCCACGGGCGCCTGGTACGACCCCCTCGTGCCGGGCGAGATCGGCACGCTCGAAAAGCACGGCAATCCGAACGTGCTCACGCTCGACAAAGGCACCTCCCGGCTCACGCAGGGGTGCAGCGCCCACACCGCACTGGTGGAAGTCGAGCGCTTCGAAGGCGAGCTGCCGCCGATCACCGCGTTCGATCCGCCGGCATTCGTCGAACGATGAAGGCGCTGGTCTTCATTGCATTCGCGGCGTCTCTCAGCAGCCCGGCGTACTCGGCTGCACGCGCGCCTGATGCCTATCCTTCGCGGCCGATCAGGCTCATCGTCGCGTTTGCGCCGGGCGGAAGCGTCGACGTCGTAGCGCGGCTGGTAGGCCAGAAGCTTTCGGAAGCGTGGGGACAGCAGGTCGTCATCGACAACCGGCCGGGGGCAGGCGGGAACCTGAGCGCTGAGCTGGCTGCGCGAGCGGCACCCGACGGCTACACGCTGTACATGAGCAGCGCTTCGCTCGTGGTCAACGTGAATCTCTACCGCAAAGTGGGCTACGACCCGATCAGGGATTTCTCCCCCATCACGCTGCTCGCATCGGTGCAGAACGTGCTCGTCGCGCATCCCTCCGTGGCCGCAAAAAATGTTTCCGAACTGGTGACGCTTTCCAGGAAGACACCAGGGCGGCTCAATTACGCATCGACGGGAAGCGGCTCCTCGGGACATCTCGCGATGGAGCTTTTCAAAAGCATGACCGGTGCCGATCTCACGCACATCCCGTACAAGGCGGCTGGTCAGGCCCAGGTAGACCTGCTCGCCGGACAGGTATCACTGTGGTTTCCCACCATTCCCGGCGCACTGCCCTTCATCAAAGCGGGAAAAATAAACGCGCTCGCGGTTTCAGGCTCAACCCGCTCGATCGCATTGCCCGACGTTCCGACCGTTGCAGAATCGGGCGTGCGGGGTTTCGAAGCGTCGACGTGGTATCCGGTGCTCGCACCTGCAGGCACGCCTGCCGATGTGGTCGACAGGCTCAACCGGCAGCTCGTGGCGATCGTCAGGACCCCTCAGGTGCACGATCAGCTCGTGCAATCCGGCGTCGAACCGATCGGCTCGACGCCCGCGCAGCTCGCGAGTCACATCAGAACCGAGCTCGACAAATGGGCGAAAGTGATACGCGCCTCGGGCGTTCGCCTCGATTGACGTTTACTGCGGGGTGACTGCAACCGTGCCCATCTGGTTGAGCATGCCCAGCTCGTCGCACATCGCCCATTCTTACGCAATCCTGCCTGCCTCCAGGCGAAACTCGACGATTGCAGACCAGTCGAGCGCCTGCGACTGACGCATCACGACTTCGTCCTCAAGGCTGCAGAAGGTGTGGGGACGCACGCGGGTGCGGTGCGCGGTGCGCGATGCGCACACTCACCCTACGGCGGTTCACGCGATATGACAGGTGTTACGATCCGTCCCATGCCCGGTTTCGAAATCGTTTTGGTGGTGTTCATCGTATTGCTCGCATGGCTCTGGCTCGACAGCCTCAAAGTGCGCGAAGTGGCAATCAGGACGGCCCGCGGGGCGTGCGAGTCGGAGGGTCTGCTGCTGCTCGACGACACGGTTGCGATTGCTGCCGTCAAGCTCTCGCGCGACGACGAAGGCCACGTGAAGCTGCAGCGCACTTACGATTTCGAATACAGCGACACCGGCGACAACCGCCGCAAGGGCAGTGTCGTGCTGCTCGGCGCACGCGTCATCCTGTTCAACGTGGGCTTTCGCGAAACCCCTGTCGTGCGCAGCCTGCATTCCAATCATGAATAATCCACGGAGCCGTCATGAAATTCCCGATCCGCGCTTTTCTGGGCCTGGTCGTCGCGCTCATGCCTTTGCACGCTGAGTCTCAGCCGAACATGAAATGGGTGACGAGCTGGGCGGCGTCAGCGCACGGGCCTTATCCGCTGGGCAGCGCGGCGGCGCAACCCGATCTCACGCGGGTCTTTCCTTCGGCACAGACCGGCGCGCAAGACCAGAGCTTCCGGTTGATCGTGCGTCCCGACCTCTGGGGCAGGCAGACGCGGCTGCGGTTCTCCAATGCTTTCGGCAGCACGCCGCTCACGCTCGACGGGGTTTTCGTCGGCGTACAGATGGGCAGCGCCGCGGTACTGCCGGGCACCAACCGACCGGTGCGCTTCGGCGGCAAACCAGAAGTGACCATCGCGCCCGGTGCGCTGGTATGGAGCGATCCGGTGGACCTGTCCTACATTCCCCAGCCCGAGTCGCTCGACCTTGCCGCGCACAAGATGGCGGTGAGCTTTCACGTCGCAGGCGAAAGCGGCCCGATGACCTGGCACGCGAAAGCGATGCAGACCTCCTACGTCACCGCGCCCGGCGCCGGATCGCAAGGGGCGGCAGAGGGCGAGTCGGCCTTTCCGTTCACCACGACCTCATGGTATTTCCTCGACGCCGTGGACATGATGGCGCCGGCCGCGACCCCCGTAATCGTCGCTTTCGGGGACTCGATCACCGACGGCACCAACTCGACTCTCAACGGCGATGACCGATGGCCCGACGTGCTGTCGCGCAGGCTGCACGCACGTCACGGCAACACCGTGTCGGTGGTGAACGCCGGCATCGGGGGCAACCAGGTTGCCGGCCCCACCGAATGGTCGCCGCAGAAACCCTATCGCGGCGGACCGCCCGCCGGTGAGCGGCTCGAGCGCGACGTGCTCAGTCTGTCGGGCGTGACCACCATCATCTGGCTCGAAGGCATCAACGACTTCAGCAAGAACGGCAACGCGACTGCGCAGACCGTGCAGTCGGAGATGCGGCAGATCGTCGGGCGTATGCGCTCGCGCCTGCCTGGCGTGCGGGTCATCGGCGCGACGGTGACTTCAGCACTCGGCAGCACGAGCGCGGCCCACGGTTTCCCGGAGCAGGATCAGAAGCGCAAAGCGCTGAACGATTTCATCCGCGCGTCCGGCGTCTTCGATGCGGTAGTGGATTTCGACACCGTGACGCTCGATGCAAAAAGCGGCGGTTTGAAGCCTGAATTCGTGCACGACACCACCACGGGCGGTCCCGGTGACAAGCTCCATCCCAATCGGGGTGGCTACAACGCGATGGGAACGGCGATCGCGCTCGAGTTGTTGATGCCGAAGCGGTAACTCCTCCCGCGACAAGCGCTTTCACATCGACGCGCCTGCGACGGCGAGCGTTTTCTCACCTTCCGCTTTCCACAGCGCCGGATCGTCCTGGATCATGATCCGGTACAGGTGGCGCGTCTCTTTCATGTCGTAGTCGCCATTCGCCTGGTGCATGACACTGCGGTTGTCCCATACGACCATGTCGCCCATCAGCCATTTGTGGCGATATTCGTATTTCGCCTGCGTCGCGTGCGCCATCAGCTCTGCAATGAGGGCCAGCGCCGCGTCGTCCGCCATGCCGACGATGCCTTCGATGCGCACCGGATTGAGATATAGCCCTTTGCGGCCGTTCTCCGGGTGCGTGCGCACGATGGGATGCACGGCCGGAGGCGGCAATGCCTTGCGGCTGTCGTCGGACAGCGCGCGCATTTTGCGAGGGCTGTATCTGCTTTCCCATACGTGCACCGCTTTCAGGCCTTCGATGCGCCGCTTAATCGCGTCGGGCAGGTCATCGTAGGCATTGTGCACGTTGACGAATTGCGTGTCGCCGCCGCGGCTCGGCAGCGAGACCGTGTGCAGCGCCGTCGCCCGCGGCGGACACGGATGGTTGGAGTGATCCGTATGAAACGACTCGCCGGCGATCTGATACTTCCCCGGCGCGATTTCGGTGTTCCTGATTTCGTAGACTTCCGGATGACCGAGTGCCCGTATGTCCTTGTGATGCTGCGACAGGAGCGGCCCGAAAATCTCGCCAGCGGCGGCGAACTGCGGCGGCAACAGTTTCTGGTCGCGGAACACCAGCACGTGAAAGCGCGCGAAGTCGGCGTTGAGTCGTGCTTTCATCGCGTCCGTGATCGGCAGCCTCAAGTCGAGGCCGCGGATCTCGGCGCCAGTCTCGTGGGTGGAAAGCGGGGTGATCGTGTAATCGCTCATCGTATCCTCCGTCGATAGGGGCATCCCGGCGGTCCTCCGGCGTCCCGCAATCCTCGCCCCGCCCTGTCGCGCAAGCGGGGTGGCGTGTCAAAGCGTCGAAGCCTTGCCCGGTTCCATCTCCGGTTTGAGCGCGAGTTGCGCGAGACAGATTGCCGTGTAGTAGCTGCAGGTGAGCGTCAGGTCCACCACGCCTTGCGTCCCAAGCAGCTCGCCGGCGACCTTGAAAACATCATCCGGAATCTGTTTGTCCCTCAGCAGCTCCAGCACGAAGCGCGCGATCGCCCGCTCCTCGCCGACCAGCGATCCAGGCGCCTTGCGCGCGCGCACCGCTTCGATCGATTCGGTGCTCACGCCTGCGCGCGCCGCCAGCACCGCGTGGGCCGTCCATTCGATGTCGCTGTCGAACTCGCGCGCGATCAGCAGGATGGCGAACTCCTTCAGCTTGTCGGGCATCGCACCGTGGAAGCGCAGTTGTGCGCCCATCGAGGTCAGATAGCCCGCGGCGCGGGGCATGTGCATGAGCGCGCGAAACTGCAGCCCGACTTCGGGCGCATTGCGATCTTTGCGTATGCGGTCGTAAATCTCCTGCCCTTCGACATCCAGGGCACTGCGTTCTACATAAGGGACTCGGGCCATGCGCCTCTCCTTGCGGTTATCGGTTGTGATCGTTGTTGCCGGACTCGGTGGCGGGCGTGGGTCGACGCGCTCGGATGCAGTGCTCAGTTCGCAGCGGGTAGCGGAAGCTGGTTTTCGGTGATTTCGCAGAGCCGGCCCTGCTCTTCGAGTATGCGCTCGAGGATCCCGACGAACCTCACGAAGCGCGGCATACCCGCGTACAGCGTCGACTGCAGAATGACTTCGAGCACTTCCCGCGGCGTCGCCCCGTGCGCGAGGGCGCTGCGGACGTGCATGTTCAGCGCCTCCATTTCGTCCATGCAGACGAACTGGCCGACGAGCACGAGGCCTCGCGTGCGCTGATCGAGGATGCCCCGCTCGCGCAGCCGCCGGCACAGTCGAGCAGGCGCTTCGCATAGTGCGGGTCCAGATCATGGGCCCAATCGAAGTCCTGATGCCTCCCGTCTTCGTCAGCCATGCCTCTCCCTTTGCGTCGGTGCGCGGCGGTGCGCCTTTGATGGGTCGATCAAAATACGAAAGGACCGCGGCCCCTCACCTCGTGCAACGGCGTTCAACCGAGCGGTTGTCCCGGATTCAGGCGCCCCTATAATCGGGATACAACGCGACTCGCGATCGAAGGGAGGATGCCAGGTGGAAATGTGGACCGAAGATCAGATGCGCTCGATCGGCAAAATGCTAAACCCGCGCTCTATCGCAGTGGTCGGCGCATCCGCCAAGGGCGGCTATGGCGGGCGACTGCTGAACGCGGTGCTCAAAGCGAAAGATCGCGTTCGCATCTACCCGGTGAATCCGAATTACGACGAAATCGCGGGCGTGAAATCGTACCGCAGCATTGCCGATCTTCCCGAAGCGCCGGATCTCATGGGCATCGTCGTTCCCTACACGCAGGTGATGGACGTGCTCAGGCAGGGCCACCAGAAAGGCGCGGGCTCTGCGGTGATCATCTCGGCGGGATTCGCCGAGCGCGGAACCGATTCCGGTCTCGACCTGCAGCGCCAGGTCGGCGCATTCGCGCGCGAGTCCGGTTTGCGGGTCGCAGGCCCGAACTGCCTGGGTCTTGCCAACGTCAGAGACGACATCTGGGCCACGGCGTCTTCGCGCACCCTGGGCGGCCTCACCGGTAACATTGCACTGGTGTGCCAGAGCGGTGCGACCGCTTTCGGCCCTTTCCTTCTGCGCGCGGTGGATGCCGGCATCGGCCTGAGTCACATCATTTCCACCGGCAATGAAACCGATCTCGATTTCGCCGATTTCGCCCGCTACCTGATCGACGACGCGCAAACGCGGGTGATCGCCGGTTTCGTCGAAGGCTTCAAGGACGTGCGCAAATTCATCGCGGTGGCCCGTCTCGCGGCCGAGCGCGGCAAGCCCATCGTGCTCATCAAGATCGGCCGCTCCGAGTCCGGCGCCCAGGCCGCACGCTCGCACACCGCGGCGATGACCGGCGCAGATGCGCTGTACGAAGCGGTGTTCAGGCAATACGGCGTGATTCGCGTGCAGGACTACGACGAGCTGCTCGAAGTGGCCCATCTACTCGCGCAAAGCAAAAAGCCGCAGAAACCGGGCATCGCGGTCGTTTCGCATTCGGGCGGCATTAGCTCGCTCACCGCGGACATGCTCGGGCAGGCGGGGCTCGATCTGCCGCGCCTGAGCGACGGCGCGCGCGATGGCATCAACGGCATACTCAAGGATTTCGGCTGGGCCGCGAATCCTGCAGACGTGACCGGTTTCGCGCGAGGCGAACATTTCCCACGAATCATGGACTACATGATCGAGGAGCCTCAGGTCGGCACCCTCGTCGTCGCCAGCGCAGGCGCAGGCAATCAGGTCGAGCAGGTGATCGCCCTGCGCGACCGCACCGACAAGAACGTCGCGTTCTTCTTCACGGCCAGCCGCAACGACAAGGTGCTGGCCGGACTGAAACAGGCGGATATCCCGATTTTTTATTCGCCCGAGAAGCTCGCCAGCGGTCTGAAGCGTCTGATCGATTATCACGCGTGGCGCGAGACCTATCTCGCCACCGGCCGCGCGCAGGCGTGCGCGCTCACCGGCGACCAGATCGCTGCGGTACAAGCGCTCAGCGGTCTGGGCCGCTCAGCGCTGTCCGAAAGCGAAAGCAAGCAGTTGATCGCCGCATGGGGCGTGCCCGCATCGCGGGAGGCGCTGGTGCAATCGGCGGGTGACGCAGTCACGGCGGCGCGGCGTCTGGGCTACCCGGTCGCGCTCAAGGCCGACTCGCCGGACATCCTCCACAAGACCGAAGCCGGCGTCGTGCGGCTCGGGCTGAAGAGCGACGACGACGTGCGCCTCGCCTACGACGAAATCATCGCGAATGCGAAAAAGCACGCGCCGAATGCGGGCACGCCGGGCGTATCCGTGCAGGAAATGGTGACCGGCGGTGTGGAAGTCATCGTCGGCATCAAGTACGACGCGCAGCTCGGGCCGATGCTGCTTTTCGGAAGCGGCGGCGTCATGGTCGAAGTGTTCAACGACGTCGCATTGCGCCACTGCCCGATCACCCGGGCGCAGGCGCAGGCGATGATCGGCGAGGTCAAGGGCGCGAAGCTGCTGCGTGGGTTCCGCGGAAAGCCCCCCGCCGATATCGAAGCGCTGGCCGACATCCTCGTGCGCGTGTCGCAGATGGCGGTTCAGCTCGAAGGCCGGCTCGCCGAGCTCGATATCAACCCGCTGATGGTGCTGCCTGCGGGCGCAGGCGTGAAAGCGGTCGACGCGCTGGTGGTACTCGACGAAAAATCCCGATAAGCTCGGGGGCACACTCGTTCAACCCGTCAGGAACACAACAACGATGTCGACAGCGCGCGTTTACAGCATCTGGTTCACTCTCGCGAATATCGCGCGTTTCCTGTTCTGGCTGCTGCTGATCGCCATCGTCGTGCTGATCGTATTCAGCCGCTCGGCGGACAAACAGGTGCCGCGCAATCAGCTCCTCGAGCAATTCCAGACCGAGCGCAAATCACGTGTGATCGCGATGATCCATCGGCAGGAAAGCTCCAGCGTGCTGGGCGTGCCGGTGGTGAGCCACATCGACATCGAGGATTCGGAGGCTATCCTCCGCGCAATCCGGCTCACGCCCCCCGAGCAGCCGATCGACCTCATCCTTCACACCCCCGGCGGGCTCGTGCTGGCCGCGGAGCAGATCGCCAAAGCGCTCGCCGAGCGTAAAGCGAAAGTTACCGTGTTCATTCCGCACTACGCGATGAGCGGCGGGACGCTGATCGCGCTCGCGGCAGACGAGATCGTGATGGACGCCAACGCCGTGCTCGGACCGGTCGACCCGCAGATCGGCGACGCGCCGGCCGCGTCGATACTCAGAGTGCTCGAAGTAAAAAAACCCGAGGACATCGACGATGCCACGATCATCCTCGCCGACATCGCCGCGAAAGCCCAGCATCAGGTCGCCACATTCGTGGCCCAGGTGCTGACCAAGCGCCTGCCGCTCGACCAGGCCACCAAGCTGGCTGTCGCCCTCAGCGAAGGACGCTGGACTCACGATTTCCCGATACCGGTCCAGATGGCGCGGGAGATGGGGTTGCCCGTCACCACGAATATGCCGCTGATGGTTTATCAGCTCATGGACCTGTATCCGCAAGCCGGCGCCCAACGGCCTTCGGTGGTCTACGTGCCGACGCCCAGTGTGGCGGAGAAA
Source organism: Burkholderiales bacterium (assembly GCA_046597455.1). Classification (GTDB taxonomy): domain Bacteria; phylum Pseudomonadota; class Gammaproteobacteria; order Burkholderiales; family SG8-41; genus JAQGMV01. The sequence continues at coordinate 40,994 of JBKJKJ010000337.1, forward strand.
GCGAAAGGCCAATCGACCATCCCGCCACCGCCCGCGCCCGCGAAGAAGTAGCGACGGCGGGAATACGGGGGAGCCGCAATCCAAAGCGTACATGAACGTGCCCGCGCTTCACGCGCGGGCACGTTCGACACTCGGTACTATCAGCGTGCGACGTCGATGCCGACTACCTGCCGCGTCCCCGCATGCCGCCGATCAGCGACACCACGAAAAGCACCAGGAAAATGAAGAACAGGATCTTGGCAATGCCTGCGGCACCAGCGGCCACGCCGCCGAAACCGAATAACGCCGCGACCAAAGCAATGATGAAAAACACGACTGCGTAGTGCAACATGGTGACCTCCTCAAAAATGTCGTCCGCGCCGGACACACATCCCCTATTGCAACTGGTGTGCCAGCCCCGCGGTTTTGCAGTCGCGTGCGCTCGCAAGCCGACGCATGAAACCGATTCCTGACCCTACTGGAGCGCAACCCGATGGTGAAACGACCGATGTCGAACCGACGCCTGATAACCGCGGCCTGGCTTCTTCTGGCCGTCACCGCAGCGACCCCTGCGGCCCATGCGCAGACTCCCGCCGCCGCCTATCCGACTAAGCCCGTGCGCATCATCGTGCCCGTTGCTGCCGGGGGTAACGTGGATATCGTCGCGCGTACCCTGGCGCACCGGCTGGGCGAAAGCATGGGCCACCAGGTGATCGTCGATAACCGGCCCAGCGCGAGCAGCCTGGTCGGCACCCAGCTCGTCGCGAAATCGGCGCCGGACGGATACACGCTCCTGGCCATTGCCAACACCTTCGCATCCGCGCCCGGAATTCTGGCGAACCCGGGCTACGATCCGGTAAAAGACTTCGCCGGCGTCTCACTGACCGCGCGCATCCCGATGATCCTGGTGGTCAATCCCAACCTGCCGGTGCGCACGGCGCAGGAGCTGATCGCGCTCGCCAGGAAGCGTCCCGGAGAGCTCGCGTATGCATCCTCGGGAACCGGATCAACCGGCCACATCGCAGCCGAGATGTTCTCGCGTCAGGCGGGGATCAAGATGCTGCACGTGCCATACAAAGGCAACGCCCAGTCGCTCGTCGATCTGGTGGGCGGACAGGTCATGCTCATGTTCGATCAGGTCAGCACGTCGAGCCCGCACGTCAAAGCGGGCAAGCTGCGGCCGCTCGCGGTGACGACGCTCACGCGGGCACCGCTGTTTCCCGACGTGCCGACACTCGATGAATCCGGCCTGCGCGGCTTCGAAGACGTCACGTTCAATGGACTCCTGGCGCCTGCGGGCACGCCCGGCGCCATCCTCAATCGCCTCCACGCCGAAGTCGCGAAAGCGGTGAAGCTTCCCGAAGTGCGCAAGCGCTTCGACGACCAGGGCATCGAGCTCGCCTCGAGCGCTTCTCCTGAAGCCTTCACCGCCTACATCAAGGCGGAAGTCGCGAAGTACGCGAAGCTCGCGCGCGAAGCGGGCATCAAGGCGGAATAAGCGTGCTATCCAGCGCCACGTGAATCGTGTGAACCATCGTGCAGGTTGACGATATTCGATCGCAGGGGCTGCGCCAGGCGGCGGATGCGCTCGCAGCGGTTCCGCTTTTCGCCGGCCTGAACCCCGTCGATCTCGCGAAGCTGGCGGGGGTGCTGGAAGACCGCTGGCTCGATGCCGGCAGCGTCGTGTTCGAAGCGGGAAGCGAAGGCGATGCGCTGTACATTCTGCGCGAAGGCACGGCCGAGCGGCGGGTGGCGGGCTCCGCACTCGAGCTCGTTCATCCGCCTGCGATCTTCGGCGAGCTCGCGCTCATCACCGACGCACCGCGCTCGGCGACCATCGTTGCCGTCACGCCGCTACGGCTGTGGGTATTGCCGCGCCAGCGTTTCGCACCACTCGTGCGCTCGGAACCCGAGCTCATGCTTCATCTGGGCACTGCCGTCGGCATGGATCTCGCGCGCACGCGTCGCGCGCTCGGCGAGTTGCAGGGCGAGCTCGACAGGTGGCTCGCCGATCGCCTGAACGCACTGCCCGAGGACGAGCGCGAGCTCATCGAAGCGGGCTCGTTCTTCGAGCGCCCGCCGCTGCGCGTGCTCCAGCGGCTCGCACCGATGGAACCGGCGCTGCACGGCTTGCAGGAATCCGCACGCGTCTCGGGTCTGTGGCATACCGATGAAACCGGCCTGTATGTTCCCGCGGCGGTGCGCAGCGCCGTGCAAAGACATCTGCGGGGTGCGCGCCGGGAGCGTGCGCTGCAGACGCGCCTTTGCGACGTGGCACGACAACTCGAGCGGGAAGGCTACGCCGCTGAAGCCGCTCTGACCTACGCTGTGGCCGGCGCAACAGCGGAGGCGCGCCGCCTGACAGGCGCCTCCGCTGCGCGAGCCGACGCCACGGATGCCGAAATCCTCCCCGGTCCGACACACGACGCCAACGGCGGCACGCCACCCGCGACGGGTTCGCGCCTGGCGGGCATCTCGCGCTTCGTGTGGATGGCCGTCGCGCTCGTTCCGCTCCTCTTCTGGAATGCGGCCCCACCCGAGGACCTGAGCCTCGCGGGCTGGCGCATGCTGCTCACGGTCGTAGCCGCGGCTATCCTGTTTGCATCGGAAGCCCTTCCCGAAGCGGTCGTCGGACTCGCACTCCTCGCAGCGTGGGTGGTCACGGGCATCGCCGAGCCGCGCCTGGCGCTCGACGGCTTTGCGACTCAGGCGTGGGTGCTCGTCCTCGCTGTGCTCGCGGTCGGGGTGCCCGTGGGGAATTCGGGTCTGCTCTATCGGGTCGCGCTACTCGCGCTGGGCCGCAAGCCCGCAAGCTTTGCCTCACGGTGTCTCACCCTCGGGCTGGTCGGCACGGCAGTTACGCCTACTCTACCCAACGCGACGAGCCGCATGGCGCTCGCCGCGCCGCTGGTTCGCGAAGTGGCGGCCGCGCTCGGCTATACCCCCGGCGGACGTGCCGCGACCGGTCTCGCACTCGCCGCCCTCATCGGTTTCGGGCAGATGTCGGGACTCTTCCTCACCGGATCGTCGGTGGGCCTGCTGCTGCACGGTCTGCTGCCCGCGTCCGTTCGCGCCGATTTCGGCTTCACCGGCTGGATGGTGGCAGCGCTGCCGCTGCATCTCATCCTGTTCGCTTCCTCCATGCTGATGGTAATCGCGCTCTATCGCCCGCACGATGCGCCGGCCGATGCCACCCACCGTCTCGCGCTCCAGCACGAAGTGCTCGGGCCGATACGCCGTGACGAGATGTGGTGTCTCGCCGTCCTGGTCGCGCTCATCGTCGGCTTTCTCACCGAGCCGCTGCACGGCGTGCACGGTGCGTGGCTGGGCGTGGGCGCGCTCGTCGTCCTCTCCGTTGCCGGCAGACTGGACGCCGGCATGTTGCGAACGGGCGTCAACTGGAGCTTTCTCATTTTCTTTGGCGTCATCACCAGCCTCGCCACGGTGTTCAATGCACTGAAGATCGATGCCTGGCTGGCGGCGAGCCTGAGCGGCCCGGTCAGCGCGCTCTCCGGCAACGCGCTGGTGTTCTGTCTCGCACTGGCGCTCGTGGGTTTCGCGCTCGCCTTCGTCGTGCGCTGGCAGGCAGCTGCACCGCTGCTGACGCTGGTCGCGATGCCCGTCGCCGGCGCCGTAGGCGTGCATCCTTTTCTGGTTGCGTTGATCGCGCTCGTGTCGACGCAGGTCTGGTTTCTGCCTTCCCAGAGCACGGTGTATCTGGCGCTTTACCACGGCTCGGGCGAGCTCTACACCCACAAAAGCGTGCGGCCTGTCGCCTGGACGTGGGGCATTCTGGTGCTGCTGTCGATCGCAGCGTCGGTGCCGGTCTGGACCTGGATGGGACTGATCCGGTGACCCGGTCAACGCACGCGTTTCGCGAGTAGCCCTCAGTCCGAATTGTCGCGGTCGGATGACCGCACACGCGAAACCTTGCGTTACTGCCGCGCCTGCATCACCGGCGCATCCGGCAACGATGCCAGCGTCGCGAGAAACTGCCCGGCAACCCGCTTTCGACCCGCGGCATTGAGATGCCCGCCGTCGCTGCTCCACTCCGCCGCGAGAGCCGGAATCGTCGCGCCGTCGAGCACGCCGTATTCGAGCGTCCCGTCACTGCGTGTCGATTCGAGCGCCGCGAGATCGAACACCGTTTCCTTTCCGACGTAAGCGGCACGCAGCATTTCGTTGTACGCCTTGCGCTTCGCGTTCTCGTCGCGATGCGTCGGTATGCTGCGCACCGTGTTCATCCAGTAGCGCAGCCACGACGGCTCGGTCATCAGCGGAAGCGTCATGTGGACGACGGTCGCTTCAGGATGCCGGGCGCGTAGCGCCGAGACGGTCTGCCGATAGCGCTCGAACAGCTTTTTCGCATCGGTCTTCTCGTCGACATCGACGTAGCAATACTTGAACATGAGCACCGGCTGGGGCCCGAGCGCCCCCTGCGTCGCGGCGATAAAGGCAGCGTTCTTGGATTCCGGATCTTCGTTGCGCCCGATGGGGAACTCGTTGAGGACGCCGGCCGCCGCCGTCGGTTCTCCGGACACCACGCGAAGCTGGATCTGCGGCTTTTGTGCAGCCCACTCGCGAACACCTTCGATGATGTCGGCGCCGACCGATTGATGCCCGAAGTAGAACGTGCGCTGCGCGAGCTTCTGCCACTGCGCGGCCGTGATCTGATTCACGTCCATCACGGTTCGCACGCCGGGCGCGTCAGGCCGGCTCGAGCATCCCGCCAGAGGGACGAGGATTGCGAGCGTGGCGAGCAAGGCGGCGGTAGCGGTGGCGGTTCGGACGATTCCGATACGCATGAGGCACTCCGGGACGAGCGTGTGGCGCACATCATGATAGCGCCGTACGGGGGCGCCCTTACCTCGATTTCGCGCCCGCCACCCATGATGACGGTATCAGCCGGATTTCGGAAATCCATACAACGCTTCCGGATTCGACACCAGTATCCGGTTTCGCGTCGCTTCGTCCGGCGCCCAGAGCGTGAGCAGGTCGAAGAGCACTGCGTCATCGGGCGGGATCTCCGGCGTGGGGTGCGGCCAGTCGCTGCCCCATACGAGCCGCTCCGGCACCGCTTTCACGAAAGCCTGCGCAACCGCAGTGGCATCGTCATAACCCGGCGGCCCGACTTTCGTGTTCATGTAGGCGCCCGAGATTTTCATCCACGCTTTGCCCCGATCGATGAGGCCGCGTATCACTGGATGCGCGGGATGGTCGAGGCCCGAGAGCCCCAGCTTGCCCATGTGGTCGAACACGATCGGTGTGGGCAGGCGCTCGAGCAGGTTCGCGTTCTCGACAATCTGGTCGGATTCCATGTTGAGTTGCACGTGCCAGCCCAGCGCGGCGATTTTTTCGGCCAGCGGCTCGATCATGTCGATGGAGGTCACGGCGGTTTTCGGATCGCCCACGGTGAACCGGATGCCGCGTATGCCGCCCGCGTCCAGTTTTTTCAGCTCCGCTACGCTGACGTCCGGACGCAGGACCGCCACCCCGCGCGCGTTGGAGATTCCGAGCTGCCCGATCGCGTCGAGCGTCACGCTGTTGTCGGTGACATAGTTGCGCGGTGTAACGATGACGACACGGGAGAAACCGATGCGCTGCTGGAGCAGCCGGTAATCCGCCACCGTGGAACGGGCCGGCCGCCCGACGGCCGGCGCAAAGCGCGGATCGTAGATATGGATATGGCAATCGGCAGCATTCGCGGGCGCTTCGAGCTTCGGCGGCTCGGTGCCGGACGAATTCGGCACGGCTTGTCGGGACGTCACGGTGTTCACCCTCCTTTTTCGATGGCGCGGATCAGTCGATCCGCGACGAGTGCCGCCGTGATGATCGCCATCAGTTTCGGCTGCCGGCCTGCGCGAGCGCCGATTTCTTTTCCGCATCGCGCTTTGCGCAGGCCTCCGCCGTAGCGAGGACGACGATCGCCCACTCGTCGACCGGCACGTCGATCATGCGCCCATCGAGCGGCACGGCAGCAGTCCCGGCGGCAACACCGGCGGCAAATGCTTCCCGCACACGCTGGTTGTAGGCGACGAGCTCAGGCGTGGGCGTGAACGCCGCGTTCACCGGGGCCACCCAGCTCGCATGCGGACAGATAACGCCTTTCATGCCGAGGTTTTTCGCCGTCGTGGCCATCGTCTGTAAATCCGACTGCTCCGCATCGGCCTGCTGGCGAACGCTCATGGGGTAGGCCATGCCCACCGCGGCAACGCGTGCAGCGGTCGCTTCGACCGCGAGCCGGCCCCTCGAGTACACGAACGGATCGTAAGCCGGATGCGGATCGATGCCGAGGTCCTGCGCCAGCGCGCGCTCGTCCAGGCCCGCCTGCGAGACACGCGGATCCGCGGTGACGATCGACCGGATGTCCCATACGCCCCGCGCCGAGCCGAGCATCACGATGAAGCTGAGCGCGCCCGCGGCGATGTCGCGCTCTTTTTCGAGCGCGGCCACAGCCTGGGCTGCTTCCACCACCTCTGCCGCCTGCACAGGCGAGAGCATGATTCCGCTCAGTCCGAACCATACCGATGCTTCGATATCCTCGAGTGCGCTGTCCGGCCTCACCTTGACGAAGACCTCGGCGGCGCCCTGGCGCGCGGCGGCGATCGCATCCTTGATCGCGCCGGGTGCAACGGCCTTCGCGCCCGTGAGATCCAGCGTAATCGCGTCGGCATTGTGGCGCCATGCGTGGGCAACACCCTCGGCATCGGTGATCGGAACGAGAAGATTGGAACGGCGCACGAGAATCGACATGAATGAGGGGATGCCGTGATGGAGTGATGAGGTGATGAAGTGATGCGGATCGGGCCGACGCTATCTGGGGTACGCCGGCTGGGACGCCTTGAACGTCGGGGACGCCTTGACGCGCGCGAGAGCCTCGGCTTTTTCTTGATTGCGCTCGGCGCACAGCCGGGCCCATTCCAGCAACTCGAGCGCCCGCGCCGCTTCGTAGCGGTCGATCACGCGTCCTTCGATCTCGACCCACGTATCGCGCGTGCCTTCGATCTCGGCGTAATGCTCCAGCACCGCATGCGCATCCCGGACATCGTCCTCGCTCGGCGTGAGACCCACGTTGTGCCCGTCGACGACCGCCGGGTTGAGTCCGCCCCCGCCGAGCCGCAAGCCGCACTGGCGGGCCGCTTCAGCCAGTCGCAAGGCACGGTCGGGATCGCTGACGCTGCCGGTTGTATTCGCGACGAACGGCGCCGTGCGCACGCCCAGGTCGAGCGTGCGTGCCGCGAGCTCGGCCTCCCCTTTCGGATACACGAACTGGTCGAAGTCGACAAACATCTCGACGCCGAGATCGCGCGACAGATCGTAGCCGCCCGTGGTCGCGCCGAATTCGCGCACGCGGGGGCTGGCCGATGCGATCTCGAAGACGTTGGTGACCCCGATCGCCGTCTCGATGCTCGCATCGATTTCGATCGTTCCCGGCGGAATGCCGCGCTCGTTCTCCAGGCGCGTGATGATGTCGTCGAGCGCGCATATCTCGTGGGCGTATTCGGCCTTGGGATATTTGATCCGCTTCAAGCCCGGCCAGACGACCGCTTCGGTATCCGCCAGCATGTGCTCGTGGTTGATGCGCGCAAACGCTTCGGCGCCGCCTTTCGATACGTTCGCAATTGCCTCCCTGACCAGCGTGCGCGCATGCGCTTTCAGATGCTGCGGGACCGAGTCCTCGAGATCGAGAACGATGAAATCGCATCCGCGCCGCCACGCGTTGTCGACGAATCGCGGGGTGACCACGGGCATCGTCAGTCCGGAACGGCGTACTGTTTTTTGGGCCATGTTTTACTCCAGCAAGTCGCTCATCCCCGTGAGGATTGTTCCGTGAGATCGACAGCGCCCGGGTGGGGCCGGCTTGCGCCGGCATGACGCATCGATCGACTGATTTCAGCTGTACGCGCGGTTGAGCGGCTGCACCTGGTCGTCCTGAAGGCACATCGCGCCCCTGAACCCTATCGCCCGCCCCCGCTGCGCGGCCGCATACGTATTATCCGGCGTCGCGAACAGTCCGCGATCAGGTGCGCGCCACCAGGCTCCAATCGGAGTGACGCCGGCGGCGCCGGCAATAATGATCAGGCGCTGCATCAGGTAAGGCATGAGATGAATCTCGCCGGACGGTTCCGGACGCAGATCCATGATCAGGTCGGCGCGCCCGAGGGTCACGCCCCACACCCGATCACTCGCACGCACGATGTCGTAAGCAGCATGGTTGCCGGGCGCGGTTTCGACGGCCGGCACGATGGTCACCGTGTTCGGCGCGACCCCGTGCTCCTTCTCGAGCATCGTCAGCGATGCAGCGATCTGCTCGATCTGCTGCGCCGATTCAGTGCGCGAGACCACCACGCCGCTCAACCCCGACCACACACAGGCACTCAAGTCCGCATCGACGGATTGCGGCTCGATCTGAACGAACACTTCAGCGCCGGCGGATTGCGCAGCGATCAGCGCAGCCTGAACCTTGCCGCGCGCTGCGGGCTTGTCCCTGTCCGCGACAAGCTCGACGAGATCGAGGACGATGACGTCGGCACCCGACTTAGACGCGCGCTCGAGCTCGCCACGCCTGGACACGGGCACGAGCAGCCACGAGCGGCGTGTTCTTTGTTCTGTGATTCTCATGCTCTCCTCACTGCAGTGACGCGGCTGCGCCGAAGCCGCTCGCTGGCCCGGCGATGCTAAGCCGTTTTCCGCCGCCGTTCAACCGCGTTCATCCGGCCAGGCGCCGAACCGCCTTCAGCCGCTGGCTCGCGTCCCCTGCGAGATGCGTCCAGATGATGGCATCGCGCACGAGCTTGTCGGCCATCGCATCGATCACACCGCCCGACACGGTGTGAATATCGAGATTCAGGCCGCTCACACGCTGGATCACGGTCGTCGAGTAGTTCATCAACAGCACCGCGTTGACACCCTGCAGTTTGTGGTCCATCTCCCACGCCGTGCGCATCACGTACGAGCGCAGCGCTTCGGTCAGCATGTGCATTTCGTTCAGCTTCAACTGCACCAGTTGCTGGTCGTACAGGCGTTTGCCGCCGCGCCGCTCCGTTTTCGCAAAGCGCATGGCCGCCTCGCATGCCGCGTCGCACACGCCGAGCGCATTGGCCGCGAGCTCGAAGTCGCCGAACTCGCCTGCAGCGCCGCTGCGCACTTTCACCCCCCCGTGCACCTCGCCGACCACGTTGGCGTGCGGCACCCTCGCGTTGTCGAAGACGAGCTCGGCGTTCTGATAGAAGCGCCATCCGCTCTTGTTGAAAATCTTGCCGACCCGGAAACCCGGCGTGTCGCTCGGCACGAGGAATACGGTCGTCCCCTCGCGTATGGACACGTCGGGATCGGTACGCGTACTGACGAAAAACAGTTTGCCGACGCTGCCATTGGCGATGAAGGTCTTCTCGCCGTTGAGTATCCAGTCGTCGCCGGCGCGCTCGGCGCGCAGCCGCCAGCCCGACTTCGGCGCATCGGCAGGCGGATAGCGATTGTCCGAACCCGCGTTGGGCTCGGTGCTGGCGGAGCCGATCACATACGTGTCGTCAGCCATGAAAGGCCTGAGGAAACGCGCCTTCTGGTCGTTCGTGCAGAACTCGGCGATGAGGTGGCTCCACTTCCAGTTCTGGCTGAAAGCCTTGGATATCGCGCTGTCACCTTTGGCGAGTTCCGTCATCACCAGCCCCTGCGTGACGAAATCAGTGCCGGGTCCACCCCACTCCCGGGGCACGGCGAGCGTGCGAAAACCCAGCGCCGAACCTTTCCGGATGATGTCCCAATCCCACGGCTCGTATCCGCCTCCGATCCGGTCGCGCTTCAGCGCAATTGGTCGAATCTCCTCCTGGGCAAACTCGCGCGCTTTCATCTGCCACGCCTGCTGGTCAGCGCTCAGCGAAAAATCCATCGGGGCTCCGTTTGAAACGTGACAACGTCAGAAGGTATAGAGTCGAGGCGGCAATGCGGCAAGGTCACAACGGAACAAGGTAGCAGCAATCATGCGCAACCGCATGAGATCCCGCCACATCACTCCATCACTCCATCACCCCATCACGCCCTCACCGCATCACCGCATCCTGCATCACTGCATCACCGCATCACCTGTAAGCTTTCAACCGTCGAGTGTAAGTCCGAATAAACCGTGACGTCCATGCAACTGCCGGAGATTCATCGATGCAAGCCACGCGGCGGCGCTGGCTGAGATACGCCGCGACAGCGGGTGCGTCGCTGTTCCTGGCGGCGTGCGAACGCGGCCGCCCGGGATCGAATGCCGGTCGCACCCGCCCACCGGCCGAGCAAGGCGCCCTGCGCTTCGACTTTCGCCACTTCATTGCGAGCGGCACCGAACATTTCTCGCTCGTCCGGCTGCGCGCCGAACCGCTGTGGTCGGGCTCACGGGCGCGGGGCCTCGCGATGCCCGACTGGGGAGACTATCGGTTTTCCGTATTCGATTCCGAAAGCGGCGACCCGCTGTTTCGATCAGGATTCGACAGCAACCTGGATCGCGGTGCGCAATCGAATGCCACGCAGGTCAGCATTCGCATTCCGGCCCCGGACCGGGCGGTAAACGCCGTGATCGAACGACGGCGCGCCACCGGAGTTTTCCAGCCGGTGTGGGACGGTACGATCGATCCGGCTGACAGCGCGATCGACCGCTCGCAATCCGCGCTGCGCACGCGGGTCGACACGATCCTGTCGAACGGCGAGCCCGCCGCGAAGGTCGACATCGCGATACTCGGCGATGGCTATGTCGAATCCCAGTATCCGAAGTTCATCGCCGATGCCCGACGGGCGGCCGAATACCTCTTCTCGGTCGATCCGTTCAAAAAGCGTGTGCAAGACTTCAACGTGCACTCCGTTTTCGCGGCCAGCACGGACGCGGGCGTCACCGATCCGTATCTCGGCCTGCGAAAAGACACCGTGTTCGGGTGCGGCTACCAGGCAGGCATGGCGGAGCGCACGCTTGCCGTGGGCGATGAGACGGCGCTGCGCGAAGCGGCGACCGCGGCGCCGTACGACTTCCTGCTCGTGATCGCGAACGCGCGCCGTTACGGCGGCAGCGCGTATTTCGGGGGTCCTGCGGTGGTCTCGGTCGACAGCGCGGCCGC
>JBKJKJ010000025.1:0-6618 GCA_046597455.1 Burkholderiales bacterium
TGCGATTCATGGATGCGGTGGCGAGCAGCGGCACCACATTCGCTTTCCCGTCGCGTACGATTTACCTCGGCAAGGACACCCCGCCTTCGGGCGACAAAGCGCTCGATATCGGGCAGCGTGTCAAGGAGTGGACCGATCAGGGCGAGCTGCAGGTGCCGCGTTTCGACTCCGAGCGAATCGTGGCGCTGCGCGACACGATTCAATACCCGGGACCGGGAACGGCGGCAGCGAAGCGCGCGGAACGCGTGACGGATTAGGCAGACTGGCGGCATCGCATCGAACACGCGACGAATGCGCGGGCATCACGCAGATGCCTGGGTGGACAGCGGCCCGTTTTCCCCGGCGGCTGCCGGACCCGGCGCAATGTGCGCTACCATACAGATCATCGGCTCGAATCCCTGCCGAATCGGCCGCAATCATGTCATACACAACCATACACGCAGCAACGAGGAGATTAATCATGCACCAGAAGACCCGATACAGTTTGACCCTCATCATTTTTGCCATCGCAGCCCTCGTCGCCGGCTGCGGAACGACGCCTGACACCCGTGTGGGCACCGAGCAGCAGTTGCAGGCGGTGCAGACCACGCTCGCGAACTTCCAGAATGATCCGAATATGACCTGGTTCAGGGATAACCTGAAGAATGCCCGGGCGGTAATCATCAGCCCGCGAGTGACGAAAGCGGGCTTCGTGTTCGGCGGTTCGGGCGGCGAGGCGGTAGTCCTCTCGCGCCACACCGGCGATGGCCGCTGGATCGGTCCGGCTTTCTACAACATGGGCGCAGGAAGCGTGGGGTTTCAGATCGGCGTCGAATTATCCGAAGTGGTCATGCTCGTCATGTCGGAGAAGGGTTTGAACGCGCTGCTGAGCCCATCGCTGAAACTGGGCGGCGATGCAAGCATAGCCGCAGGTCCGGTCGGCGTCGGAAAATCCGCCAACGTCACCGCCGACGTGATCTCGTTCGCGCGATCGAAGGGCGCCTACGCCGGGCTCAGCCTCGAAGGCGCAGCGATCACCCCGGACACGAACGCCAACAAGGCCTTTTATGGCAAACCGGTGTCTCCTGTAGACATCCTGGTCCGCCACAACGTCGAAAGTCAGGCTTCGCAGCCGCTGCGGCAGTCGCTCGGTCGCGCCGGGCGTTAGTGTCCTGAGCGCGGGGAGGGCAGCGAACGTTCGCGGTTCTCCCCGCTTCGACACCCTGACGAGCTTCGCGCAGGAAATGTTTTTCGACGGGCTCTAGACCGCGTTCCATCTTCGGTCGCGCCGCCCTTTGCAGGGCGCGATGCCGGCCCAGCCGCGTCCCCCATTCTGCCTCCCTCTTTTCGCCATCGGACCGGCCAGCAGAAGTCATCCAACCGGCTCGCGAAGTTGAACGCGCGCCTGCCCTGGGGCCGTTCATAACACCTGCGCCCGATTCCAGAACCTCAGTCGAGCGTTGCGGCCTTCCGGTCCTTCGGCGTCATCAGGAGGTAAAGCGCCGGGATCACGAACAGCGAAATGATCGTCTCTGAAAGACATGGAGCGCTTCTACGAGGTAGCGATGCGCCATCTCACCGAGCTGCTCGACGAGCGCGGGCAGGGCGATACGCACAACGGTCAAGAGAAGGCTGAAGAGCTATGGACTCAGCGTTACTTGGACCCACGCGTTCACTAAACAGTGGTTCTCGTCTGCGGGAGTCAACGTCACGCGACTGGCCGACAAGGCCGCTTCGAGCCCGATCGTAGAGCGCGAAACGCAGACCATGGGCAGCGGGTTGGTGGGCTACCGGTTCTGACGCTTTCGCCGTGCGATATTTGATCGGGCCAGCGCGGAGTGTTACGTTCGTTCGAATTCATGAACTGTTCGGAGCGAGCGTTGAAACCCCATAAGCCTATCCGCGTTCTTTTCGTATGTATGGGCAACATCTGCCGCTCACCCACTGCAGAAGGTGTCTTCAGGCACCTGGTTGGGGAGGCGGGTCTCACCGACCGGATCGTTATCGATTCTGCGGGTACCGGTGACTGGCACGTTGGCAGGCCGCCTGACGAGCGTGCGTGCCGCGCGGCGGCGGCCAGGGGCTATGACATTTCCGCGCTGCGTGGGCGGCAGGTGAGCCGCAAGGACTTCAGCGAATTCGATTACATACTCGCGATGGACGACGAGAACGTGCGGGCGCTCGAGCGCCTGAGCCCGCGTGAACACGCGCACAAGATCAGGTTGCTCACTGATTTCGGTTCAAACGGCGCACGCGCAGTTCCCGATCCCTACACCGGCAACGCGAGCGGTTTCCAGATCGTGCTCGATCTGGTGGAAGACGCGGCGCAGGGCCTGCTGCGCCACGTCCGTACTCGACTCTCCGCCTAGACCGGGCTCGCCGGTTCGCGCTGTTGGCTGGCGTCCGATCCGGGCCCACCATCTCGCGTTTCGATTTGCACCAGCGGCTCGCTGGGCGCGGGGGGGGCGGCAGCACGGGTTCGGCGGACTCGCGGTGCGTGTGCCTCCTCCGGCTGTGGCATGGCGGCACTCGCTTTGTGAGGCGCGGTTTCGATCTGCACGAGATCGGACGGCCAGTCGAGCTTCAACGGTGCTGGAGTAGCCACGGGCGCCGGGGGCGGGGTCGGGGTCGAACGCGGTGCGGGGGCCTCGGACACCGGCTGCGGCTCTATGCGCTCCGGCACCGGCGGCGCCTCATACCGGGCGGGTTCCGGCTCGGGTGCAGACACGCTCGACGCTTCATGCGCGACCAGCGGTTCCTCGAGGGCGGCTCCGCGCTCCTCATGATGCACAGCGGGCTCCACGCGTGACACGGGCGCGGGCGCCTGCGGGCTCACCGGCTCACGCTCAGTCATCGCGGGCGTCGCCTGGACCGGCTCGACAGGCCCTTCCCTGAACGGCTCGCGCTCGTGGTGCTGCTCCTGAACCTGAGCGAGCGGCGCGGCGGTCTGCGGAGACTCGGTGACGCTTTCGAAGCTATGAGTCTGCGCTTCTGCAGTGCCCTCCCGCGTGCCGGCTGTCTCATCCATGCGTGCGGCGGCGGTTTCTACCTCATCGCGCGACGTCGAATCGACACGCGAATGTCGGGGTGCGCGCTCGGCGCCTTCGACCGGGCTCTGACCCTCGAGCACAGACGTTTCGGCGGCCTGGGCCTGTTCGGCGCCCTCGGCACGATGCTCAGGCCGTTCGCCGCGTCCGCGTCCGCGACGGCGGCGTCCTCGACCTTCACTGCGGCCTTCACTGGGCTCGCGTGCCTGCGATTGCGGCTGTTCCTGCCCGGGCTCGCGGGGTTCCCTCGGTTCACGAATCTCTCGCGGTTCCCGAATTTCTCTCGGCTCCCTGGGCTCGCGCGGCTCGCGTGGCGGCCTGGGCTCGCGTGCTTCTCGCACGGGCGGCTGCGGGCGCTCCCCGTCAGCCGATGGCTGCGGCACGAGACCTTCCGTCTGACTGTGACGCTGCCCTTCCTGCGGCCGTTGCTGCCGGCCACGTTGTCCGCCTTCACGGCGTGCTTCGTTCCTCGGCTGGTCACCGCGCTCTTCGCTGCCGCGCCGACGTGACGCGTCGCGATCGCGGCGCGGCTCGCCTTGCTGCTGTCCGCCTTCGGACCGCGAGCGCTCGCCGCGTGGGTGCTGGGAACCGCGCTCGCCGCGTCCACCTTCACGCTGTGCGCCTGAACCTTCGCGTCCCTCCGGGCGGAAGCGATTCATGTCGCGTCCCCCGCGTGACGCGGGGCGCGTGGCGGGACGCTGGGGCACTGCGGCGGCCGCGACGTTTTCCTCGGCTTTGCGAGGTTTGAACCAGCCGAAAATCTTGCCGATGATCGACTGGTCGTCGCCCATCGGTAGCGCAGCACGGGCCGGGGCCGATGCGGGCGCTGAAGCGGGTGCGGGCTCGTGTGCAATCGGCGCGGGTTGCTGCGGCGTGATGCCTTTGACGGCGGCCTCGGGACGCGCAACCGGAGTCTCCTGGGAAGTCGCCGTGCTCGGCTTGTCTTCTTCGGGAACGACGACCATGTCGTAGCTGGCGGGCAGGGGCTCGGAATGATTCAGGTCGTCGTGGCGCAGACGCGAAATCGTGTAATTGGGCGTCTCGAGATGGATGTTGGGGATCAGCGTGACCGCAACGCGATGGCGGGCCTCGATGAGTTGAAGATCGACGCGCTTTTCATTGAGCAGGAAAGTGGCGACATCGACCGGCACTTGCGCGTGCACGGCTGCGGTGTTGTCCTTCATGCCTTCTTCCTGAATGATGCGCAGGATGTGCAGGGCAGTCGATTCGGTGCCGCGGATGTGGCCGGTGCCGTGGCAGCGCGGGCACGGGATGTAGCTCGTCTCGCCGATCGACGGACGCAGGCGCTGGCGTGAGAGCTCCATCAGTCCGAAGCGGGAGATCTTGCCCATCTGCACCCGGGCGCGATCGTATTTCAGCGCATCGCGCAGGCGCGTCTCGACTTCGCGCTGATTGCGCCCGCTCTCCATGTCGATGAAGTCGATGACGATGAGTCCGCCCAGGTCACGCAGCCGAAGCTGGCGTGCGATTTCGTCGGCGGCTTCAAGATTGGTGCGGAATGCCGTCTCCTCGATGTCGGCGCCTTTGGTGGAGCGCGCCGAATTCACGTCGACGGATACGAGGGCTTCCGTATGGTCGATCACCACGCCGCCGCCCGAAGGCAGCGTGACCGCGCGTGAATACGCAGACTCGATCTGGTGCTCAATCTGAAAGCGTGAGAACAGCGGGACGTCGTCCTTGTACAGCTTCACGCGGTTCACGGTGCCGGGCATCACGTGCCCCATGAACTGCTGAGCCTGCTCGTAAATGCTTTCGGTATCGATCAGGATCTCGCCGATGTCCTGATGGAAGTAATCGCGGATGGCGCGAATGACGAGGCTCGACTCCTGGTAGATCAGGAACGCGCCGGACTGCTGGGTCGCGGCTTGTTCGATCGCGCGCCACAGCTGCATGAGATAGCTCAAATCCCAGTTGAGCTCTTCGGCGGTGCGGCCGATGGCCGCGGTGCGCGCGATGACGCTCATGCCTTGCGGAATGTCGAGCTGGTCGATGATCTCGCGCAGCTCGTTGCGCTCTTCCCCCTCGACACGGCGCGATACGCCGCCGCCGCGCGGGTTGTTCGGCATGAGGACGAGATAGCGGCCCGCGAGGCTGATGAACGTTGTGAGCGCAGCGCCCTTGTTACCGCGCTCGTCCTTGTCCACCTGGACGATGACTTCCTGACCTTCGGAGAGCGCGTCCTGGATGCGGGCGCGGCTGGCGTCTATGCCGGCTTTGAAGTACGCGCGGGCGACTTCCTTGAATGGCAGGAAACCGTGACGGTCGTTACCGTAGTCGACGAACGCTGCTTCGAGGCTGGGTTCGACGCGGGTGATGACACCCTTGTAGATGTTGCTCTTACGTTGTTCTTTGGCTGAGGATTCGATGTCGAGGTCGATCAGTTTCTGACCATCGACGATGGCGACGCGAAGCTCTTCGGCCTGCGTCGCATTGAATAACATGCGTTTCATTTCTTATATTCTCCCGCGCTCGGGCACGACACGGGATGGGCTGCACTGTTGCCGCCTGCTTCGCGCAGGCAGTTCGGGACTGGTCCGTCACAGGGGGGTGGGCATGTAGAGTCGTGACCGGTGAAGTCGGGCGTGCAGATCCTGGAGAACCCGCGCTTAAGGCGCGTGTCCCGGGCATTCAAGAGTGCCGTGAGCGCGTATTTCGTCTAGTATCGCTACTTCATCTGGTGAGCGACATTAACCAGAAAGCGAGCCGCTTCTTTGCTTCAGTCCTAATATGGCGACCCGCGTCGCGGATGATTCTCGGTGCGATGCGTCTCTGCACCAGCTGCGGTAGATCGCATTCCTGCCTGAAAAATCGAAATGCAGAATGGTCTCGGTAGTGCAGGCTGCGCGCCACTCGCGTTGCGTTTCGTGGCGTGGAGAACCTGTGTGCAGGCTGATGCGTAGAATAGTATAGGCAAATGAACGGGTTAAGTAAAGATTCCGCTAGCTGGCACGAGGTCGGGGAAGAGGGAGACGGGCAACGGGTCGACAATTACCTCACCCGGCTGCTCAAAGGGGTGCCCAAAAGCCACGTTTACCGCATCCTGCGCAGCGGCGAAGTTCGCGTCAACAGCGGTCGGGTCGGGCCCGACCACCGTCTCAAGCCCGGGGACCGCCTCAGAGTCCCGCCCGTGCAGGTCGCCCGCAAGGCGCCGCTCGCCGGCGCGGCTCCGGCGGGGCCTTCCCGGCTCGCGGGCCGGATACTCCATGAAGACGATGCCCTGCTGGTGCTCGACAAGCCGGCCGGAATGGCCGTCCACGGCGGCAGCGGCATCAGCAGCGGCGTGATCGAGCACCTTCGGCGCGAACGGCCAGACGCGCGATTTCTGGAGCTGGTCCATCGACTCGACCGCGATACGTCCGGCATACTGGTGCTCGCCAAGAAGCGCTCGGCGCTCACCGACCTGCACCGTCAGCTGCGTGAAGGCGCGGCCCAGAAGTTCTACCTGACTCTTGCGACGGGCCGCTGGACGGATGCCAAGCGCAACGTCAGGCTCGCGCTGCACAAATACCTGCTCGCCTCGGGCGAGCGGCGGGTGCGGGTCCAGGAGGACGGGCAGGCATCGCAGACCATA
>JBKJKJ010000037.1:0-14656 GCA_046597455.1 Burkholderiales bacterium
GGAGACCTGGTCGAGCACTTCGCAGCCAGGTCTCCGACAATCAGTACGAGCTGGCGATCAAGACCAAGATCGGGCCGGTGAGCGCCCGGTTCAAAGGTGTCATGACGCTCGAGAACGTCGACGCGCCGCGCGGCTACACCATGGTCTTCGAAGGCCAGGGCGGCGTTGCCGGTTTCGCGAAAGGCCAGGCAGCGGTCGAGCTCGCGCCGGACGGCGACGGGACGCGGTTGAGCTACTCCGTGAAAGCGATGGTCGGGGGCAAGCTCGCGCAGCTCGGTGCGCGCCTGATCGACGGCGTCGCGCGCAAGCTCGCGGACGATTTCTTCAAGTGCTTCAACGCGCGCGCGTCCAGCCCCGCCCCCGCGTCCCCGGCCCAGCCTGGAAGAAACGCCGCATGAAGATCTGGGGCCGTGTGAATTCGATCAACGTTCAGAAAGTGCTGTGGTGCTGCGCGGAGCTTGGAATCGATTACGAGCGCATCGATGCCGGCCTGCATTTCGGCGTGAACGACACGCCGCAATACAAGGCCATGAATCCGAACGGCCTGGTGCCGACGATCGACGACGACGGCTTCGTTCTCTGGGAATCGCACGCGATCGTGCGCTATCTGTCGCGCAAGCACGGTGCCGGCACACTGTGGCCGGAAGACGCGCACACCGCCGCCGACGCGGACCGCTGGATGGAGTGGTACAGCACCTCGGCATGGCCGGCGCTGCGGCCTATTTTCCACAATCTTGTTCGAACGCCGCCCGAGAAGCGCGACCTGGCCGAAGTGGAAGACAGCCGCAAAAAGATGTGCACGTATCTCGCGATGCTCGATGCCAATCTCGGACAGCGCGATTATGTCGCAGGCGCGCGCTTTTCGATGGCGGACATTCCGCTGGGCCTCGCGTCCTGGCGCTGGTTCAATCTCCCCATCGAACGCCCTGCACTGCCGAATTTCGCGCGCTGGTACCAGCGCGTCTGCGAACGGCCCGCCTTCATTCAGCACTGCATGCTGCCGCTGACCTGAAGCGCGGGGATGGAGTGATGCAGTGATGCAGTGATGCAGTGATGCAGTGATGTGGTGATGTGGTGATGTGGTGATGTGGTGATGCGGTGATGCGACCTGCGTTTCGTCACTTCGTCACCCCGTCACTTCGTCACCCCGTCACTTCCTCACTGCGTCACCGAGGCCATCGACGATGACGCAGACCCCACGCACCTACCGCTATTACGAATTCGTCATGGCGGCTTTCGTGACCGTGCTCGTATGCTCGAACCTGATCGGGCCCGCCAAGATCGCGCAGCTCGAATTGCCTCACCTCGGGGCGGTGACTTTCGGCGCAGGCGTGCTGTTCTTTCCCATCTCGTACGTGTTCGGCGACATCCTCACCGAAGTCTACGGCTACGCTCGTGCGCGGCGCGTGATCTGGTGTGGATTCGGGGCTCTCGCTTTCGCATCGATCATGGCAAGCGTCGTCGTTGCACTGCCGCCCGCGCCTTTCTGGCAGCATCAGGGCGCGTACGAAATCGCATTCGGCTCGACCTGGCGCATCGTCGGCGCGTCGATGATCGCGTATTTCTGCGGGGAGTTCGTGAACTCTTTCGTGCTCGCGAAAATGAAAATCGCAACGCGAGGCCGATGGCTGTGGACGCGCACGATCGGCTCGACGATTTTCGGTGAAGCCGTCGATTCGGCACTGTTTTACCCGCTCGCGTTTTATGGCAGCGGAATCATTCCCGACGACATGCTCCCGCTCGTCATGCTCGTGCAGTTCGTGACCAAAGTCGGCGTGGAAGTCGTCTTCACCCCGGTTACGTACCGCATCGTCGCTGCCTTGAAGAAAGCGGAAGGTGAGGATTACTACGACCGGAATACGGCTTTCACCCCTTTCACCCTGAAAGCATAAGGCCCGAGGACGCCGGCCGGGCGAGTCGACCAGACTCGTCGCTCCATCATTACATCACCGCATCACTTCATCACTTCATCACCGCATCTTCACGTCACCTCATCACGTCATCACTGCATCACCTCATCACGTCATCTCGTAATGGCCGCGAGCCTCCACTAGCCCTTGACGCACAACACCTGCTTCAACGTGTGCACCACTTCGACCAGATCGCGCTGATTTTCCATCACGTCCTCGATCGGCTTGTAGGCGCCCGGAATTTCGTCCACCACACCGCTGTCCTTGCGGCAGATCACACCGGCGGTCTGCTCGACGAGGTCTGCCGCGGTGTAGCGTTTCTGCGCAGCCGATCGACTCATGCGCCGTCCCGCGCCGTGGGCACACGAATGGAAACTTTCCTCGGACCCGCGTCCCCGCACGATGTAGGATCGGGCGCCCATGCTGCCGGGGATGATGCCGAGCTCGCCGCTGCGCGCGCTGATGGCGCCCTTGCGCGTGAGCCATACATCCTTGCCGTAATGCCGTTCGCGCTCGACATAATTGTGATGGCAGTTCACAGCCTCGTGAGTGATCCCGAAAGCCGGCAGGTGGCGGCGTAGCGCCTCGAGCACGACGTCCATCATCGCCTCGCGATTGGCGGCCGCGTAGCGCTGCGCCCAGTCGATCGCGGCGACGTAATCGCTGAAATGCGCCGAGCCTTCGACGAGATACGCCAGATCCCGATCAGGCAGGCTCGCCATCTGGCGCGCCATATCGTTGCGCGCGAGCTCGATGAAATAAGTACCTATCGCATTGCCGACGCCGCGGCTCCCGGAGTGCAGCATCACCCACACACTGTGCGCCTCGTCGACGCACACTTCGATGAAGTGATTGCCGCCGCCCAGCGTGCCCATCTGTGCGGCCCAGTTCTCGGTGCGCCTGTAGCGTTTCTCGATCTGCGGATGATCGGCGATGATGCGTTTCAACCCGCGCTGGAAAGGAGCCGCCGTTGCAGCGGGTTCCCGCCCCGGTCGATGCTGTGCGCGCCCCACGGGAACGTCGCGGGTAATCTGATCGAAAACGCGCCGCAGCGTTTTTTCGTCGAGTTATCCCGCGCGCAGGGAAATCCTGGCCGCGATCATGCCGCAGCCGATGTCGACACCCACTGCAGCCGGAATGATCGCCTTGTCCGTCGCGATCACCGTCCCGACCGTGGCCCCGATGCCCACATGCACGTCGGGCATCGCGGCAACGTGATGATGGATGAACGGGAGCTGAGACAGATTGACGAGCTGTTGCCGGGCGCCCGCGTCGATATCGTCCGTAAAACTTTTTACGGGTACCCGACCCTGCTCTATGGTTTGCTTGACCGGCATGAGATTGCGAAGGATCGATAAACCTGCCGAACGGCAGGTTTTGGTCGGGGTGACAGGATTCGAACCTGCGACATCTTGCTCCCAAAGCAAGCACTCTACCGGGCTGAGCTACACCCCGAGCGTGGAACCGACTGCGGTAGAGGCGCCATTTTACCTCACCTGCCTGCGGGTGCCGACACAATCTCCTGAGCCGCATGCATGAGTGAGCGTGCATGCGTCGTCTAGAATGGATGTTCGAATACTCCCAGGAAACGAGGCGATGACCGTAACGCGCTGGCGCACCCCGAACACGATACTGCTCTGCGGCGGGCTGATCCTCACGATCGCGCTGGGGGTGCGGCACAACTTCGGCCTCTATCTCCAGCCCATGACGCTCGACCTGGGCATCGGGCGCGAAGCGTTCTCGTTCGCCATCGCGATCCAGAATCTGATCTACGGTCTGGCTCAACCCTTTACCGGCATGATCGCCGACAAGTTCGGCGCGGCGCGCGTAGTGGTCGGCGGCGCGATTCTATATGCGCTCGGCCTTGCGCTCATGTCCGTTTCCAGCACGAGCCTGGAGCTCATCTTCAGCAGCGGGCTGCTCATCGGCGTCGCGCTCGGCTGTACCGGCTTTTCGATCGTATTCGGCGTCGTCGGCCGTGCTGTCCCTGCCGAAAAGCGCACGACCGCACTGGGCATCGTCGGCGCGGCCGGCTCGTTCGGCCAATTCATCATGCTGCCGTACGGTCAGACGCTCATCAGCCATATCGGCTGGCACGCGGCCCTGCTCGTTCTCGCGCTGACGGTGCTCGTCGTCGTGCCGCTCTCGGCGGTGCTGGTCGAGGACAAAAAAGGGCAGGCGCAGCAATTCCACAAGCAGTCGATACGCGAAGCCCTGCATGAAGCTTTCACTCACCGCGGTTACGTGCTGCTCTGCCTCGGCTACACGGTTTGCGGCTTTCAGCTCATGTTCATCTCCGTCCATTTCCCCGCGTACCTGCTCGACCAGCACATGACGCCGCAGACCGGGATGACGGCGCTCGCCCTCATCGGGCTTTTCAACATCTTCGGCAGTTATGCGTGGGGCCGTCTCGGCGCACGCTACGCGAAGAAAAACCTGTTGTCGCTGCTGTACTTCACGCGCGCGGTCGCGATTGCGATTTTCATCGTGCTGCCGCTTACACCGATGTCGGTGTTCGCGTTCGCCGCGACGATAGGCTTTCTGTGGCTCGGCACCGTGCCGCTCACCAACGGGCTCATCGCACAGGTCTTCGGGACGCAGTACCTCTCCACGCTCGGCGGATCGGCTTTTCTGTTCCACCAGGTCGGCAGCTTCCTGGGCGTGTGGCTTGCCGGCCATCTCTTCGATTCCACCGGCTCCTACAGCCTCATGTGGACATTGACGATCGCGATGGGCGTGCTGGCGGCGCTTCTCAACCTGCCCATCGATGAGCGGGAGATCGAGCGCCCCGCGCCCGCGGTGGCCTAGGCGCGGGCGCAGCCCCCGGGGTCTGGCGCTTGATGCCAAGACCGTTGATGCGCCTCATGCCAGACGTCGTTGCGAGCCCTCACCGCTGCACGCTACGCAGGTCGCGCGTCGATTCGTCCAGCAGCCAGTCGCGGAACAGGGCAACGGCAGGCCGGGTGGACGCGCTTTCGTGGCAGACGAGGTAGTACGCGGAGTCCAGGTGCAGGTTCAGATCGAACGGCACGATGAGGCGCCCCGCAGCGATGTCTTCGGCCGCCAGCACCGGCATGGACGCCACCACACCCACCGCATCGATCGCGGCCTCGAACGCCAGCACCGCGTGGCTGAAATGGGGTCCGCGCCGCGAATCGATGCCCTCCACGCCCGCGGCGCGTAGCCAGACGTCCCAGAACGGCTCGTTGTCATAGAGGTCGCCTGTGTCATCGTGCAGCAGCATGTGGTGGACCAGGTCTTCGGGTCGCTTCAGCGCGTGCGGGCCTTCCAGGAGGCGCGGGCTGCAAATGGGCGCGATCGTGAGATCGATCAGTTTTTTTACCCATAGCGACGGGTAATTGCCGCGGCCATAGAGGACCGCGATATCGGAGTCGTCGAGCCACGCTTCCACAGTCGCGCGCTCCGCGACGTCCCCCTTACCGTCGACGCTCACCCGCCGCATGCGCGCCGAAACCCGCACGTCGACCTCCGGGTGAGCCGCGATGAAGCGATGCAGCCGGGGCATCAGCCACCGCGCAGCGAAAGACGGAGCCGCGCTCACCGTCAGCACCCCTCCGCTCACATGCGAGCGCAGGCGCTCGACGGCCTGCACGAGAGCGTCGAACCCTTCGCGCAGCTTGGGGAGTGACGCGCGTGCAGCGTCGGTCAGCTCCAGTGCCCGGTTGTAGCGGTGAAAAAGCTGCACCCCCAGGTAATCCTCGAGCATGCGGATTTGATGGCTGACCGCAGCCGGGGTCACGTTTAGTTCTATTGCTGCTTTCTTGACGCTCAGGTGGCGCGCAGCGGCTTCGAACGCGCGCAGCGCATTCAGGGGGGGTAGACGGTTGTTCATGGAAATACTTGAGTGAGTTTTATTGACGCTTCAGGACACAATATATCATCTAGTGCAATGCAACAATCTTCCCAATCCCAAGTCTATAATAGTGTCAGAAGTCGTTGAGTTGTAATGCAAGTGCACCTCGATGCTGTCTGCAAACAGCGACACCACTCGAAAGGAGTACGACCGTGAACAAAGCCATAGAAATCAAATTAGGTACAACAATTGTCAGCCGTATAAACGCCATCCGGATGTCCGACGCGGAGCGCGATCACGCGTTGAGCGCGATGCAATCCGCCGACCAGCTGGTTGACGCGTTCGTCTGGACTGCAAAGAAGATTGAGCAACTGGGCGAACGTTTGTTCCTCAGATCCGCGCTCAGACACTGAACTTCTCCCGGCGCCGGGGCTTCCTCCTCCCCCGGCGCTTGAGGCCGCGCACCGCGCGCGGCCCCTCTACGCGACGGTCCGCCGTCGCGTTTTTTTTGCCCGGTGCCGCTGCAACGATGGTAGACCGCGCTACACTTGCGCTCAAGACGCATGCAGGCATAAATACCGAGGTGCAGCGGGTGCAACCGCAAGTCCGCGCCGCGCCGCTCACAGGGGAAAAACATCAACCGCAACAAGGAGACACTCGTGTTCAATCGAGATGGCCTATTCGGCAAAAAAGACGAAACTCCGCGCATCGATCCGCGGCCGGTGAACGTGACTCCGGGACTGGGTGGCGGCGCACCGCCGTTGCGCGCCCAGCCGCAGGGACAGCCGCAGGGTCAGGCGCTCGAAAGCCCCCGGCCGGACCTGCGTTTTGCCGAGCCCGTGAAGGCGCCCGTTCGCGTCGAAGAACCTGCCGGCAGCCGGCTTATCGTCGGACCCGATATCAAGCTCAAAGGCGTGGAAATCACCGACTGCGACACCCTGGTGGTCGAAGGACGCGTTGAAGCCTCAATGGACAGCCGGGTCGTCCAGATCGCCGAAAACGGCGTCTTCTCGGGCACGGTGAGTATCGATGTCGCTGAGATCCGAGGCCTTTTCGAAGGCGAGCTGACGGCCCGCCACCAGCTGGTGATTTATTCCACAGGCCGCGTCTCCGGACGGATCCGCTACGGCAAGATACGTATCGAAGAAGGCGGCGAGATCGCCGGTGAAGTCAGCACTCTGCAGGCGGCCCCAGCGCCCGCGCACCAGCCGCAGCCCGTGGTGGCTGCCGCCCCGGCCGAACCCGAGCGCCCTATCCCTATCGCACACGAGTCGCCCACGGTGCGCCCGGCGATGAAGGCGCCACTCGCGGCCGGCAAGTCCAATGCCGGCGTCAATACGGTCTGATCAGACCCAGCCGCGCTCCCCGGGGCAGCGCGGCGATTTACTGGACCCCGTTTTTCTCCGGGCCGCAAGCGGCGGCCTTCGTTCGATATTGCCGCGTGTCGCCCCGGCCGTTCGCCGGAACTGAAAAGGTTCGCTCAGGGGCCGCGCCCCGGTGCCGTTATTAGTTTTGCGGATGGCGCCACGATCGTCGCGGGTGACGCGTGAGGCCCCCGAAAACGGATCGCGGTGGACGAAAGCGATGGGACCTTTACTGACACTGATCGGCGAGCCGCCGCCAGGCGACGAAGACAGCTGCTATATCGACACCCCCCTGGGTGTCAGCTCGGTTTTGCGGTCGGTGGCGGCCACGGGCTCGCGGGCAGTGGCCTACCTCGGTGACGACCACACGTTCATTCATACGTCGCTGCTTGCCGTCGAGCACGAGCCGCCGGTGCTTCTATTCGAAAAAGGACCCGATACCGAGCTGAACCAGCGGGTCCTGACCACCGTAAAACTCACCATGGTCACGTCCGATCACGGGGTTCCCGTGCAGTTCGGCGTGCCGACCCCCACCCTCACCGATTTCGAAGGCACCGAAGCGTTCTGCGCCCCGCTGCCGCGCCGGATTCTGCGCCTGCAGCGCCGGGGCAATTACCGCCTGCCGGGGGAACCGGTCCACAGCCTGCTCAAGTTCCAGCTCGTGCGCGGCGACAGGGGGAACGAGATCCTGACACCGCCGGTCATGGACGTGAGCTGCGGGGGTCTTTCGATCGCACTGCCGGTGACCGAGCCCGAGCTCACTGCAGGCTCCCAGCACGCCTGCACGCTGGAGATCCCGGTGCTGGGCAAAATCGAAACGATAGTGGAAATCCATGCGTCGTTCGCGGCGACCCTGCCCGGTAACCGCGAGGCGAGACGCTACGGCGTGGAATTCATCAACCTCGAAGCGAGGCACGTCGCGCTGATCCAGCGCTACATCCTGTACCGCGAGCGCATGAAGAAAAAAGATCGCTGACGCCGGGAGTCGGCTGCGGCGCCTCGCGTTGATGCAGCGGGGCTACACCTGCATGTTCATGATGTCGTGGTAGGCCTGCACCAGCTTGTTGCGAACCTGCACCGTCTGCTGGAAAGCGATATTGGCCTTTTGCATCGAAACCATCACGTCCTGCAGGCTGGTGTTGGGATCCCCGACCGTGAAATTTTTGGACGCCTGCACCGCGTCGTTCTGCACGCGATTGACCTCGTTCAGCGAGCTTTTCAGCACGGTGGCGAAATCGTCCTTGCTCGCGACGCCTTCGGCCGCTGCCGGAGCCGCGGGCTTGCGGCTCGCCAGCGCCTGCGCGGTGCGCAACTGCGAGAGCATGCGATCGATACCGGTGGTTTCCATGAGTCCTCCGTGAGGTTTCGTTAAAGGTACCACCCGCAAGGATTCGGCTACCTGACAAATAGGCGCGGAAAACCCTGCTTTTTCCGCCAACGAAAGCGCTGCCCTGTGCCGATAATCGCTCTCCATGGTGTGGGATCGCCGTCCTGGGGCCCGCCAAACGACACGTAATGGAGCCACCTGTAATGTCAGGCCAGTCTGAAAGCATGTCCACGCGGCTGCCTTCGTGGACCCGCATCCCGCCGCAGCAGCTGCTCGCCCTGCTGCTCGTCGTGGCAACGGCGATCGCCCTGGTCGTGGGGAGTTGGATGTGGAGCACGGCTCCGGATTACAAGGTCCTGTACTCCAACCTGAGCGATCGCGACGGCGGCGCCGTGATCGCCTCGCTGCAGCAACTGAACATCCCCTACAAGTTCACCGAAGGCGGCGGCGCCCTGCTGGTGCCTGCCGAGCACGTTCACGATCTGCGGCTCAAGCTCGCCGCGCAGGGCCTGCCCAAAGGCGGCCTGGTCGGTTTCGAGCTGATGGAAGGCCAGCGCTTCGGCTCCAGCCAGTTTCTCGAGCAGGTCAACTACCAGCGCGGCCTCGAAGGCGAGTTGGCGCGCTCGATCACGTCGCTGCAGGCGGTCCAAGGCGCGCGGGTGCATCTGGCACTGTCGAGGGGCACCGCATTCCTGCGCGAACAGGCCAAGCCCAGCGCCTCGGTCCTCGTTCAGCTTCATCCCGGACGCGCGCTCGACCCGATGCAAGTGGCGGCGATCATCCATCTCGTGTCCAACAGCGTGCCTGATCTCGCCACCAAGAACGTCTCGGTCGTAGACCAGAACGGCACGCTGCTGTCGGCTGACGCCAATGGGGCGACGCGCGGCGGCCTGGATACCAAGCAGCTCCAATATCGTCAGGAGACCGAGCAAAGCTACGTGAAACGCATCGAGGCCATCATTGCGCCGATGCTGGGGAATACCAACGTTCGCGCGCAGGTCTCGGCCGAGCTCGATTTCTCCGAAGTCGAACAAGCGGAGGAGATCTACAAACCCAATCAAAAGCCCGACGAAGCTGCAGTTCGCGCCTCACAGAGCAGCGAGACGCGCGGCGCCGCCAACCCCACAGCCGGAACCGGCGTGCCCGGCGCGCTCACCAACCAGCCCCCCAATACTGGCGGGGCGCCCATTACGGCACCCGCCGGCGAGGCTCAGAACGCCACGGCCGCGACGGCATCCGCGAGCCAGAGAAAGGATTCGGCTGTCAGCTACGAAGTCGACAAGAGCATCCGTCATACCAAAGTTTCACAAGGCCGTCTGAAGCGCCTCTCGGTGGCGGTCATTCTGAACGATCGCAAAGTAACCGACGCAGCAGGCAAGTCCACCAGCAAGCCACTCAGTGACGCGGATAAGCAGCAGATCACCGAGCTTGTCAAAGGCGTGATGGGTTACGACAAGGAGCGCGGCGACACGCTCTCGGTCATCAACAGCACTTTCACCGTCCCGGAAGCCGAGAAGATCGCGGAGGTGCCGCTCTGGAAAGACCCCGCCACGATCGCGATGGCCAAGGACACCGGCAAATACCTGCTGATTGCCGCGGTGGTGCTGTTCGTCCTGATGCGCCTGAAGCCGATCATGTATAACCTCGCGCGCCCGCCCGCGCTGCCCGCGCCGCCGATGCCGCTGCTGGCGAACGAGGCTGAGACCACACCGCCCCCGAATCCCCAAATCGAGCGTTACCAGACGACACTGCAGAACGCCAAGCAGATCGCTCAGCAGGATCCGAAAGTCGTCGCAAACGTCGTAAAGGACTGGGTGGCCGGCAATGAGCAGTGATGGACTACAGAAAAGCGCAATCCTGCTGATGTCGCTGGGCGAGGACGACGCAGCCGAGGTATTCAAACACCTGGGGCCCCGCGAAGTGCAGAAAATCGGCACCGCCATGGCGGCGCTGAAGAGCGTCACGCGCGACGAGATCAGCGACGTGCTGGGCGATTTCTGTGTCCAGGCGAGCGAGAAATCGACGCTCGGCATGAGCTCGACCGACTATATCCGCAGCGTGCTGAAGAAAGCACTCGGCGACGACCGCGCCGCCACACTGATCGACCGCATACTTCAGGGTGGCGACACGAGCGGCATCGAAGGCCTGAAGTGGATGGACTCGGCCGCCGTCGCCGAGCTCATCAAGAACGAGCATCCGCAGATCATCGCGACCATACTGGTCCATCTCGACCGCGACCAGGCGTCCGAGATCCTGCAGAATTTCACCGAGCGCCTGCGCAATGACGCGCTGCTGCGCATCGCAACGCTGGACGGCATCCAGCCGGCCGCGTTGCGCGAGTTGAACGATGTGCTGGCCAAGCTCCTCTCGGGCACCGACAACATCAAGAAAGCGCCCATGGGCGGGGTGCGAACCGCGGCCGAGATCGTCAACTTCATGCCGGCGACTCTGGAAAACACGGTCATCGAAGGCATCAAGTCTTTCGACGCCGATCTCGCGCAAAGGGTACTCGACCAGATGTTCACCTGGGACAACGTCATGGAAATCGACGACCGCGGCATACAGGTGCTGCTGCGCGAAGTGCAGTCCGAAGCCCTCATTCTCGCGCTCAAGGGATCGACCCAGGAATTCCGGGAGAAAATCTTCAAGAACATGTCCACGCGCGCAGCAGAGACGCTCCAGGAAGACCTCGAGGCCAAAGGCATGGTGCGCGTGTCCGAAGTCGAAGCACAACAGAAAGAAATCCTCAACACCGTCAGGCGCCTCGCCGAAGAAGGCCAGCTCCAGCTCGCCGGTAAAGCCGACGAAGCCTTCGTCTGATGGCCACCAGTCCCGTCATTCCCAAGGAACAGCAATCGGCGTATCAGCGCTGGGAGCTCGGCACGTTCGAAACCCCGGCTCAGGCGAGCGTCGAGGCGGCCGCCAACGTCGAGCACGTCAGAAAGATCGGCGAAGGCGCTCGCGCCGAAGCCTATGCCGTGGGGTATCGCGAAGGGCTGGAGGCGGCACAACGGGACGGCCTGGTGGAAACGACAGCGCGCACCGCGCGCCTCGATGCGATGGTGGCCGCGCTCACGACCGATCTGGCGCGCCTGGACCGCGAGCTCGCGCAGGAAGTCGTTCAACTTGGTTTCGCCATCGCGCGCAAGCTCGTCGGCGAAGCGCTGAAGATCAGGCCGGAAATCGTTTGCCAGTCGGTCGAGACTGCATTGCGCGAAGTCGCGCACATCAGCGGCCCGGTCAGCATCAGCGTGAATCCAGAGGACGCCGCGCTCGTGCGCCGCAACCTCGAAGCCGTACCGCCGGCCGGCGGCTGGTCGCTGCGCGAAGATCCGGGCGTAGCGCGAGGCGGCTGCCGGCTCGAAACCGCGGCCGGAGAAGTCGACGCGACAATCAATTCGCGCTGGCGCCGCATCACCAGCGCGCTCGGGCAACCGGTCGACTGGATCGAATCATGATACGCGGCGTCACGACCGATCGTGGGCGCATCACGCCCACCGGGGCGCTCGCGTGCTGCGACCGTAACCTTCGACTCCGCCGTTGAGGCCACCAGGAAAACCGTCATGCCCCGCATCGAGCAGTTGCGCAAATTCGTTCAGGATTGTTCTCACGTCGCCGCCTCCACGCCGTCGATGGCGGCGACCGGCCGGCTCACGCGTGTGACCGGGCTCGTCATGGAAGCCGTGGGCCTGAGGCTCGCGGTGGGCAGCTCGTGCTCGGTCATCCTGCCCAGCGGCAAGGACATCGACGCGGAAGTGGTCGGCTTCGCAGACGACCGGCTGTTTCTGATGCCGGCCTCGGATGTTCATGGCGTCGTTCCGGGCGCGCGAGTAGTCCCGGTCGAGCCTGCTGCCGAGTCGCCGCGGCTCGACGCCCCACCCCACCCGCGGCACGTGCCGGTGGGATTCGGGCTGCTCGGACGCGTGCTCGACAGCACCGGCAAGCCGCTCGATGCGCTCGGTCCGCTCGTTTTCGAGCGCAACGTGTCCCTGCATGGACGGGCGCTCAACCCGCTCGAACGCGCACCGATCACCAAAGTGCTCGACGTGGGCATCCGCGCAATCAATTCGATCACGACCGTCGGCCGGGGCCAGCGCATGGGCTTGTTCGCGGGCAGCGGTGTGGGCAAAAGCGTGCTGCTCGGCATGATGGCTCGATATACCGAGGCCGAAATCATCGTCGTCGGCCTCATCGGCGAGCGGGGTCGAGAAGTAAAGGAGTTCATCGAGGCCATTCTGGGCAGCGAAGGCCTCGCGCGCTCGGTCGTCGTCGCAGCACCGGCTGACGTGAGCCCCCTGCTGCGGCTGCAGGGCGCATCGTATGCGACCGCCATCGCCGAGTATTTCCGGGATCAAGGCAAGCACGTGCTCCTCATCATGGACTCGCTCACCCGCTACGCGATGGCGCAGCGCGAGATCGCGCTCGCGATCGGCGAGCCGCCCGTGACCAAAGGGTATCCCCCCTCGGTCTTCGCGAAGCTGCCGCAGCTCGTGGAGCGAGCCGGCAACGCGGGGGAAGGCGGCGGCTCCATCACCGGCTTCTACACCGTGCTCGTCGAAGGGGACGACCAGCAGGACCCGGTCGGGGATGCCGCACGAGCCATTCTCGACGGCCACATCGTCCTGTCCCGCGCGCTTGCCGACCAGGGCCATTATCCGGCGATCGACATCGAAGCCTCGGTCAGCCGTGCGATGACCAGCCTCATCGACGCCGACCAGTTCAGCGTCGTCAGACGATTCAAATCGCTGTACTCGCGCTACCAGCGCAACCGCGACCTCATAACCGTCGGGGCTTACGCACCCGGCACCGACACGATGCTCGATCGCGCGATCGCGCTGCAGCCGCACATGGAAGCTTTTCTGCAGCAGAACATCGGGGAAAAAACCATTTATGCAGAGGCGCTGGCGAGCATGACCACAATCGTCGGCGGCGGCGTCGAGTCCTAACAAAAAAGAAGATCCACAATGAAAGAAACCTTCAGACTGAAAGTGGTGCAGGACCTCGCTCAGCAGCAGAGCGACACTGCCGCCACGCGCCTGGGCATGCTCAACGCGGAGGCCGCGAAATCCGAGCAGAAGCTCAACATGCTGCTCGAATACCGCGAGGAATATCGCGAGCGATTCCGCGGCACGATGCACCGCGACGTGCACAGCGCGGGCTGGAAGAATTTTCACCAGTTTCTCGAAAAGCTCGACGAGGCGATCGAGCAGCAGCGCGCGGCGTGCCACGTATCGCGGGAGGCCGTGCTCCGCGGACAGCGCGAATGGCAGTCCCGACAGATGCAGGTCAAAGCCTACGACACGCTCGCCGAACGCCACGAAAGCGTACAGACCGAGCGCGGGAAGCGCATCGATCAGCGCGTTACAGATGAGTTCGCCGCGCGCGCTCATCATCAAAAAGGTTAGAAATGGACACGATTGCAGTCGCACCGATTGCCTTGCCGAAGAACGAAGCACAGGCGCCCAGGGACACGAAAGACGAAGGCAATTCCAAAGGCGCCGGTTTCGACCAGGCGCTGAAGAAGGAGCTCTCGCTACTGAAGCCGGATGCAGACACGCCGGCCGACGCACCTGCATCCGAGCCGGCAGCGGACGCGATCACCGCGAAGCGCGACGACACGGCGTCCCCGAATGGTGAAGGCATCGTCGATCCGGCCTTTGCGGCGCTCGCCGTCGATCCGGCCATTGCCACGCCCGCCGTCGATCCCACCATCGCCACGCCCGCCGTGGATGCGGCCATCGCCGCACGCCTCGCCGATCCCGCGCAGCAGCCGCAAAACGCTGTAGGCCTCGCCCAGGCAGCGGCTGCCGCTGCTGCCGGCGCGAGCGCGACGCGAGACGCCGCAGATTCGAGAACTGGCCGGAGTGAAGGTGCTGCACTCGCCGGCGTCGAGGCCGCCGCCGTGCAACGCACGGCCCCCGAGCGCAACGGCGTAGAGCACGGCAAAACCGAGCGCGACGCGCCCCGCCGGATCACCGATGCCCGCGGCACGGGAGGGCGCGATGCGAGCGAAATCGCTGAGGCGAGGCAGGCGCGGGAGTCGGACGATGCAACCCTGAAGGGTCGCGACCCGATCGCGTCCGACGGTCCGCCCGAGACGAAATTCCCGGGACTGGGCGGCGAACATGGGGCTGCGCCGCTTACAGCGGCGCAGCCCCGGAGCGCCGGCGTGCCCGTGGACGCCCTGGCCTCGGCCTCGATGATGGCCAAATGGCCCTCAGGGGCTCAGGCGGCGTTCGAC
>JBKJKJ010000591.1:0-7160 GCA_046597455.1 Burkholderiales bacterium
ATCGCCTCGATCACCAGATCGCAGTCCTTGAGGAGTTCGAGATGCTCCGCGTAGTTCGCCGGTTGAATCTGGCTCGCGCGAGAAGGAATGGCCAGCGGGCTCGGCTCGAGCTTGCGCAGGTTCTCGATCGCTTTCAGGACGTTCCCGTTGGTATCACCTTCGCTGCCCGGAAGCTCGAAAAGCAGGACCTGAACGTTGGCATTAACCAGGTGAGCAGCGATCTGCGCGCCCATGACGCCGGCGCCGAGCACCGCCGCTTTGCGCACAATGAAAGGTCGACCGGACATGGATGAAATAACCTCGGAGGATTGCTTCAATTCTATCATGCGAGCCCGGCAGCCTTACGACGACCCCGACTGCATTAGAGAGTGCGAGGCAAAGAAAAAGGCAGCCGAAGCTGCCCTTCCAGAGACCGTCAGGCTGCGCTTCAGAAGGCGTAACGCATCTGGCCGCTGATGATGTTGACGTCGTTCTTGTAGGTGCCGACGAGATTGTTTTTTCCACCACACGCCGCCGGATTCGCTGCAGCCTGGGCCGCATCGCACAGGTTGGAGCTCGCATCTTTCACGAAAATATGCGCATAGCCGAAATCGAAGGCGATCTGGCGCGACATGCGATATTGCGCGCCAAACGCAAGCCAGATGCGATTCTGGTCCGGAATGCGCGGCGTGCGCTCGGCATCGGACACGGGAGATTTGTCATACGCAGTACCCGCACGCAGGGTCCAGAAATCGTCGTAGCGATAGTTCG
The DNA here is from genome assembly GCA_046597455.1 of Burkholderiales bacterium. Classification (GTDB taxonomy): domain Bacteria; phylum Pseudomonadota; class Gammaproteobacteria; order Burkholderiales; family SG8-41; genus JAQGMV01. The sequence goes on from JBKJKJ010000591.1 coordinate 751, forward strand.
CACCGATGCCCACGCGCCAGGTGTCTTTCCAGTTCAGAGGTGTGGTGGTCAGCCGCGCATTGGTCGTGGTGCGATAAACGTCGAGGGACTGGAGACTGCTCCACTGGGTCCAGCTCACGTCGCCAAGCAGATCCCATTTGGGATCGACGCGTTGGAACATGCTGATCGAGGCCGTCGCCGGAAGTTTGACATCCGCGCGTATCGGCCCGTCGGGCAGCCCCGCCGCCAAGGGTGCCGGCCGATTGGAGAAAGTGGCCGAACCTGTGAGGGTGTAGCTCATTGCCGAACGGTAGGCGATACCGACGCGCGTCGAAGGGCTCAGGTCGAACATCGCGCCGACGTTGTAGCCCCAGGTGTGGTCGTCGCCTTCCACTTTAGCGGTGCCTTCGAGTGCCGGTCCGAGCCCGCCGCCGGCCGCCGCACTGTAATTCACCGAATTGGTGAGCGTCGCCTCCGCTCGCTGGTAGTTGATTCCCGCGCCCACCGAAACCATGTCGCTCACCTTGAACGCGACACTCGGATTGACGTTGATGGTTTTCAGCTCCGACTTGATCGCGTGAAAGCGTCCAACCCAGCTCGGAGCGTATTCGGTCTTCAATCCGAAAGGCGCATTGAGGCCGAGCCCTGCGAAAATCTGCGGCGTGAGCTGCCACGAGAAATATGCGTTGGGTACGAGTGCCCAGCCGCCGGCATCGCCGCCATCCCCGCCGAGCGTCGGCTGCAGGGGCGCGTTGGTGGAACCGGCGTTGGAAAACTTGGCGGAGGGCCGGATGGCGTTGATCGCGCCGACCGCATTCTTCCCGGGGAGCTTGGTCATCCCCGCCGGGTTGAAGAAAATCGTGCTCGCATCCTGGGCCGATGCGCCCTGGCCCGCATAGGCGTTGCCCAGGCCGCTCGCATTCTGCTCCATGAGCTGAAACCCCGCCGCCCCGACTCCCCCAGCGCTGCTCGCAAATGCGGCCGCGACCGACAAGGCCATCAAACGCTGCTTGCCTATATTAGTTGTCATGGCTCCCATCCTCACTGTGACGACTCATGTTTTTATTCAGCCAGCCCATCTTACGCCCGGTGTTCGCGTTTTCAACGTCGGCGAGCCCGGCATCCGGTCATTGTTGCACAAATACAACACGCGGCTTGCGGTTGTCATCGACGGCGACGTAGGTCAGCACCGCTTCGGTCACCTTCGCGCCATCATCCGCAGCGCTGCGATGCTGGGCATACACCTCGACGCTGACGGTGATCGACGTGCGGCCCACGCGCACGACTTCGGCGTAAAGACTGACGACGTCGCCGACGAAAACGGGTTGTTTGAAAACGAACGAGTTGACCGCGACGGTCGCCACCCTGCCCTTGGCAACCCGCATCGCGGGGACCGCGCCGGCCAGATCGACCTGCGCCATGATCCAGCCGCCGAAGATGTCGCCGGTGTGATTGGCGTCGGCCGGCATCGGGATGACGCGCAGCGTCGGCTCGCGCCCGGTCGGGAGGCTGGTGGTGGGACGCGCATCGCTCATTGATCAGTGCCCCGTATACATCGCGTCGATCTCGGCATTGAATTTTTCCATCACTTTGGCGCGCTTCACTTTCAGTGTCGGCGTCAGCAGGCCGTTCTCGACCGTCCACGGATCGAGCGTCACCACCGCGCGTCGAACCTGCGCGTAGCCGGGAAATGCCTTCAACTGCCCGCCGACACGCTTCAGGATCGCGTCCTGGGCCGGTTTGTCGCCGAGGCCATTACTGTGCACGGGCAGGGAATTGGCCTCGGCGATTTTTGTCCATTGTTCGCGATTGAGGACTGCGATGATGCTCAAGTACGGCTTCGCTTCACCAAGCAGAATGACCTGATCGAACAGCGCATCGCGCACGATCGCGCCCTCCACGTCGAGCGGCGAAATCTTCTCGCCGTTGGACATGACGATGATGTCTTTCAGACGCCCCGTGATATAGACGTGGCCGTGGTCGTCGATGCGCGCGGTATCCCCGGAATTGAGCCAGCCATCCGGCAGCAGGATATCGCGCGTCGCTTCGGGATTATCCCAGTAGCCCAGCATGACGTTAGGGCCTTTGATGAGCAGCGCGTTGTGCTCGCCGATTTTCACCTCGACCCCGGGAATCGCCGGACCCACGCTGGCAGGCACGTTATCGTCGGGCCGGTTGGCGCAGGCGACCGGCGAGGATTCCGTCATGCCATACCCCTGCAGCACCGGCAGGCCGAGCCCGATGAAGACGCGCGAGATCTCCGGTGACAGCGCGGCCCCACCTGACAGCGCGACGCGCAAGCGCCCTCCCAGCCGCGCCAGGACTTTGCTCGCCACCAGGGCGCGCAGGACCGGCCAGAGCAGAAACGACGGTTTCCACGGTCCGCGGCCCTGGGCGTGCTCGAAGCGGGCGTAACCGACTTCCACCGCCAGGAGGAACAGCTTTTTCCTCGCGCCCGGCCCCTCGTCGAGCTTCGCGCGTATGGCCCCCCAGACGCGCTCGTAAATTCGCGGCACCGACACGAGCACGGTCGGATGGATCGTCTGCATGTCTTCGCTCAACTGCTGTATCGAGCGCGCATAAGCCGTGGTCGAGCCCGCCATCATCGTGAGGTAATAGCCGCACGTGCGCTCGAACGTGTGGGAGAGCGGCAGGAACGAAAGAAACACGTCGTCATGCGTCGTGGACATCACGCCCGTAAGGCAGGCGTGCACGTTGGACAGGATATTGATGTGCGAGAGCATCACGCCTTTGGGGCGCCCGGTCGTTCCCGAGGTGTATACGATCGTGGCCAGCGCGCTGCCGTCCGCCGCCGCATGCGTGGTTTCCCCGGCCTCGGCGGGAAGCCAGTCTTCGATCGCCGCGAGCCGCGAGTCGGCGCCACCCCCGGTGAGGGGCTTGACCGCAAGCGCGCGCACGAGCCCCGCCAGCTGGTCGCGAACCTCGGCAAGGTCGTTCCATTGCTCCTGGCTTTCGAACAGCAGCACCTTGCACGCTGCATTGTTCAATATGTAGGCGATGTTGTCGGGCCGGTCCTGGGTGTAAAGAGGTACGACGACAAGACCGAGGGCGAGCGCAGCGATGTCGCACATCACCCATTCCGGCGAGTTGCGCAGCATGATTGCGACACGGTCGCCCGGCGCCAGGCCCTCGCGCGCGAGCGCGGACTGCCAGCGTGCGACCTGAGCATTCATCTGCGCCCAGGTCAGTGCTTCCCATGCAGCACGTCGATGGTCGAAGTAGCGGTAAGCCACGAGGTCGGGCGTGCGCTTCACGCGCTCGCGAAAAAGTCCGTCCAGCGTGCCGGCCGCGTCGACCGGAATCACGTGGGCCGCATCCGACGTAACAGTCATGCCGCGCCTCCTTTTCGATACGTGACGCGTGCCCCGCTGACCCGGCACACATCGGTGGCTTTCGTGCCGCTTCTCACCTCACGGGTTACTCACCCATCCTCACGGATTCTTGCACGCAATCAGATCTTCACCGCCTGTGTCGTCTGATAGATTTCCGTCCTGCCCAGGTCTTTCGGAAAATCGTCGACCATGATCGCTTTGCGCCGCAATCCGCGCGCGTGCTTGACGATTTGCGCCTGCGCGGCGGTGATGACGCCTTGCGCCACCGCGAGAGCGACGTCGTGGTCCAGTACGCCGGGCGCGAATTCGGCGCTGCCAGGCGCCGTCTTGCGGTCCGCCCGCAGCATGTGCTCGAACGGCTCGGCCTCGACCGCCGCGAGCAGTGCGGCTTCGAGGGTGGCGATCGGGCCGTCCCCGTCGGCCAGGAACATGCCGGACGTCAACCGGTCCCGCGCCGGCCCCGGGGTTAGCGCGAGATTGCAGACCTGGGAACCCAGATCGTCGCGCGGCCCGCGAAACCTGCGGCCCCAGGGGAAAACGACGAAGCGCAGCGTCGCACGCGTAGCCGCACCGGGCAGGTTCTGGAAAAGGCCATAGAACGCCTCCTCCGTGCGCGCGAGCGCATCCTGCATGGCCCAGTGCAACAGCGGCAGATCCTCCGCAGGCCTTGCGTCGTCCTCGAAGCGCTTCAGTGCGCTCGACGCGAGGTAGAGCTGGCTGAGTATGTCGCCGAGCCGCGCCGAGAGACGCTCGCGGCGCTTGAGCGCGCCGCCGAGCACGAACATCGCGACGTCTGCCGAATAGGCGAAAGCGCTGGACAGGCGCGTGAGCTGCTGGAAGTAGCGGTGCGTGCTCTCATCGCCCGGCGCACGCACGAGCCGCGCGTCCGTGAGTCCCATCCAGAAACTTCGCGCCAGGTTCGAAACGGCGAACGACACGTGCCCGAAGAACGCCGAATCGAAGGCGCGCAGCGCCGCGTTGCGGTCCGGCTCCGCAACGGCCGCGATTTCGCGCAATACATAGGGGTGACCGCGGATTGCGCCCTGACCGAAGATGATCATGGATCGCGTGAGAATGTTGGCACCTTCCACGGTGATGGCAATCGGTATCTGCTGGTAGGCGCGTCCCAGATAATTGCTCGGGCCCAGGCAGATGCCTTTGCCGCCGTGGACGTCCATTGCATCGTTGATCACCTGCCGGCCGCGCTCGGTGAGGTGGTATTTCACGATGGCCGAAATGACGGAGGGTTTTTCGCCGAGGTCGAGCCCGCCCGCCGTCATTACGCGTGCTGCATCCATGATGTAGAGATTGCCTGCGACGCGCGCGAGCGCCTCTTCGACCCCTTCGAAGCGGCCGATCGACAGGCCGAACTGCTGGCGCACGCGTCCGTAGGCCCCGGTGGCGCGCGCGGCGAGCTTTGCCATTCCCACGGCATTCGCAGGCAGCGAAATCGAGCGTCCTGCGGCAAGGCAGTTCATGAGCATCTTCCAGCCCTGACCCGCGTATTCGACGCCGCCGATGACGCAGTCCATCGGCACGAACACATCGCGCCCCCAGGTGGGGCCGTTCATGAACACCCCGTCGAGCGGCAGGTGACGCCGGCCGATGTGTACGCCGGGTGTCTGCGTCGGGATCAATCCAAGTGTGATGCCCAAGTTCTCATGACCGTTGAGCAGGCGCTCGGGATCGTACAGACGAAAAGCGAGCCCGAGCAAGGTCGCGATCGGTCCGAGCGTGATATAGCGCTTCTCCCAGGTGAGCCGGATTCCGATCACATCACTGCGCCCTTCCCACTCGCCGCGGCAGACGATGCCGAAGTCCGGGATGCTGCCCGCGTCGGACCCCGCCTCCGGGCTCGTCAGGGCGAAACACGGCATATCGAGCCCTTGCGCGAGCCGCGGCAGGTAATGCTCTTTCTGCGCTTGCGTGCCGTAATGGAGCAGCAACTCCGCCGGGCCGAGGGAGTTCGGCACCATCACCGAAACAGCCGCCGTGCCGCTGCGGGTCGTCAGCTTCATGATGACCGCCGAATGCGCGAGGGCCGAGAACCCGAGACCGCCGTACTCCTTCGGGATGATCATCCCGAGAAAACCCCGGTCCTTGATGAACTGCCACGCCTCTGGAGAGAGATCGAACCGCTCGTGCGTGATCTCCCACTCGTCCACCATGCCGCACAGCGCCTCGACGGGGCCATCGAGGAACGCCTGCTCGTCAGCGCTCAAGGCGGGCCTGGGAAAGTCGAGCAGCATCTGCCAATCCGGGCGGCCGCTGAACAACTCGCCGTCCCACCACACCGTGCCGGCTTCGAGGGCGTCGCGTTCGGTTTGCGAAACGGCGGGCAGAATGCGGCGAAAAAGACCCAGCAGCGGACGCGCCAGCAACGCGCGCCGGATCGGCGTGGGATTGAGCAGCACAGCGCCGGTGCAAAACGCGATCCACAGCACGGCCAGAAGCGGCCGAGGCCCCGCGCCGTAAACCGTCGATAGCGCGAGGCCCACGGCGAGGACACCTGTCCAGACGGAAGCGGGCGCGCGCCGATAAGCGAGGGTCCAGATCGCGGCAATGGCGGCGATACTCACGAGCAAGACGATCACGAATCCATCCTCATCTGGCGGTGCATTCTGCTGTACCCTGCTCTCGACACTGTCCCCAGCGGCGCACCCAGGTGGCACCCAGGCTCCCCGGGAAGTTTACGCCATCGAAAACAGGCGATCCGAAACGACGGCGTCTGCATACAGATGTCTGCAGAGTTTGCGCCCCCGGAGAAATACAGAAGATGACTGCACCGTGGATCGGACTGGCGCTCGTGATGGGCACGTTTGGCGTGCTGCTCGCGATCTTCAGCCTGATCGGCCACCTGCTGAAGCCTGAGGTCCTGCGTAAAGGGCTGCATATCAGCCTCGGGCTGACGTCGCTGAGCTTCCCGTGGCTTTTCGAGGACGTTTGGCCGGTACTGCTGCTCGGTGCGTCCAGCATTGTGGCCTTCCTCGGCGTGCGCGCTGGGCTGCCGCTCCTGCATCGTCTCGCCCATTCACTCGCCGGGGTAACGCGAGTGTCGCTGGGGGAATTCTGTTTCAT
>JBKJKJ010000594.1:0-6069 GCA_046597455.1 Burkholderiales bacterium
GCTTGCTTTCCGAGACGTCCTGAATCACCGAGATGAAATAAAGAGGCGAGCCGTCGCTCGAGCGCACCAGAGAGCTCGCCACGGATACCCAGATCGGCGAGCCGTCCCTGCGCACGAGCTGCTTCTCGCGCGCTCGCCCAGGCTCGCCGCCGACTACGAGTTGCTCGCGAATAGCGAGCATCCGGCCCAGGTTGTCCTGTAGATTGACCGCGGTGACCTTCATGCGCAGCAGTTCTTCGCGCGAGTAGCCCAGAAGGCTGCAGTACTTGTCGTTCACGCGCACATAGTCCAGGTCGAGCGCAGTCACCGCGATCCCGACGTCCGCGTTGTCGAACATCGCGCGCAGCTGCTGCTCGCCTTCGAGCAAGGCTTCCTCGGCCTGTTTACGGCGTATGAACTGCCCGATCTGGTTGGCGATTACGCCTGTCACCTGCCGCAGCGCGTGGTCCGGCTCTCGCACGTCGCGGCCGAAGAACTCCATGACGCCGATGCGCTCTTCGTGCGCGATGATCGGGAAAGCGTATGCGCTTCGAAATCCGAGCCGGGCGGCGCTCGGCTTGCGGCGAAACGTCGCCTCGGAGTCGATATCGGCGATCCACGTCGCCCCCCCGTCGAGCCACGCCCGGCGCAACAGGCCTCCGCTGTGTGCACTACCCAGCTCCAGCCAGTAGTGACGGTCGGTGGCATCGAACTCGAGGTCGCAATCCGCCCACCATTCGGCCCGTCTCAAATTCGCCAGCTTCGGGTCCCACACCCATCGCGCGCCGTAAGCCCATCCCATCGACTCGCATATGGTACGCGTGAGCTGCGGAATAGTGTCTTCGATGCTGCGCGATTCGGACAGCACTGTGGCCACCGCGTGCTCCATGGCACGCTCGCGCTCGGCGCGCTTGCGAGGGGTGATGTCCATCATCGCCCCGAGCATGCGCGTCGCCGTGCCGTGCTCGTCGCGCATGATATAAGCGCGATCGTGCACGTCGGCATAGCGGCCGTCGCCGCGCCGGAATCGATACTCGGCGCTCCAGAAGCTCGCCCCTTCTCCGATGGCACGGTGTGCGCTTGCTTCGACCTCTGCGGCGTCCGCAGGATGGATGCGGGACGTCCATGAAACGATCGTCGGCTCGATGTCAGCGCGCCGATGTTGGAACAGGGTTTCCAGCGCGTCGCCCCACCAGAGCGTCTGTGTGGCAAGGTCCCAATCCCAGACCACGTCGCTCGTCGCGCGCGCCACGAGCTCGAAGCGCTCGACGTAGTCGCGCAGCTCTTTTTCGATGCGCTTGCTCTCGGTGATGTCCCGGCTGATGCCGACGACCCCGATGACGCCACCCGCTGCGTCGCGCAGCGGCACTTTGGTCGTCAGCGACCAGCGCGAACCGCCGGCTGCGCCCATCGGCCCGGGGGCCGCCATGACCTGCTGCTCGAAATCGACGAGCTCCGTTCCGCTCGAAAGTATGGCTGCGTCGCGCGCCTCCATCGTCGCCGCGACCTCGGCGGGAAAGAGGTCGTGCACGGTTTTCCCCCGCACGTACTCGAAACTCTCATGCCGCGCGTCCAGCCACGCTTTGTTCGCTACGGTGAAGCGGCCTTCCCTGTCCTTCACGTAGATGTAGTGAGGCACGGCGTCGATGACGGTTCGCAGCACAGTGCGCTCATGGGCAACATCCTCGAGCGCCTGCTTGCGCTGGGTGATATCGACGATCACGCTGATGACCTCGGTCACCGTGCCGGATTCATCGCGCGCCGGGGACATCGTGCGACGCGCCCACAGGTGGCTGCCGTCCTTGCGCAGATATCGCTTCTCGGCGACCGAAAGGGTTGCGACGCCGCGCTGCGCTGCAGCGCGGAACGCTGCGCCCGCTCCATAATCTTCCGGCACGGTGACCTCACGCGTGGCGCGTCCGATCAGCTCCTGCCGCGTATAGCCAAGCATTTCGCAGAATTTCTGGTTGACCTCCACGAACAGGCCGTTCATGTCGATCCGCGTGATGCCCACGGCCGCATTCTCGAATGTCTCGCGCAAACGCTGCTCGCTCGAAGCGAGCTCGCGGCGCCGCTCGTCGTTCTGCACGCGGCTTATCGCGTACGCGATATCGTCGGCGAGCGTACGCAGCTGCGCGATCTCGGCCTCGTGGGGCACGCGCTGCGCATTGGTGCGCAACTCGAGCACGCCCGCGCTTTGTCCTGCGAGGAGAATCGGCAGCGTAATGCGGTCGGGCTGCCCCACGACCGCGAGGTCGCGAGCCGGCGAGAACCTCAGGGAAACTTCCGTGTACTCGCCCGAACCGATGAGGCATAGCGCGAGACTGCGCGCGAGCTCGGCTTCACCTGACGCACGCAGCACAGCCCGCGTGCAGTCCAGCAGCAGGCCGGCCCTGTCGGACGTCGTCCGATCAGCCCCTGCCGGCAACGCTTCGGCAGTCTTGCCGGTGCGAGCTCGTATTCCGTCTGAATGCAAATTCCGGCGCAACGTCCGCGTCCTCGTTAGATGCGGAAGTATATGCCCGGGACCTCTTGAAAACGCTGAGAAATAGGCTGGTTTTCCGCCCTGATTCGAGCGGTTATGCCTTCGGCGCGATCAGGCCTTCGCTTTCCAGCAGCGCGAAAATGCCCCCGGCGTCGACGATCCTGAGGAGCTGCGGCGGAATCGCGCGCCCCGGCAGCGAGGCCCCGCGATCGAGATTGCGCACGAGGCCGCTCGCGAAATCGACCTCAGCGCTATCGCCTTCGTCGAAGAGCGCTTCGACGCCGGCGCACTCCATCGCCGGCAGCGCGAAGTTGACAGCGTTGCGATAGAACAACCCATTGATCGAATCCGCGACCAGGCACGCGAGGCCCAGGTTCGCGGCCTTGATCTTCTGCACCATCTCTTCTGCGGGAATGACCGATTTGCCCGCCATGTGCCCGCAGCGCTTCGGCCAGACCTGGTCTTCGATCATGATCGCGGCCATGCCCGCTTTCTCGAAGGCTTTGACCACGAAGTAGACGTTGAGCGCGTTGCCGTAACCGGTGTCGGCGTCGGCCTGCAGCAGCAGGTCGGTGCAGTCCCCAATGCGCCGCGCATTGGCGAGATTCTCCTCGAGACCCATGATGCCGCGATCCGCCCACCCCAGACGGCTCTCCGAAGTGCCCGCGCCCGATATGGTCGCGGTCCTGAACCCTGCGCGCTCGATCAACCGCGCGCTGAAACCGTCGTACACACCCGGGGTAATGACGACTTCGGGTGCATTGATCAGCGCCTTGAGCTCCTGTCCTTTGCCTGGCATTGCTCTCTTCTGTCGACGCGGCAGCCTTAACCCTGCTCGCTTTTGAGCCCGAGAGCCTTGATGAGCTTGCTCCATTTCGCGGCCTCGGTGGCGATGAAGGCGCCGAATTGCTCGGGCGTGCTGGCCGCGACCTCGCCGCCGAGCGCTCCGAGTCGTTCACGCGCATCGTTCGCCGCGAGCCCTTTGACGATCGCGGCATTGAGGCGCTCGATGACCGCATGAGGCGCCGCCGCAGGCACCAGGACGCCGAACCAGCCGTGCGCGGCATAGCCGGGCACACCCGACTCGGCGACCGTGGGCATGTCGGGCAGAAGACTGGAGCGGCGGGTGCCAGTGACCGCGAGCGCACGCATTTTCCCCGAGCGCACGTGGGGAATCAGCGTGCTCAGGTCGCCGGACATCATCTGCAGCTGTCCGCTGATGAGATCGATAGCCGCTGGCGCGACGCCTTTGTAGGGAATGTGAGTGATCTGCATCCCGGTCATCGACTTCAGGAGCTCATTTGCGAGGTGCGTCGTCGAGCCGCTGCCGGGCGAGCCGTAGTTGAGCTGCCCCGGCTTCGCTTTGGCCAGCGCCACGAGGTCCTTCACCGACTTCACCGGCAGCGACGGGTGCGTCACCAGCAGGAAAGGCATCACGGTGACGAGCGACACCGGCGCAAAATCGCGCGCAGCGTCGTATGGCAGCTTTGCATACAGGCTTGGGTTGATGGCGAGCGGTCCGTTGCTGCCGAGGAGCAAGGTGTGCCCGTCGGGAGGCGACTTGGCCACGAGGTCCGCCCCTATGGTGCCCGCTGCACCGGGGCGGTTGTCGACGATGACCGACTGGCCGAGCGCCTCGCTGATTTTCTGCGCGACCGTACGGGCAACCAGATCGCTGCCGCCACCCGCAGCGAAAGGAACGACGAAGCGTAACGGCTTGGTGGGATAACTTTGCGCATACGCGCCGCAAGCGCATAACGCGAACAACACGGCCACAAGCTTTTTCATTTCTCCTCCATGTAAATCGCTCCGTTCCGTCGCGCAGATGCACGCACTGGCGCTCGACGCCGTGTAGATTCGATGGGCATCGACTGCAAGCGCTGCAGGGACGAACGGCCGGGTCGATTATCGTTATAGGCGGCGCGCCGGTCGGGATTGTACAAGCCTTCCCGCAACGGCTCGTGCAGGCGATCCCGGGTTCGCGGACGGCGGTCCGACGCGCGAAGATTCAGGCCGGCGGTGCCGCGACGAGGGCGGCGCGGCGTCCGCGTGCAACGTCCAGCGTGCCGACGAGTCCCAGACCGATCAGGAAATAAACGCCCGTAATGAGGATCGCCAGTCGATGGTCGCCGCCGGTCATCCACGTGACGAGCCCGTACGTGATCGGCCCCAGGACGGAGGACAGCTTTACCGCAAGTCCCCACAGCCCGAAGAATTCCCCGCTGCGCGACGGCGGGCTCAGGTAGCCCACCATGGCACGCCCCGCCGATTGGCTCGAGCCGAGGCATATCCCCACCAGGTTGGCGGTGATCCAGAACAGAACCGGCCCTTTCGACGCCCACGCCAGCACCACCGCGAGCAGCCATCCCAGCAGCGTCAGGACGATCGTGCGCACGTGACCGAGCCGATCCTGCACCTGACCGAAAACATAAGCGCCGATTGCGGCGGTGACGTTCACCACGAGGATCAGGAGAATCGTCTCGCGGGTGCTGAAACCCATCGCCTGTTCGGCGTAAATCGCGGCGAGCGCGACGACCGCCTGGATTCCCGCCTGGTAGAACACCACGCACAGCAGGAAGCGCTCGAGGTCCTGGTAGCGGCGTGCGTGGGCGAGCGTCTCGCACAGGCGTGCCAGCGCGCCCGCCGAGGCCTGCCGTCCCGGGAGGACCGGCACCGCGCGTTCGCGCAGGAACAGGAACGTGGGCAGGCTCGCCAGCGCGAAAATGCCGGCAGTGATCAGCATCGCCACCGGCACGAATTCGGCTGCCGACGCACCGCCGGCTTGCGCATGCGTCACGTAAGCGAGGCTCGCCCCGAGGCTCACCAGCCCCCCGATGTAACCCAGGCTCCAGCCCCAGCCCGACACCTTCCCCATGGCGTCGCCGCGGGCGAGCTCCGGCAGGAATGCCGCGATGAGGTTTTCGCCGCTGCCGAAGAAAAAATTCGAGAGCACGATGAACGCGACAGCAAGCGCCACGTCGCCGCGGCCGACCAGCGCGAGCGCGGCGGTAAAAAGGACGCAGCCGATCGTGGTCACGAGTAGCAGGCGTTTCTTGGCCGCCCGGCTGTCGGCATACGCGCCGATGAGCGGGCCGGTGATCATGATCGCCGCATAGGAGACGGAGAGCGCCGCGGTCCATGCGAACGTCGCCCACGCCGCTTTGGCGGCGACTTCGGCGACGAAGTAGGCACTGAATACCGCGGTGATGACGACCGTGGTGTAGCCCGAATTGGCGAAATCGTACATCGCCCACGACCACACCTCCCGCCGTTTTACGCCGGGTGCGAGACTCGATGCGCTGTCCGCCATCCCTACCCGCGCTCGAAACCCTTACTCTTCACCACGCGACCGAACCGCCGTCGACTGGAATGATGGCACCCGTCATGAAGCTCGAAGCTTCGGAGGCGAGCAGCACGACGATCCCTTTCAGGTCGTCAGGTCCGCCGGTGCGGCCCAGCGGAATTTCGCGATCGATGTTCGACTTGTTCTTTTCGTAGAGCTTCTGGTTGAGCGGTGTGACGAAGAAGCCCGGGCAGATGCAGTTCACCTGGATGTTGTGCTGCGCCCACTTCACTGCGAGATCGCGCGTGAAGTTCACCAGCGC
>JBKJKJ010000601.1:0-10604 GCA_046597455.1 Burkholderiales bacterium
CCTTGCGGCCCTGCCGGTGCTGGAAGGCGCCGAGGAGACGAGTGCCGCAGGGATACTGAGCTCGCTGCAGCCGGCGAACGTCCGGCTGCGCCGGGCACTGCGTAACCAGGCGGAAGCCGTGAGCCATCCGCGCTATCCGCTGATTTTCGACCCGCAGACTGCGGGCGGCCTGCTGGCGAGCGTTCCCGCCGACCGCGTCGATGCCTGCCTGGTTGCGCTGCGCGCGCTGGGATACGCGCACGCGGCGGCCATCGGCCGCGTGCTGAGCCCGGGCGAGGCACTGGAGCCGATCGTGCTCAGGCTGGAGAGCCTGTCGTGACGGCCGGTGAGATCGCGACGTTTATCGTGTGGCCGATTGCCTTCGGCCTGCTGGGTTTCATCGAGCCGTGCGTAATCGGCGCGACCCTGCTGTTCATCAAGACGACCGAAGGGCAGTCCACGGCGACCAAGATGGGTCAGGTGCTCGCTTTCACCCTGAGCCGTGCAGTGTTCATCGGTGTGCTGGGCGCGCTCGCGGCGTACATCGGAACCTTGTTCCTCGGGGTACAGAAAGCGGTGTGGATACTGATGGGCGTGCTCTACGTGGGAATCGGCGTCCTCTACCTCACCGGGCGCATCGGCACATTCATGGTTTCGATCGGTCCGCGGCTCGCGTCGCTCTCCAGCCCGCGAGGCTCGATCCTTCTCGGGATGGTTTTCGGTCTCAACATCCCGGCGTGCGCAGGTCCGCTCCTGCTTGCGCTGTTGGCCGCGTCAGCCGCCGGGGGGGCGAGCGGCGAGACGGTAGCGCGCGGTTTCGTCTCGCTCGGCCTGTTCGGTTTCGCGCTGTCTTTGCCGCTCGTCGCCGCAGTGCTTTTCCAGCGCGCCCGCCGTATGCTCGACAGGCTCGCCGGGCTGACCCGCCGCCTGCCGCTGTGGACCGGGACCTTGTTCGTCTTGCTGGGCGCGTGGTCGATCTGGTTCGGCCTTTTCGTCGCTATCGGATAAGCACCATGCGGTGCGCACCGCACTGCAAGCATCGAAGTTTTTTATAGCAACCGAGGAAGAAACCCATGACCACCCAATACGATCTCATCGCCATCGGAACCGGCACCGGCGCATCAGGCGCCGCTTCCCACTGCCGCGCGGCCGGATGGCGCGTGGCGGTCATCGATCATCTGCCTTACGGGGGCACGTGCGCCCTGCGTGGATGCGATCCTAAAAAAGTTCTCGTCGGCGCAGCGGAGCTCATCGACCATGCCCACCGAATGCGCGGCAAAGGCAACAGCGGCGGCGAGCCCGACATCGCATGGGGCGATCTCATGGCGTTCAAGCGCACCTTCACCGAACCTGTTCCCCCAATGAAGGAAAAGAGTTTCGAAAAGGACGGCATCGATACCTACCACGGGCGTGCGCGGTTCCGGGGACCTCATTCAGTCGAGGTCGGCGGCGAGGTGCTCGAAGGTCGTTACATCCTCATCGGCGTGGGCGCGGTGCCGGTGACGCTGGGCATTCCGGGTGAAGCGCATTTGACGACCAGCACAGAGTTTCTCGAGCTCGACCGGCTGCCCAAACGCATCATCCTGGTCGGTGGCGGTTTCATCGCGGCCGAGTTTTCACACATCGCTGCGCGAGCCGGTGCGCACGTCACCGTGCTGCAACGGTCCGGGCGCATTCTGCCGCCTTTCGATCCCGACCTGGTCGGCTGGCTCATGGAGAAATTCAAGGCGGTCGGGGTCGACGTGCGGCTCGACACGAGCGCAACCGCGATCGAAAAGACGACCCGTGGCTTTTCGGTTCGCGCGAGCTCGAACGGACGGGACGAGGTGCTCACCGCCGATCTGGTGGTGCACGCGGCGGGGCGCGTGCCCGATCTCGACCCGCTCGACCTTGCCGCGGCGGGCGTCGAGAGCGAGAAAGGCCGTCTGAAGCTCAACGAATACCTCCAGAGCGTCTCCAATCCGGCGGTGTATGCAGTTGGTGACGCAGCGCTCAGCGGTCCGCCGCTGACGCCGGTTTCAAACCATGATGCGAAAGTCGCCGCGGCCAACATGCTGAAGGGGAACCACGCGAAGCCGAACTATGCCGGCGTCCCGAGCGTGGCTTACACGATTCCGCCCATTGCCTCGGTGGGCCTGAGCGAGAAACGGGCGCGCGACGACGGTCTGAAGTTCCGCGTGCAAAGTCAGAACGCATCGGACTGGTACACCGCGAGGCGTGTCGGCGAATCGGTCTACGGGTTCAAAGTCCTCGTCGAAGAAGGCAGCCAGCGCATCCTCGGCGCCCACCTGGTGGGGCCGCACGTGGACGAAGTCATCAATATTTTCGCGCTGGCCATCCGCAAAGGGCTGACCGCCGAGGATCTGAAGACCACGATTTTCGCCTATCCGACAGGGGCCTCCGATATCAGCCACATGGTTTGAAGCGATCGCGTTTACGCGGATGGGACATTTCATCCAGCGCGCCGCAGGCACGACCCGGGCGCACCGTGAATCATTCGCTGTTCAATGAAAGCAAAAATCATCATCGTCGCAGGTGTGATCGCGCTCATCGCAGTGGGTGTCTGGCAATGGGAGTGGGACATGCAGCGGCTCCAGAGCTGGATCGGCGATCACGCATTTCTCGGCGCGGTGATTTACGTGTCGCTCGTGGCCGCGTCGGTCGTGCTGCTGCCATTTTCATCCCTGCCTCTGCTGCCGCTCGCCACGCAGAGCTTCGGCGTCGTGATGACCGCGCTGCTGAGCGCGGCCGGCTGGTGGGCCGGCTGCCTGATCGCCTTCCAGATCGCGCGTCTCGGGCGCCCGTACCTGGAGCGATACACCTCCATGAAGGCTGTCGACCGTCTGGAGGCGCGAGTTCCGGACGACGTCGGCTTCGGCGGCATCGTGGTGTTACGCATCATTCTGCCGGTGGACGTCGTGAGCTTCGCGCTCGGCCTGCTGAAGAGGCTGCGCTTCAGCACTTACGCTGCGGCGTCGCTCGTCGGCATCCTGCCCTTTGCGTTCGTCTGGAGTTACGCCGGCGGGCAACTCGGCGCGGGCCGCTTTCTGTCTTTCGCGGCGATCGTGGCCGCGATGACTGCGGTAGTGCTGGTGGTGCGGCGCCTGTGGAAGACGCACCGCTGATCAGGTGACCGTTTTCGACAACCGCGCGCGATCGAGCCCGTCGCCTCGGCATGAGGCAACAAGCTCGATCCAGAATGGAGGCGGGGGATGGAATTGAACCACCGTACGTGGCTTTGCAGGCCACGGCATAACACTCTGCCACCCCGCCGTTGATCGGTCCGGCTACTGCTGAAATCAGGCCGCCTGCGGGCTCGGCGTATTCTGTGGAAACAGGTGACGGCGCGCTTCGTCATCCATCTCGGTCTTGAATGCGTATTTTTCTTTCAGGGCATTCGCACGCACCGCCGCGGGCCGGGCGCTGATCTCGTCGAACAGCCGCTTCAGGTTGGGCATGCGCGTCCAGGCATCTTCGCCCAGCACGAACGGCACGACGCGCCCCCAGCCCCACACTGCCATGTCGACAATCGAGTAGGTGTCGCCGACCATGTAAGCCCGGGTTGCGAGCCGGGCATCGAGAAGCCCGAAGTGACGCTCGGCCTCGCGCGAGTAGCGGTTGATCGCGTACGCGAGCTTCTCGGGCGCGAAGTGCTTGAAATGCACAGCCTGGCCGGAGTAAGGCCCGATGCCGGTCGCCACGAACATCAGCCACGACAACATCTCGCCGCGCACAGCGGGTTTATTCTCGGGCAGGAAGCGGCCAGTCTTCTCGGCGAGGTAGAGCAGGATCGCATTGCTGTCGAAGACCGTCACGTCGCCGTCAACGATCGCGGGCGTCTTGGAATTCGGATTGATCGCTTTGAACGACGACGCATGCTGCTCGCCCTTGCGCGTATCGACCGGCACGAGCTCGTAAGGCAGCCCGGTTTCCTCGAGTAACAGTGCCACTTTGGCCGGGTTGGGCGAAGGGTGGTAATAGAACTTGATCATGGTGAGTCTCCTGGACGCCGGCAGGAATCAACCGGCTGTTGTCGCGTCATGCCGGCGAACCGGCTCGTTCCGCCAGTGCGTGGCCGATGGCTCGAGGCACGAGCGAAAGCTTGCCCAACGGCTGCAGTGACTTGTCGTTACTTCTGAGGCACGCCTGCTGAATGGCCAGAAACACTTTCGCTGTTGCGGTCTCGAACCAGAACCACCGATCGATCGCTTTGGACGAAAGATTGCCCGGCTGCGCGGCCACCGCCTCGTAGTGATAGGCCTTGAGATCGTCGCACGCGCGCTTCAACGCAATCCCGGCTGAAAGACTCGCATCGTAGGACGCTGCCGGCGTTTCACTCGTAAAGCTCGCTGCAAAGCGCGCAGCCTCGTCCACGCTCAACCCCGAAACGCCGACCGTCGTGCGGCCCCGACGTTTCAACGCGAGCTCGTACCACGGCGCGAGCTGCGAGATCTCGCGTCGCATGGCTGCGACCGGATCGTCGCTATCGGTTTGTGCCGGCGCGAAGCTCACCGGACAGGCGAATGTCGTCTCGCCCGTCGTGTCCGCCGGCGCGTCCTCGGGGAAATCCTCCAGAACCGGACCTGCGGATCGATCGAACAACGTCAGCAGCGCGCGAACGACCTTGCGCTGGAAATCCGGAGCATTGGGCGCGCCGAACGGACGACCCAGCATGAAAGGAACCCACAGCGCGCGTGGCGGCTTGATCGCAGCAGTCTGCTCGCGAATAAGACTGATCTGCGCGGTCGGCACGCCTTCGCGCTCGATGAAATGGCCCAGTGCGCCCACGGCGCACGTGCAGTTGGGTCAGACCGGTGTGAGCAGGACGGCGTCGACGCCGTCCCGCTTCATCAAACCCGCAAGCTCCTGGGCCTTGGCTTCCAGGCTTTGTCCGGGTGTAGCGCCCATGAACGAGTAATGGAAATCCGATACCGCTCCTATTGTTCCGTCCGCTTCGAGCTCGCGCAGCCGATCGATCGGAAACACGACATTGATGTCTTCCTGAAAACCGCTGCGATCGTAGTTGACCGAGATGTGGCTCATCACGAGATCGCCCGCGGCGGCATCGCCGGGGATGATGCGATAGTCGGACGAGCCCATTTCGAACGGACGGTCGGCGCGCCTGTGCAGCCCCGCCGTGGTGACGATCGCAACGCGACGCTGGTTCAGCGCCGGCCCAGACGCAAACGGCGTCCTGCCGTAGTCGGGTAACGCGGTGATCTTGTCCAGGTGGTGCTGTCGTTCCCATTCGGGCAGATCGGAGAGTCTGGCCATGCTGGATTCCTTTGTTAAAAAACGCGGCAAGCGCCATTGTGAACCGTGAGGTCCATAACGCAGAAATAACTACTTGTCGATGCAGCGCAGCATCACAGCAGCGATGTCGTCCAGCACGGCCCGTTCGGGCCGCGCTTTGCCGATGAGACGCAATCCCTGAAAGCTGGCGGTGAGAAACCGCGCCAGCGCATTCACATCCGCACTCTCGGCAATTTCACCGCGCGCCTGGGCGCGGCTCAGCGCATCGCGGAAAACCGACTCGATCCGGTCGAGCGCGCGCCGCACATGGGCACTGGCGTTTGGGTCATTACGAGCGAGCTCCCCGGCGCAGTTTCCAATGAAGCAACCGCGTCTGCCGGGGCCGGCAACAATGTCATCCGTCATTCGACCCAGCAGCATCGCGATCGATTCACGAATCGTGTGAGGCCCCGCGAGCGCAGCCGTAATGCGTACCACAGCCTCGTCTTCATAGTGGCGCAGCGTGGTCAGATACAGCTCGTGTTTGTCGCCGAACGCCGCATACAGGCTGGAGCGACCCAGGCCGGTGGCCTCGCACAAATCGTCGAGCGAAGTCGACTCGTAGCCTTTCGCCCAGAACACTTTCATCGCGCGATCGAGCACGGTCTGAACTTCGAATTCCCGGGGACGCGCCATAAATTGGATTGGGGAAATTGGAGAAACGGAAGGACTGGAGGACTGGAGGACATGCACCAACAGTGCATTCAGGACTATACAGTACAGAACCGCCTCATGCAAACGGGAGCGGCGCGCTCAGGCTTGCGATCGGGGATTACCGGGCACGCGCCCAAGGCGTCAGGTTGCCGGATGAATCTGCCGGTCCGGAACGATCGAGTTGCGCCCCAGAAACTGATATTGCTCGTCGGTGCTCGCCCGGCACAGACTGCGCAACCGCCACAATGCGGCACCGAGCACGGTTTCCCTGAACAGCCAATCCTCGACGCGCCTGCTCGTGGCGTAACCGGGCTGGATGGTGATGGCCTCCGTGTAATACGCCTTCAAATCCTCGTAGGCCAGTTTGAGGACGCGCGCGGCCGGCATGTCGTCGCGCGGACACTCGGTCGCCTGATCCGCGAGGAACGCTGACAGATATTTTCCTGCCTGCACGATGGGCAATCCACTGGGCCCCACAGTGGTGCGCCCGCGTCGGATGACGGCAAGCTCGTACCACGGCCCGAGCGAGCCGATCTCGTTGAGGAGCGCGATGCCGATCTCACTGGTCGGCGCCGTGGCGTCCGGGGGCGGCGGAAAGTCGATGGAACAGAACATGCCGTCCATCGCGTCTGCACCGCCCCCCACGCTTGCCGCCGGCACGTCTTCCGGATAGTCGACGAGCACCGGCCCATGCGGGGCATCGAGAAGCGCGAAGGCCGCCCCCAGCACGCGTTTCTGAAACCCGGGATCATTGGGCACGCCCAGTGGCCGCCCCAGTTCGAACGGAACCCACAGCGCTCGCGGCGGCATGGTGCGTTCGGAATGAATGCGGATCAGGCTGATCTGCGTCGTCGCAAGGCCTTCTTCCTCGAGATATATCGCCAGCCCGCCCACGGCGCGCGTGCACTTGGGTCATATCGGCACCAGCAAGACCGTGTCGACACCATCGGTGCGCATCGTGCGTGCAATGGCGCGGGCGGAGTGCTCGAGCTCGGCAGGGTGAGGCGCGCCCGAAACGGTAAAATGGAAGCTCGCGACCGACCCGATAACCCCCTCCTTCGCCATTTCGTGCAGTCGCTGCAGCGGAAAGCAGACGTTGAGGTCCTGCTGAAATCCGGTGCGGTCAAAATTTACCGACGAGTGGCTCATGACCACATCGCCGGGATCGACGTCACCGGGAATGATGCGAAAGCCTGTCTCGTTTCGCTGATAGACGGCATCGCTGCGCAAATTCAAAGCGGCGGTGGAGACGATGGCGATGCGGCGCCGGTTCAGCGGCGGACCCTTCATCCAGGGACGTCGTCCCTCGAATCCCGAGCAATCGAGGGTCTCCATCATGGTGCGTTCTCCGAGCGGTATGTCTTCCAGGCGGGCCATGAGTGCGTCCTTCGATGGGTTGCTCGGTTGCAGCGTGCGGCGCGCGGGGACTTGGCGCGCGAGATGTCTTACGCGCGGATCTAAACCAGGTTCACCAGTTTTTCAACGTACGCATGCAGATCCTCCCGGCTGGCACCGGCACGCCCGCCCTGCGCCTGAAGCTCGGGGCCTTCGAGCTCGATTTGCAGCGAATCCATGAAGCGGTTCATCAGACCTCGAAAGGCTGCCACCGTGGTCAATTCGACAATCTCCGTGCTGTCGAAATATCTGGAAAGTTCTGCATAGGCTTCATCGTCATCGCGAGCCTTGTTCCAGGTGACGAGCTCGGCCCATCTGATAACGGCCTTCTCACGATCACCGAAAAGCGGACTCGTCAGATAGTCGTCCGCACTCAGTGCATCGAGTTGCGCCTCGGTCCAACCTGCCGTTCGCCCGACCAGGCGATTATGCTTTATTCAGTATCGACACGCGTTGAGCGCCGAGACTTTGATCATGGCCAGCGCGCGGGTCCTGGCGTCGAGCTTGCACCCCAGACCGTCCTTCTGAAGCACGGCCTGCAGCGGCAGCAGGAACTTCACGATGGCGGGTGAGTGAGCGAATACCCGCATCGAGTTGGCAACCCGGCCGTTGAAGCTGTTCGCCGCCTCGAATGCAGCGCGCACCTCTTCAGAGGCGTCGTCGTTCTGAACGAAAGGTAATCTGGCCATTGATACCTCGTCTTCGATGGGTCGGTGAATCGTGACCGCGAAGGGTAGTCTGCTCCGGATGTCGCGGTCAAGGCGACTGCTGGCGCCTCGTGTTCAAGCGACAGGGGTGTCGCTATTCCAGCTGGATGCCCGCGGCCTTGATGACTTTCGCCCACTTCGACACCTCATCTCGCACGTAGGCCGCCCATTCTTTCGGCGTGCCGTGCATCGACTCCGCGCCCAGGCCTGCCAAGCGCTCGCGCATGCCCGGCAGCTGCACGATGCGATTGATTTCAGAATTGATTCGATTGACGGATTCTTCGGGCATTCCACGGGGGCCGAACAGGGCGATCCAGTTGCGCGACTCGAAGTCCGGCAACGCGGCTTCCATCATGGTCGGCACGTCCGGAAGTGACGGATGTCGCTGCGCGCTGGTTATCGCGAGCGGTCGCACGCGCTTCGAATGCACCAGCGGGATGATCGATGGGGTAGGCGCGAATATCATGGTGATCTCCCCGCTGGCCACAGCGGCATTCCCCTGCGCCGTGCCACGGTAAGGCACATGCAGCAGTTTCAATCCGGTGCGCATCTGGAACAGTTCCGCCGTCAGATGCGGCCCTCCGCCTGCGCCGCCCGATCCGAAAGTGAGTTGCCCCGGTCGCGATTTTGCGAAAGCAACGAGCTCACGCACCGATTTGACCGACAGCGAAGGGTGCACACCGAGCACAAAAGGCACCGAAGCCATGATCGAGATCGGCTCCAGGTCTGTGAGCAGGTCGTACGGCAGCTTGCGAAACAGACTGTATGACATGGCAATCGAGCCCGGTGCGTTGAGCAGCGTGTAGCCGTCCGGCGGACTGCGCGCCACGATTTCCGCCCCGATGTTGCCCGAAGCGCCCGGCCGATTGTCGACGACGAAAGGCTGCCCGAGGCTCTTCGTCAGTTCCGCCAGCACCAGACGTCCGATCACGTCGTTGCCCGCGCCTGCGGGATAGCCGACGATCACCCGCACCGATCGCGCCGGATAGGTTTGGGCCTGCGACCATCCGCTCGCGGCCAGCAGTGCAATGACCGTTATCGAACGCCAGCTCCGCGCGACCATAACTGCCTCCTCCGAATGAGATCGTTTTTTTGGCTGGTTGAGAATATACGCGTTTCAACGCGCGGTTCGTTGACCAGCGGCCTGAGCAGGCGTGCTGCCGTAGATCTCCGAGTCCGGATTGAATGCGAGCCAGGCAAAAGCGAAATGCACGCCGCTATCAACCGCTTTGAGACGGCGTCCCTGAAGCGCGCCGGCCACGGCGCGTCCGAAGAGATCCCATTCGGTGCCCGTCTCGCGATCGACGATCCGGCTTCCCCGGCGCTCGAAATGCAGCACCCTCTTTTCGACTTTTCGACTGTATGCCGCGGCGGCGGCGATCTCCCTCGAGTCGCGGATACGCTCGGCGTCGAGCGCCGAAAGCATGCCCTCCCGACTGAAAACGGCGACCGGCTCTCCTGCGAGGTCGTCGTTGATCACCGGCTCGCTTTTGAGCGCGCCGAGAGGATAAATCCGCACCCGCCCGCCTTGGGTGATGCCCAGGACGCGCTCCATCGCGGGAAGCCGCGGGTCGAGGGGATCGTGAAACAGGAAAGGCCGGTCTCCGATGCGATCGTATCCGCGATAGGGATTGCGGCCATACGGCCGAGAATATCCGGTGTCCCGTGACAGCACCTTGCCGCGCGGATGCGCGTGCCTGAAGTCTGCGAACGACGCGATCGTCGAGGATAGCCGCTCGAGCGCAGTGCCCGCGTAGTGCCCGACAATCCCCTTGCCAGTGAACTGCTGCCACCAGCTCTGCGTGTGCCGGTCATACATCACGAGGTCGCTTTTGCGCAGCTTCCCGGTGGTTCCGAAGTCGAGCACCCGGCCATCGACGCGCCTTTCGAAGACGATCGAGGCATTACATAGCGGACAGAAAGTCACCGCAACCGGCGTCGAGCCGATTGTGTCGTTGACGATTTCATGGAACATCAGTATCTGCAGCGGATAAGCGCGGGCCTCACCATTGCGCTCGACCACGATCACGGGCTCTCGCGCGTCCAGCCAGCGCGCGGCCGCCTCCGGATCGATGAACTTTGGACGGTCGAGGGCCGGAATGCCGTCTTTCCCGGGCCCGCCGGACATGATCTCACCGAGCTCGACGGTGCGCTTGTTGAAATCGGTTCGAGGCCACTCGGCCTGCCAGCGCGGATCGGCCGCAGCAGATACAGGTCCAACGCTCAATAAGATCAATAAGGCGGCCCGCATCGCCGCCGCGGGCGGTGCGCCCATCGTTACGGTCTTCATGGCTCGTCTCCTGTGGAGGGTGCATGCGCTGTTGCCCGCTTTAATTCCGGACCACCCTCGAGGGCGATGAGACCCGGCTTCATGGATGGACCTTACGCGCCTTCCCGCAAAAAAGTCTGTGAGTACGCAACCCCCTCATGGGTCTCATGCGCACGACGGTCAAGGCAATCGAAATCAAAGCGTTCGGTCGAACGCGCGCCTCGTCATCATTGAAGGAGATCCAACATGCTTACGTACAAATGGACAGCGATCGCGATGGGTTTAACGTTGGTCGCGGGAGTCGCCAG
>JBKJKJ010000612.1:0-2592 GCA_046597455.1 Burkholderiales bacterium
TGCTCGAGATCAGCGGTCATCTGATGAAGAACAACTGGATCGAGATGTTCTTCAAGGCCATCACGTCGGGCTTCCTGATCGCTGCGATGGTCTGGATCATTCCCAGCTCCGAAGCAGCGCAGTTCTGGGTGATTACGATGATGACTTATCTCATTGCCGCGGGTGGATTCCCGCACATCGTGGCCGGCAGTGTGGAAGCGTTCATGCTCGTGGCGAACGGCCAGCTCGGCATCGTGAGCATGATCGTGGATTTCACCATTCCGACACTGCTGGGCAATATCGTCGGCGGCACCGTCCTGTTCGCACTGATCTCTCACGGGCAGGTGATGAAGGAGATCTGAACCTGACCGCCTACACGACGCGCACGCGCCATCCTGCGCCGTGGCAGGTCCCGCAAGGCTCGATATCGTCGGTGCGATAGTCGCGCCGTCGCCGAGCGACGGGCACGACCGGGATAATGAGATAATGACGGAATCGGCCAGTGGCGGACGGTCATTGCCGGCCGCTTCCGGGGCAGCGACCGCGTAACGCTCAGTTCGACGCTGCGGTCGCATCGAATCGACGGGCTTCCGGTTCGTCTCCCCTGGTCATTCAGTCGCGGGATTCCCCATGAGGCGAGCATCCGCGGACTTGCCGTCGCGCCTTGGTTGCGGCCATCGTCTCCTGCCTGCGTGTGCGCGCACGAGCACGGGATCAAGACAACTCACGAAGGCGGAGGTCGTGCATGAAGAAAATCATCATCCTGTTGATGCTGGCGGTCCTGGCGGGTTCGGGAGCCGCACTCGCCCAACTGGAGGCGCTGACCTCGCCATCCGCCGCGTCCGGCGAGAACAAGCCGGCTGCTCCCGTGGATCCGCTGGGCCGGGAAACCCCGGAGGGAATGGTCCAGGGTTTTATCGCAGCCGTGGCGGCCCGGGATTATGAGAAAGCCGGGCGCTACCTCAATCTGACTGCGGTGCCGAAAAACCGACGCGACACCGCGGGCCCTGAACTGGCCAGGCAGCTTCAGAAGCTGCTGGAGCGGGGCGGTTACCTGTACGCGCGCTGGCAACTGAGTGATCAGCCCACCGGACACGCCGATGATGGGCTCGCCGCAAATCTCGAGCGCTTCGGCACGATACGCACGGAGGAGGGCGCGGTCGACCTGCTTGCCGAGCGCGTCGAAGATCCCGGGGCCGGACTCATCTGGCTCGTGTCGGCGTCGAGCGTTGCGGCCATTCCCAAGTGGCAGGAGAGCGTTGCCGGCGGCGTCCTCGATCGCATGCTCCCGCAGACGCTGTCACGCACGCTCCTGTGGGGCGTGCCGGTTGGTCACTGGCTGGCGCTCATCCTTCTGGTGTTCGTGGCTTACGGCGTCGCCTGGGCG
This sequence comes from Burkholderiales bacterium, assembly GCA_046597455.1. Lineage (GTDB taxonomy): Bacteria > Pseudomonadota > Gammaproteobacteria > Burkholderiales > SG8-41 > JAQGMV01. The sequence continues at coordinate 1,367 of JBKJKJ010000612.1, forward strand.
CTCACCCGGCTAGGCCGCAAGGTTCTGTGGCTGGTCTGGCCTGCTGCGCGAAGCGAGCGCGGCCAGCGTCTGCAGGACGCGGTCGCCGTGCCGCTGCGGATCTATCTGGGCGTGTGGATCTTTGCCATCTCGGCGATCTTCCTCGGCGTGTCGGTCGTGGCCCGTCAGCAGATTGGCCGTCTCACGGAGATTCTTGGCTGGCTGACGCTGGCCTGGCTGGTGTGGCGGATCGTCGATGCTCTCGCCGATGTCGGTGCCGAGCGCATGGCGCGACAAGGGCGCTCCGGCGCCGTCGCAGCGGTCGTGCTCGTGCGGCGCATCGGCAAAGCCGTGCTGATGGCCATCGTCGTCGTCGCGCTGCTCGACAATCTGGGTTTCGATGTGACGGCGGGCCTAGCAGCCCTCGGGATTGGCGGTATCGCGATCGCGCTCGGTGCGCAAAAGACGGTCGAGAACCTGGTCGGCAGTCTCATGCTGATCGCCGATCAGCCGGTTCGCGTGGGCGAAGTCTGCACCTTCACCGGGATCACCGGAACGGTCGAGGACATCGGGATGCGCTCGACGCGCGTGCGCACGCTCGACCGCACCGTGGTGTCGATTCCAAACGGGGAATTCTCCTCGCTCAAACTCGAGAACCTGAGCCGCCGCGACCGCTTCTGGTTTCATCCGACGATCGGTCTGCGCTACGAAACCACGCCCGATCAGATTCGTTATCTCCTGGTCGAGCTGCGGGCGATTCTTTACGCGCATCCGCGAGTAAGCCCGGACCCCGCGCGCGTGCGCTTCACCGGTTTCGGCAGCGAAACGCTGAACATCGAGGTGTTCGCCTACGTGCACGCGACCGATTACAGCGAATATCTGGAGGTTCAGGAAGATCTCAATCTGCGATTCATGGATGCGGTGGCGAGCAGCGGCACAACCTTCGCTTTCCCGTCGCGAACGATTTACCTCGGAAAGGACACGCCGCCTTCCGGCGACAGAGCGCTCGATATCGGGCAGCGTGTCAAGGAGTGGACCGATAAAGGCGAACTGCAGGTGCCGCGCTTCGACTCCGAGCGCATCGTGGCGCTGCGCGACACGATTCAATACCCCGGGCCCGGAACGGCCGCAGCGAAGCGCGCGGAACGTGGGACCGATTAGGCAGACCGGCGGCGTCGCATCGAACGCGCAACGAATGCAAAAGCTCACGCAGATGTTGGGTGGGCGGCGGCCCGTTTTCCCCTGCG
>JBKJKJ010000015.1:0-3123 GCA_046597455.1 Burkholderiales bacterium
CTATGCGCATGGCGCTCGGCAATTTCGAATATTACGTTCAGGATAAACGAGACCTGCCCTTGCTCGTGCGTTGCGCGCTCGTGCACGCGCAATTTGAGACCATACATCCTTTTTCAGACGGCAACGGCAGGATCGGTCGCCTCCTCGTGCCGTTGATGCTCGCCGCCGAAGGTGCTCTCCATCATCCTCTGCTCTATCTCAGCCTTTTCTTATTGGAGAACCGTGCCGAGTACTACGAACGGTTGATGGCGATACGGCGCGCAGGCGATTGGGAAGGCTGGTTGAAGTTCTTTCTCACAGGGGTGCGAATCACCGCCGACGATGCGATGCAGCGGTCCAGGACCATTCTTGCCCTCCACGGGGATGTCATGCGCAGGGCCGCAGCGTTACAGCGCAGCGCCATTCCCATTGCCGAGACGTTGTTCGCGCACCCGATCATCACGACTCAAGGCGCGCGCAAACATACGGGGCTCGCGTTCGACACGGCGCGCCGGGCACTCGAATCGCTCGCCACCGCCGGCATCGTCAAGGAAATCACAGGGCAACGCCGCGGGCGCATATACGTCTTCGAGCCCTATATACAGATTCTGCGAGACTCATGGGCGAGTCCTAGGGTTGCCTGAACGATATCGACGCCGTGCTCCACGCCAAGGCTCCCGTCGTTTCGCCGTAGATGCAATCGCCATGCTGATCACGGGCACCATCACGCAGAAAGATTCTCGCACTCCAGGGTCCCGGTGGTGGTGTATCGCTGAATTCAATCTGACGCGGCCGCCACACCAATCACATATGCCTTTGCACGGCTCGCCGGACGACCGGCGACATCGTGTGCATCGCTAAAGCGATCTGCGACTACCGTGTCGCTCCAACGGTGCGAGCGCGCCGCCCGGACTCGGGCGGTTTGATCTGCATCAATAATCCGGAGCCTGCTCACGCCTACAATTTCTCCTGTTCGTTGGCAGCAGGCGACGCATTATGCCTGCGCTGACTTGCACCACCGAAACGGTGTAATTCACATCAATCAGGACAGTCAGAGGCGGCAGATGAACGCCGCCGTACTTGCTCACGGGACCGGGCCGAATCCACCCGGAACAACCCAATCGCTACGCCGCAAGGAGCGAAAAGAGAATGGCTTCAAAGCAGCACCAGGTTCTTGTTGCCACTGACGGTTCGCCTCCCGCCCAAGCCGCGCTCTTAACGGCGGTCAGATTCCCGTGGGGCGAAGCGGCCCGGGTTCGCGCGGTCGTGGCGCCATCAGATTGGTTGCGCCCCGACTCTGCAGATGCGCGCGCCGCTCTCGCGGGCGCCTTGAAGGCCGTGTGCGAAAGCGCTCGCCGTGTACTCTCGGCCCGCTGGCAGAAAGCCGAAGTCGCAACGCGTGATGAAGTCCCTGTGGACGGCATTCTGGGCGAAGCACGTCGGTTCCGGGCGAGCGTGATCGTAGTGGGGTGGCGCGGCTACGGCACGTTCCGGCGCCTGCTGGCAGGCAGCGTATCTCGCGCCGTTGCCGCACACGCCCCCTGCCCGGTTCTCGTCGTGCGGGAGGCGCCGCGTGCAGTGCGCCGCTTCGTGGTGGGCTATGACGGATGCGCCAACGCAAAACGCGCGATCGACCTGATGTGCTCTCTCGAAATCGTGCGAGGCAGCCGTATCGTCGTCGTCAACGTCATCCAGCCCATGGCCATGCCAGCTTCGGCCTCGCTCATACCGGCGAGCGTCAAAGCGCACATCAAACGGGAGGTAGTCGCGTTGAACGAGGAGCGTGCGCGCGAAGGCCAGAGCGCGCTGGATGAGGCAGTTACGCGGCTCAAGCGCCGCGGTTGGTCGGCGAAAGGCGAGCAGCGTCCGGGCGCCCCGCTCGAGCAGTTGCTGCGCGCGACTGACGAGTCCCGAGCAGATGTTCTGGTTCTCGGCGCACGCGCGGTGAGCGGAATCGAACGTGCCCTGCTTGGAAGCGTTGCCAATGGCGCTTTGAACCGATCGAAGGTGCCCGTGTTGCTCGTGCGATAGGCCTGAGCAAACTCCGCGTCTCGCGTGTGGTGCGGTTTGGCCACATGTGCCGCTGGACGGTATTCCTTTTTCTTGCACCGTTGATTTAGAACCCACTGCGCCTGTCGACGATGTTCAACCACGAGGAGCGTGCATGACCCGGGGAGCGGCAACGCGGGATACCCGCGCGAGCTCGGCATGGCACCACTATCGCGCCGAGGAAGTCGTGCAGATCCTCGAATCCGATCTTCAGTCCGGCCTCGCTGACGACGAAGTCGAACGGCGTCAGCAGAAGTTCGGCCCGAACCGAATCACGCCTGCGCGCGGGACGCCCACGTGGATCAGGTTTTTCCAGCAGTTCAACCAGCCACTCGTCTACATCCTCCTTGCCGCCGTCGCTGTAACGGCGTTTCTCGCTGAGTGGATCGATTCCGCAGTAATCTTCAGCGTGGTGCTCGTCAACGCCGTCGTCGGGTTCATGCAGGAGGCCAAGGCCGAGAAAGCGATCGCGTCGCTCGCGAGCCTTGTGGCAACAGAAGCCACGGTTCGTCGCGGGGGACGCAGGCATCGCGTCCATTCGGAGCAGCTCGTGCCTGGGGACGTCGTTGTGCTTCAGGCGGGGGACCGCGTGCCGGCTGATTTGCGCCTCACACAGGTGCGCAATCTTCAGGTCGACGAGTCCGCGCTCACGGGCGAATCCGTTCCGGTCCGGAAGGCGCCCGACCCGCTGGCGTCCGAAACGGTTCTCGCCGACAGGAAGAATCTTGCCTACACCGGCGCGCTCGTAACGACCGGCCAGGGCGAAGGCGTCGTGTGGGCGACCGGCGACCAGACCGAGACCGGGCACATCGCGCGGCTCATCGCGGAAACGGTCGACCTGTCTACACCGCTCACGAAGAAGATCGCGCAGTTCAGCCGATTGCTCCTGTGGGCGATTCTCGGGGTTGCGGCGGCGACATTCGCGATCGGCGCTGCACGCGGCGAAAGCATGCTCGACATGTTCATGGCCGATATCGCACTCGCCGTTGGCGCGATTCCGGAAGGCATGCCGGCCGCCGTCACCATCGTGCTGGCGATCGGGGTTTCGCGCATGGCTCGCCGCCGCGCCATCATCCGCAAGCTACCCGCGGTGGA
>JBKJKJ010000294.1:0-4914 GCA_046597455.1 Burkholderiales bacterium
AGCCAGAACCGGAGCACGCCGAGCATCGCTTCGACGACTTCGGGATTGCGCCAGTTCAGATCGGGCTGCTCGGGCAGAAACGCATGGTAGTAATACTGTCCGGTCGACTCGTCGAACGTCCAGCCCGGACCCCCGAAATTGGACAGCCAGTTGTTGGGGGGGCCGCCGTCGGGTGCCGGATCCCGCCACAAATACCAGTCACGCTTCGCGCTTTGCCGCGACGCACGGCTGTCCTTGAACCACGGATGCTCGTCGGAAGTGTGGTTGGGGACGAAATCGAGGATGACTCGCAGGCCTCGGCCGTGCGCCTCGCCGATCAGGTCGTCGAAATCCTCGAGCGTGCCGAAAATCGGATGAATATTGCAGTAATCGCTGACGTCGTATCCGAAGTCCTTCATCGGACTCGGGTAGATCGGCGAAAGCCAGATCGCGTCGACACCGAGAGCCCGCAGATCATCGAGGCGCCGACTGATGCCGGGCAGATCGCCGATGCCGTCGCCGTTACTGTCCTGGAAGCTGCGAGGATAGATCTGGTAGATCACGCCGCGCTGCCACCAGAGATACTCGCCATGCCGGCGATGGGCAGGTTGTCCAACGGTTGTGGATGTCATGCCGCGGGCCGACGCAAACGCTGTGCCGTGAGCTCGCACGAACCGCCGGTAACCCTCTGGGCTTGCAGCCGCAGCGATGCGGCGGTCAGCATGGTGGGCACACCGCAAATCCGAGGCGACGGTAAACTACGCCGTGACATGAACTTTGCGGAGCGCGACACATGAGTGATGATGTCATCAGTGGAAGCTGTCTTTGCGGCTCGGTTACCTTCGCCGTGACGCCACCGTTTTCAGCGTTTCGTTATTGTCACTGCACACGCTGCCGCAAAGCGTCGGGCAGCGCACACGCCGCGAATCTCATCGTCGCACGTGGGCAATTCGAATGGCGCACGGGTGAGGACTCGATCAAGCGCTTCGACCTTCCCGATGCGCAGCGTTTCTCGGTGTGGTCGTGCCGGCAGTGTGGCTGTCGCGTGCCACACGAAATCAGGACTCGCGAAGATGTCCTGGTTCCGGCCGGCCTGCTCGACACTGATCCGCAGATCCGTCCGCAGCACAGCATTTTCTGGGATTCGAAAGCGCCGTGGTATCTGGAGCCGCAGCAGATGCCGCTGTTCAGCGAATATCCGAAGTGAACAAGCTGCCTGAGAACCCGGGGGAGCAGTCGGGTTACACTGGGCCGGAAGGTTGAAGGAAAAACAAAACACAAGAACCGAGGAGGATGTATGCGCCAGGCTCATGTCGCTGGGTGGATCGCCTGTATCGCCTTCGCCGGCTTCGGCGCAGGAACAGCGTACTCCCAGAACTATCCCAGCAAAACCATACGCATCGTCACTTCCCCTGCCGGCGGCGGCAACGATCTGCCTGCGCGCCTGATCGCGCGGGCGATTTCAGGGCCGCTCGGTCAGCAGGTGATCGTGGACAACCGGCCCACGGTTCTCATCGCGGACCTCGTCGCCAAGGCGGCGCCCGATGGACACACCCTCCTCGTGACCGGCAGCGCCCACTGGATCGGTCCGCTCGTGGAGAAGACGACCTACGATCCGGTCAGGGATTTCGCGCCGATCACGTTGCTGGACCGGGCACCGAGCGTGCTCGTCGTCCATCCTTCGATGCCTGTGAAGTCGGTCAGGCAGCTCGTCGCTTTGGCCAAGGCAAGGCCCGGTGAGCTCAATTTTTCGGTCGGCGGGCCCGGCACCTCGAATTTCATCGGCGCCATCATGTTCAACCACATGGCCGGCGTGAACATCGTGCGCATTCCCTACAAGGGCACCGGCCCCGCACTGGCTGCGGTGATGAGCGGCGAAGTCCATGCGATGTTCGGCTCGGCGGGCGGTGCGACATCGCACGTGAAGTCGGGGCGGCTGCGCGCGCTTGCCATAGGCAGCGCCCAGCCTTCGGCACTGGCGCCCGGGCTGCCCACGCTCGCGGCTTCGGGTTTGCCGGATTTCATCTCGGAAGCACTGCACGCCTTGTTTGCGCCGGCGGGAACGCCTGCGGCGATCGTCGCCCGGCTGAACCAGGAGGTGGTGCGGTACCTCCAGTCGCCTGAGGCGAAAGACGTCTTTCTCAAAGCCGCCGTGGAAGTCGCCCCGGGCTCGCCCGAGGATTTGACGGCGATCATGAAATCGGAAGTCGTGAGGACCGACAAGGTGCTCAAGGCTGCCGGCGTCGGGATACAGTAAGCAGCACTTTTCCCACACTGGTCATTGCGCGACGCACCGCAACGAAGCACTCCTGGCGCACCGGGCGGAACAACGTGCGCCATCAACAGGGAGGTTCGGAATGCCGCAACTACAAGGCAAGACCGCGCTGGTCGCAGGCGGGGGGCGCAACAACGGAAAAGCGATCGCACTCGCTTTCGCGCGCGAAGGTGCGGATCTGATTCTGGTCGCGCGGGAGAAAAAAGACGAGCTCGATGCCGTCGCGCACGAGTGCGAGCAGCTCGGCGTCAAAGTGCTTCCGCTCCTGGCCGACGTGAGCGATCACGAGCAGGTCGAGCGCCTGGTGCAGCAGGGGCTGGCCCACTTCGGAAAAGTGGACGTGCTCATGTGCGTCGCAGGCCGGCGCGCTCACCAGGATTTCTGGGAGATCAGCGTCGAGGAGTGGCTCAAGACGTTCGCCGTCAATCTCCACTCGGCCTTCTACCTGGCCAAAGCCGTCGCACCCTCCATGATGAAGCGCGGCAAAGGCGGCAGCATCGTCGCCCTCGGCGGAATGGCGTCGATCACGTCACAGCCGCAGCGCGCGCACGTCGTGGCATCGAAGACGGGCCTGTACGGCCTCATCAAGGCGCTCGCCCTCGAGCTCGGACCGTATAACATCCGGGCGAATCTCATCGCCCTGTCGACCATCGAGAACGTGCGCGCGAACCCGGAGTGGTATCCCGAACGAGGCGGCGGCAGCTATACCGATGCAGAGCTTGCCGGCATTCCTCTGAGACGCACCGGCAAACCGCAGGAAGTCGCCAACGTGGCGGTGTTCCTCGCCTCCGATCAGTCGTCGTATGTCACGGGGGATCGCATCCTGTGCGCGGGCGGGAAGTACATGTAAGCGCACGTGCCGACGCCGCGCTTCACGGCTCAGCGTCGCAGGACAGTCGAGCCGCCGTGCGTTCGTGCACGAAAGTGAACGGACGGCGAGGTTGATGAAGGTATGGGACAGGCTCAGGCAGTTCGTGTTATGTCCGCGAAATGACGTGCGCTATTTTCGGGGCGCCAAGGCCGGCTGCACTGCGCTGCGAAACCGAAGAAGCGAAAAGCGTTTCAACACTAGGTTTGAAACTTACCCGCGAGACTCGCGACGATCGCGACCAGCTCGTCGGAATCGACGGGCTTGGTGACGTGCATCTGAAAACCGGCGAGCATGGCTCGCCGACGGTCCTCCGAACGCGCGAAAGCTGCTCGCAAGATCGGCCGTCATTTCGCTCAACTCGGTGGGCACGAACCGCGCATCGTCGCGCCCGTCCACGATACGACCCATCAGACTTCGATCCGGACGCGTTACCTGCGACGCTGCGCGCGACCCCGCTGCCTCGTCACTTCATCACTTCATCACTTCATCACCCTCATCACCCTCATCACCTCATCACTTCATCACCTCAACGCTTACTGCGCCAGACACAGCCCATGGTCGGGCTCGAACGCGAGAAACACCTGCTGGCCGGGGATGTACGGGTTGAGATGGTCGGTTTGCACGGACACCTCGTGCGTCCCTACGCGCAGGCGGCACTCGAGGAAGCACCCCAGATAAATGGTGTCGAGGACTTCGGCTTCGATGATATTCGGGGTGTCCTTCGGCCGCTCGGCGTGCAATCTGAAATCCTCCGGGCGCACGCACAGGAACGCCGACTGGCCGCGCACGATCCCTACGCCCGCGCTCGCTCTCACGCTCAACGGGGCACGCGTCGCATCGAGCCGGATTTCCATCTCGCAGCTCTCCCCGTCGACGCCTGTAACGCTCACGGGCAGGAGGTTCGCCACGCCGATGAAATTCGCGACGAAAGCGTTGGCCGGGTGAGCGTAGATTTCGTGCGGGTCGCCGACCTGCTGGACGAGGCCGCCGTCCATTACAACGATGCGATCACTCAGGACCAGTGCTTCGGCCTGATCGTGCGTGACGTAAATCGACGTGATGCCGACTTCGTGCTGCAGGCGCGCGAGCTCGATGCGCATCTGCTCGCGAAGCTTGGCGTCCAGGTTGGAAAGCGGCTCATCGAACAGAATGACTTTCGGCTTGTAGACGATGGCGCGAGCGAGCGCGACGCGCTGGCGCTGGCCGCCGGAGAGCTTCGTCGCGTAGCGCCCGGCCTGCGCCTCGAGGCCCACGAGCTCGAGCGCATTCATCGTGAGCCTCTTCATCTCGGTCCTGTCCACGCCGCGCACCCGCAGACCGTAGGCCACGTTGTCGAAAACGGTCATGTGCGGCCACACCGCATAGCTCTGGAACACCATGCCGATATTGCGGTCCTCGGGATTGAGGTAGACGCCGCGCTCGGGCGAGGCCACGACTTCCCCGTCGATGCGTATTTCGCCCCCGTCCGGCCGCTCCAGGCCCGCGATGCAGCGCAGCGTCGTCGTCTTGCCGCAACCCGACGCGCCGAGCAGGGTCACGAACTCCCCCTGTGCAACCGAGAGGCTCACCTCGCGCACGGCCTGCTCCTCGCCGAAGTGCTTGCGCAGATGATCGAGCTCGACGAAAGCCTGTGCGTTCGTGCTCATGGCTGCACCGCCAGTGAGTGCTCGGCATCGAAACCCAGGTAGACCCGCTCGCCTCGTCGCAGACGCGTGCGCGGGTGCGTCAGCACTTTCCATTCGAACTCGCCCCAGCGCACGCGGCATTCGACGCAGTTTCCGACGAACGT
>JBKJKJ010000304.1:0-9075 GCA_046597455.1 Burkholderiales bacterium
ATCACGCGCACGCCGACGAGCCTTCCGATGCGCATTCGGCCAGTCAGCATGGTTTTCTCTGGAGCCACATCGGCTGGTTTCTGGCGCGCGAGAATTTCGCCACGCGCAATGCCCTTATAGGCGATCTCCGACGTTACCCGGAGCTGCGCTTCCTCGACCGCTTCGACCTCGTCGCACCGGTGCTGCTGGGCGCCACGCTTTACGGCATCGGCGAAGCGCTCGCGCACTTTCAACCTGCGCTCGGCACCAGCGGCTGGCAGCTCGTGGTCTGGGGTGCGTGCATTTCGACGGTCGTGCTCTATCACGCGACCTTCACGATCAATTCGCTCGCACATCGATTCGGCAGCCGGCGTTACGCCACCCGTGACGATTCGCGAAACAATGGCTGGCTAGCGCTGCTCACGTTCGGCGAAGGGTGGCACAACAATCATCACCACTTTCCCGGCGCAGCACGCCAGGGTTTCTACTGGTGGGAAATCGACCTCACTTACTACGGGCTGCGGGTGCTCGCCGCGCTCGGGCTCATCTGGGACCTGAAGCAAGTGCCGGCCACCCTGCGCGACACGCGCCGGGTCAGCCCGGAGTCTCTCGCATGAGAATCGCCATCATCGGCACGGGCATTGCGGGCAATGTTGTCGCCCATCGGCTGCACCGCGAGCACGACATCACGGTGTTCGAAGCCGGCAGCCACATCGGCGGGCATACCCATACGCACACGGTCGATCATGCGGGCGAGCGTCACGAGATCGACACGAGCTTCATCATATTCAACGACTGGACCTATCCCAATTTCATCGCGCTACTCGACGAACTCGGCGTGCAGTCCCAGCCCAGCGCGATGAGCTTCAGCGTGCGCAACGAGCGCAGCGGGCTCGAGTACAACGGCACGACGCTCAACACGCTGTTCGCCCAGCGCCGCAACCTGCTGCGGCCTTCCTTCCACCGCATGATCCGCGACATCCTGCGCTTCAATCGCGAAGCGCCCGCGGTGCTCGAGCACCCGACCGAGCTCGCCCTGGGCGAGTATCTTGCCGCGGGCGGCTATTCGCGCCAGTTCATCGACGACTATCTGATCCCGATGGGCGCCGCGATCTGGTCGACCGACGCGGCGCGCATGCTCGCATTCCCGGCGCGCTACTTCGTGCGCTTCTTCCACAACCACGGAATGCTTTCGGTGGACGCGCGGCCGCAGTGGCGCGCGATTCGCGGCGGCTCCGCGCGTTACGTCGAGAAGCTCGTCGCGCCTTTCCGCGACCGCATCCGCATCAACACGCCGGTGGTTTCGGTCAGGCGCCACGCAAACGGCGTGTGGGTGAAAACACAGCATGCCTCCGAGCGTTTCGATCACGTCTTTCTCGCCTGCCACGCCGACCAGGCGCTCGCGATGCTCGCGGACGCCACACCGCTCGAGCGAGAAGTCGTCGGGGCGATCCCCTACCAGGAGAACGAAGCGGTCCTGCATACCGACACCCGGCTTCTGCCGCGCGCGCGGCGCGCCTGGGCGGCGTGGAACTACCACGTGATGCCTGAAGGCGGACAGCGCGTTGCGCTCACGTACAACATGAACATTTTGCAAAGCCTGGCGTCGCGCGAAACGTTCTGCGTAACGCTCAACCACGACGAGCACATCGCGCCCGAGCGCATCATCAAGCGCATCACCTATCACCATCCGCTCTACACGCAGGCCGGGGTCGCCGCCCAGGCCCGCCAGCACGAGGTCAACGGTGTGAACCGCACTTACTTCTGCGGCGCCTACTGGCGTTACGGATTTCACGAAGACGGTGTGGTCAGCGCGCTCGCCGCACTCGAACACTTCGCACACACAGCTCATGCAAAGCGCAATCTACTCCGGGTGGCTTAGGCACCGGCGGTTCTCGCCGCGCGCCCATGACTTTCGCTACCGCCTGTTCCTCGTCTACCTCGATCTGGCCGAGCTGGACATCGCGTTCAAGGGTCGCTGGCTGTGGTCCACGAAGCGGCCCGCGCTCGCGCGCTTCGACCGCGCCGATTATTTCGGCGATCCGCAGGTGCCGCTCGACCAGGCCGTGCGCGACCTCGTCGAATCACGCACCGGCAAACGGCCGGGCGGACCGATCCGGCTTCTCACGCACCTGCGTTATTTCGGCTACACCTTCAACCCGGTGAGCTACTACTACTGCTTCGATGCACAGGACACGCGCGTCGAGACGATGGTGGCTGAAGTCACCAACACCCCGTGGGGGGAGCGCCACTGCTACGTCCTCGACGAGCCGCACGGCGTGCCGACCGGAGATTACCTGCGCTATCGATCGGACAAGGCGATGCACGTCTCGCCTTTCATGCCGATGGATATCGCCTACCACTGGGGTTTCAGCCGGCCCGGCGAGAATCTCAACGTTCATATGTCGCTGCATCGCGGGGAAAAGCTTTTCGACGCGACGCTGACCCTGCAGCGCTCGCCGATCGGGGGGCTCGCGCTCGCCCGAGCCTTGATCGTGTTCCCACTGATGACCCTCAAAGTCATTGCAGGCATTCACTGGGAAGCGCTGCGGCTGTGGCTCAAGCGCGTTCCGATACACACCCATCCGGACAGGGCCGCCCGGCCCGTCCCGCTCGAACGAGGCGCCCCCGAGGCGAGACGCTCATGACCCTGCTCCATCGCACGTCCCACACCCCTGCGCCGATCAGCGGCGCATCACAGCGCGGCGATGCTTACGGTCCGCCCTCAGGCCCGGCCGCACGACCGCGATCGCACGCACTCGACCGCGTCGCGGAACGCGCGCTGAGAACCCGCCTGACCGGACTGCAGCACGGCGAGCTCACCCTCGTCGATGGCGAGCGCACCGCGCGCTTCGGCGCGCGCACCGGGCAGTGCCCGTTCGGCGCAACGATCCGCGTCCACGACCCGCGCTTCTACAGCGACATCGCGTTCGGCGGCTCGGTCGGCGCGGGCGAAGCCTACATGCAGGGGTATTGGAGCGTGGACGACCTGACCGCCCTCACCCGCATCCTGCTGCGTAACCGCAGCGTGCTCGAGGGCATGGAGACAGGGCTTGCGCGTTTCACCGCGCCGCTGCGCAAGGCGCTCCACTGGGCCTCGCGCAACACCCGCGACGGAAGCCGCCGCAATATCGCGGCGCACTACGACCTCGGGAACGCGTTCTTCGAGCTTTTCCTGGACCCGTCCCTGATGTACTCGAGCGCGGTCTTCGACCGTGCATCCATGACGCTCCACGAGGCGTCGATCGCCAAGATCGACCGGATCTGCCGCAAGCTGGACCTGAAACCCGGCGACCACGTTCTCGAAATCGGCACCGGATGGGGCGGTTTCGCGCTGCACGCGGCGCAGCATTACGGCTGCCGCGTGACGACCACCACGATTTCGCGCCGTCAGCACGAGCGCGCGGGCGAGCGCATTGCGGCGGCCGGCGTGTCGGACCGTGTGACGCTGCTGCTCGAAGACTACCGCGACCTCACCGGAACTTACGACAAGCTCGTGTCGATCGAGATGATCGAAGCAGTCGGGCACCACTACTACGACACTTTCTTCAGGAAGTGCAGCGATCTGCTGAAGCCCGAAGGCATGATGCTGCTCCAGGCCATCACCATTGCCGACCAGCAGTACGAATCGGCGCGCGACTCGGTCGACTTCATCAAGAAATACATCTTCCCCGGCTGCTGCATCCCCGCGGTATCGGTCATGACCAGCACGGTCGCGCGAGTCACCGACATGCGTGTCTTCGATCTCGACGATATCGGGCCGCATTACGCCACGACGCTGCGCATGTGGCGCGAGAACCTGTTCGCGAACATCGAGCCCGTGCGCGCACTCGGGCTCTCGGAAGAGTTCATACGCATGTGGGAGTTCTACCTTGCGTACTGCGAAGGCGGTTTCGCGGAGCAGGCCTTGGGCGACGTGCAGATGCTGCTGGTCAAACCGCAGGCGCGTCGCGAGCCGCTCGCAAGAGGCGTGTAGCCCCGACGAAGCGGGGCGTCTTCATTCCGCTTTCGACACGAGGTGTATGCGCGGGGAGTCGTTCATCCTTCGACTTCACTGGCGTTACGCTCAGGACGAACGGGAAGGAAGCGGGCTGAACCGCAGGAATTTGCGGTTCAGCCCGCACAGAGCGGACGCGGGCGGCGGTTTGGTCAGCCTCTCCCGCGGCACCAGCCCACGTCCTCGCCGTGTCGATTCCGAGCGCATCGCGCGAAGAACACATTACTCCGTTCGCACTGAGCGTAGCGCGCAGCGCGAAGTCGAAGTGTCGAACAGCCCGCGCCGCGCTTCGCCCTCTACAGCAGGTAACGCAATCCTCAAACCAAGACCGGATTGAGCTATTCTGAATAGATGGCCCCACACGCTGTATTTGTCACCGGCGCGACCGGCTACATCGGCCGCGCCCTCGTGCCCGAGCTGCTGGCGCGCGGACACCGTGTGCGCGCCCTCGTGCGTCCCGGCTCGGAGCACAGCCTCGCACCCGGCGTCGACCTGGTGCTCGGCAATGCGCTGGACGCGGCGTCGTATCGCGCTGCCGTCGCGCCCGCCGATACCTTCGTGCACCTCGTGGGCACGCCGCACCCGGGCCCGATGAAAGCACGGCAGTTCCGCGAGGTCGACCTGGTATCGATTCGGGCGGCCGTCGACGCCGCGTCGCACGCGCGCATTCGACACTTCGTCTATCTGAGCGTCGCACATCCCGCGCCGGTCATGGCCGCTTACATTGCGGTGCGTGAAGCCGGCGAAGCCCTGCTGCGCGTGAGCGACATGCCCACGACGATGGTGCGCCCGTGGTATGTGATCGGCCCTCACCGCCGCTGGCCGCTCGCCGTGCTGCCTGCCTACTGGATCATGGAGCGCCTGCCGTTCACACGCGCGATGGCGCTGCGTCTGGGTCTGGTTACGCTCGCCCAGCTCGTTTCCGCGCTCGTGCATGCGGTTGAAAGCCCACCGGCGGACCTGCGTGTGTTAAATGTACCGGACATACGCGCATCGACCCCGCTGTAGGCCGAAGCGCCTTCCACAATCCGGTTGTCGTGCAGGGAGATCGAAGTCATGCCGTCACGTTCCACGTTGTTATTGTCCGCCGCAATCGCGAGCCTCTGCGCTTTCAGCGCGGCCGCCGCGTTTCCCGAACGCCCGATCCGCCTCATCGTCCCCTACCCGCCCGGCGGTAACATCGACATCACGGCGCGCACCATCGCGCCCGGCATGAGCGAGGCGCTGGGCGTGCAGATCCTCGTGGACAACCGGGGCGGCGCAGGCGGCACCATCGGCTCCGAGCTCGCGGCCAAAGCCCCGCCTGATGGTTACACCCTGCTCATGGGCTCCACCGGCACGCTCGCGACAGCGAAAGCGCTGTATCCGAAACTCGGTTTCGAGCCGCTCAAGGATTTCGCCTACACCTCGCTCGTGTCTTCGGTCGCGCTCGTCGCCATCACCATTCCATCGCTGCCCGCACGCGACCTGAAGGAGTTTATCGCGCTGCTCAAAGCCCGGCCCGGCGGCGTCACGATGGCCTCGGCGGGAATCGGCACGTCCAACCATCTCACCGGCGAGTATTTCCAGTCAGTCACGCACACGAAGCTCGTCCACGTGCCATACAAAGGCAGCGGCCCCGCACTGGTGGACCTGATGGGCGGACAGGTCGACATGATGTTCGACCAGGTCTCCTCCTCCATCGGCCACATCCAGAGCGGCAAGCTACGCGCGCTGGCCGTGACCACGCTCAAGCGCACCAGCGCGCTGCCGAAAGTGCCGACGATGGATGAATCCGGGCTCAAAGGTTTCGAAGCGAGCACGAAAACAGGCGTCCTGCTGCCGGCACGCACGCCGCAGGACGTCGTCAAGCGCTTGCACGCAGCGGTGATCAAGACACTGCGGCTGCCTGCAACCCGTGAAGGTTTCGCACGCGTAGGCGCCGACATCATTGAAAGCACGCCTGAAGAGCTCGACAAGCTGATGCTCTCCGAGCACGCGAAGTGGACCAAGGTCATCCGCGACGCCAATGTAAAAGTCGAATGACGGTCCGGCGCATCACCGTGAACGACCGGATGCAGCAGGGCTACTCGTACGCTCTCTCCGAGCCCGCCGGGCGTAATTTCCATCGCGACTTCACGCCGGATATCACGCCGAAAGAGATGCTGAAAGTCGGCGTCTTCGGCGGCAAGTACATGACCGACTGCACCGACGAATTTCCCGACGACTGGTTCACCCAGGCCAAGCTTTGCAGCAAGCGCCACGACGCGGCGCTCAACTGCTTCGGCGTCAACGCCTCACAACCGCTCGCGGAGTGGCGCCGCAAAGGCTGGATACACGAAAACGACCCGCGCGGCTGGTTCCAGTGGTACTGCCGCTATCACATGGGACGGCGCATGGACGACGACGAGCGCCAGATCAAGCGCTGGCGCGCCGCCACGCGCCACCTCGCACAACTGCGCAAGAACTGCCGGCGCGGAGACATCCTCTGCCGCCCGCGCCAGCGCCAGGCGCTGCTGCACTGGGCGTACGACACGCGGAAGGTTTAACACGGACCAGCGCCTTGGGGCATTCACGAGCGCTCGTTGATTCGGCGTCCCGGCGCCTGCGGGCGGCACCCGACAGCGTTCTAGTTGCGGGTCGCGCAAGCGATGTCGAATCGTCACCGTGAGCCACAGGCAGCATGACGAAGTCGAGGCGATGAAAAACCGTATGACTACGCATCCGCTTCGCCTTCGCGCAGGGGCCGAGCCCTCCCCCAAACATCCGCGGCCATTGACCCGAATCCGGTATTGAGTGCAGCGCAAGAAGTCGAAATACGAGCGCCGCATTTAAGACAACTCGCTCCGTTTCGGCGGGTGACTCATTTGCATTCCAACAATTACCCTCAGTCGCTTGGGGTATTGGCAATACCTCGCCACGTGATGATTTAGACTGAAGACATAACAACGCGCCGCCGACTAGCTCAGCAGAGAGCAGGCCCGCGAGCGCAACACGTTGCGGACTTTCATGACCCTTTTGCGCTACGGCATATAAGAAGGTTGCCGAGCTGTAGACCGTTTACAGGATGGCGTATGCGCCTAGGTTCAGGCCGGCTGTAAAGTGCGGAGAAGGTTTGTGAGGCGTCGTTTAGGATGTTCACTTCTCGGTAGGCGCCAATCGACGAATGTCCCATTGTAAAGGAGAGAAGAAGTGCCTAATCCCTATCGAGAGCTCGTGGTAATGACTCGTCCTCTGAACTATCAGGAAAGGACCCCTGGCCACGCAATGATCGCCGTTTCGACTGCAGGCGTGGGTGAAGAGGCTTGGGGCTTCTATCCCACCGGCGTCGAAGACGAAATACTTAAGGGAGGATGGCATCGATATAACACATCGTCTGTCATCCCGATTTCAGAGACGCAGTACAACGCGCTGAAAGCGGAGATCGATCTCTGGAAAAAGAAGTCATACATCGGTGCGATCCAAGATTGCACCGACTTTGCTCTGGCTGTGATGGCCGCGGCAAAGATACCGACTCCCAGAGACAGCCTTTGGCCTGGCAATTTGGGCGATGACATTGAAGCTCTTCACGGCGTAGGTGGAGGCCGGTGCCTTGACGCTAGACCACCTCTCAACGATTGGAAATTTTCGTTTTAAGTGAGGTCGATCAGACATCAGCCTAACCCTTCCTATATGGACACTCCCAAAAGAAAGAGGACAAATTTATTCTCTACAGCAGCAGGTGTAGGCTTCCGTCATAACACTACGAAATGCCGAGAGGGTCCGCATGCCGCGAAGTGGAAGAGACGTCCTGCCTGATTACCCGCACCATATCATCCGGCGCGGACACCACCGGCAAGTCGTTTTCGCCGAATCCGGCGACTTCGAGCGCTACCTCGAGACTTCGACCTAAACCCCGTTCACGCCAGAATGGTTGCCGCCCCCGAAGACTATCTCTGGTCGCGTTGCCGGTATCCGCTGGGCCATGCCGATCGTGAGTGGCTCGACCCTGGTCCGTGCTACCGCCTTCTTAGGCGACAGTGAAGCGCAACGACGACAGCGCTACAGCGAGTTTCGTCGCGCCGCCATTCCCGAAGGCGAGTGGACGTTGATCCGCGAAGCCGTGCAGGGTGGCCAACTCACCGGCCCGGCTCGATGCGTAGAGTAGGTCGAAACGATACTCGGCAAAAGGATCGAGAATCGATCGCCAGGCAGACCATAGAAAAGCGCGCAGCTACGACATGCGACGGCAGAATAATAAATCCGTCCCTTTTCTTGTCTCCAGTAGTTGCTCTTGTGCATGTCTGGATGGGTCGGCAGGGATAAATTCGGGAGACTCGAATGTCAACCAGAGCACTTTGCCTAAAGAGGGTGACGCGTGGTTTGTACTTTCTTGCGGCAACAATAGCCGCTTCACTGCCATTTGCGGTTACGAGCGCTGGTGCCCAGACATGGAACTATAAGGTGGCTACGGACGACGGCGGCAGTCCTGGCTCCGTGACCCTCGAGTACAAGGATGGAAAGCCCGTCATGCGGATGCTGGGTAGGCTCAATCGGTGCTGGTCTAGGCAGGAATTGAAGGCACAGGTGACCAAAACCGGAGATGTCACAACAATCACCGTCGAGCCTGCGCTAATCGGCTGTGAAGAGATTAGGTTTCTCATTAAGAACGACGGCACCGGCGGATCGAGACAAATAAAGACAGGTGGTGAGTGGGTCGACGATGGCTTCGATCGCGGTCTCACGCTCAGAAAGTGACAGCAGCCGAAAAGCACCACAGAGAAAAAGGGACAGATTTGGGACAGATTTATCTTCTACAGCGGCAGATGTAGTCGCGCAGCCACGTGCCGTATCATCCCCAGTCATCATCGCCGCTCTATGAGCATCAAGTCGCCTTCACCGAGACGG
Organism: Burkholderiales bacterium; assembly: GCA_046597455.1. Lineage (GTDB taxonomy): Bacteria > Pseudomonadota > Gammaproteobacteria > Burkholderiales > SG8-41 > JAQGMV01. The sequence continues at coordinate 8,843 of JBKJKJ010000304.1, forward strand.
TCGCCAAGATTTGCTGCAACTGCTCTAAACGAGCGGGCTTTACCAAGTGGTGATTGAATTCCGCTTGCAGTGAAGTCTGCCGGTCTGAATCCTGACCTTAACCCGTCAAAGCGACCAGCACGACGTTCTTGAGAACTGGATGCAGGCGGATCCGTTTCGCGACCTCATAGCCGTTCAGGCCCGGCAAGCCGATGTCCAACAACACCACGTCCGGTCGGTAATCGAGGGCCGCT
>JBKJKJ010000327.1:0-3249 GCA_046597455.1 Burkholderiales bacterium
GGCAGTCCCTGCGGCGTCGGCTGCCGATGCCCCCACCTATCCGGCCCGGCCGGTGCGCCTGATCGTTCCCGCGGGGCCCGGCGGCGGCACCGACATCACCGCCCGCCTGCTCGCGCAAAAGCTCGCCGAGCAGTGGGGCCAGCAGGTGGTGGTCGACAACCGTCCAGGCGCGTCTAGCGTGATCGGCGTCGAGCTTGCCGCCCGCGCCGCGCCGGATGGCTACACTCTGGTCATGGTGTCGTCGGGCTTCGTGATCAACGCGAGCCTCATGCGCAATCTGCCCTACGATCCGATACGGGATTTCGCGCCTGTCGTTCACGTCGCGTCGGCGCCCAACGTGCTGGTCGCACACCCTTCGCTGGGCGCGACGACTGTGAAGGAGCTGGTCGCTGTCGCGCGAAGCAAACCCGGGCAGATCGCCTATGCATCGGCCGGGACGGGCAGCTCGCCTCATCTGTCGATGGAGCTTCTGCGCACGATGTCGGGCATCGATCTCGTTCACGTCCCCTACAAAGGAAGCGGGCCCGCCATGATCGACGTGGTGGGAGGACGCGTGCCGGTAATGTTTCCCAATCTGCCCACCGCGATGCCGCACCTGAAAACCGGCCGCTTACGCGCGCTCGGCGTGACCACGCCGCGGCGCTCCGCCGCAGCACCGGAGATCCCCGCGATCGCAGAAACCTATCCGGGTTACGAAGCGGTGCAGTGGTATGGCCTGCTCGCGCCGTCGGCGACCCCGGCCGGCGTGGTCAAACGCATACACCACAGCGCAGTCACGGTGCTGGCAATGCCAGAGGTTGCAAAACTGCTGGCTGAACAGGGTGCCGAGGTCGTCGGCGGGAGCTCGACCGCATTCGCAGCTTTCATCGGACAGGAAAAGCGCCGCTGGGCCGAAGTCGTCGCCCGTGCAGGGATCCGCGCCCCCTGATCTGAGTGCCCACCGCCTTAATGCGGGCGCTGAACCGGATTCGATCGCGGCCCTGTCCCCGGAGCGCGCGCTAGGTCGCGCGAGCGTGCCGCGCGTTGCGAAAATCCCAGACGCTGGCCGCGACCAGAGCAGCCAGCGCGACATATACCACCCCGGCGGCGATCCACAAACCGGCCAGAGCGGTCACCGCACCGGCGAGCCCGAGCCAGAATGGCATCAGGTTGGCATGTGAGCGGGCCGAGCGGTAGAGCAGCCACACGCTGAGCGCGAGGAGCCCGACATACACCGGGATCAGGATCGCGTCACGGATCAAAAATCCGGCGCCTATCGCAGTGAGGATCGACAGCGCCGCTGTCAATCCCAGACAGCACGCCGCGGCGAATCCTGCGCCTGCGAGCGAAGACCATTGCTTCAGCAGATCGATCATGTGTTCTCCACTGTGTTTTTCACCGTCTCACCCCGCACAGCACGAGAGCTGGGTCACGTCGCGGGTAAAAGTCTGGGCACACAGCTTCAGACCTTCGACCATCGTGAGATAGGGGAACAACCGGGCCGCCACCTCCTCCACGGTCATGCGGGCATGTATCGCCAGCGCGGCGGACTGAATGAGCTCTCCGGCATTCTCGGCAACTGCCTGCACGCCGAGAATGCGCCCGCTCCCCGCTTCGGCGACGATCTTGATGAAGCCGCGGGTGTCGAAGTTCGCCAGTGCGCGTGGAACGTGCTCCAGCGCCAGCGTTCGGGTTTCAGTCGCGAGCCCTCTGCTTTGCGCGTGCGTTTCGGACAACCCCACGGTCGCGACCTGCGGCTCAGTAAATACCACGGCGGGCATGGTGTCCAGGTCCAGCGTGGCGTCACCACCGAGCATGTTGATCGCGGCGCGGGTTCCGGCTGCCGCTGCAACATAGACGAACTGCGGCTGGCTGGTGCAATCCCCTGCCGCGTAAACACCGGGCGCCGTGGTACGAAAATGATCATCGACCTCGACGGCGCCACTCGAGTCGAGCTCGACACCGATCGCTTCGAGATTCAGTGCTTCGGTGTTCGGTCGGCGGCCTGTCGCGACGAGCACGCGGTCGGCCTTCACGGTCCCGGCGCTCGTCTCGACCTCGAAGACCCCGGCATCGTGCTTCACCCCGAGCGTTTGGGTGTGCGTGAGTATTTTCATGCCCTCGCCTTCGAGTGCCGATTCCAGTGCCGCCCCGATCGCGGGATCATGTCGTGACAGGAGCGTGCTGCGCGCGACCATGGTCACCGCCGAGCCGAGCCGCAGGAACGCCTGCCCGAGCTCGAGCGCGACAATGGACGCACCGATGACGACGAGATGCCTGGGCAATACTTCGGCGACCAGCGCCTCGGTCGATGTCCAGTAAGGCGATGACGAAAGCCCGGGGACAGCCGGGACCTGCGGCGAGGCCCCGGTGGCGATCAGCACCCGATCGGCGCGTACTTTCGTCTCGCCCCCGTCGTCGCCCTGCACGAGCAGGGTCCGCGCATCCTGGAAGCGGGCGCGCCCCTTGAGCAGGTGAATGTCGGGATTGGTGTCGACGATGCTCTGGTATTTCGCCGCACGCAATGCCTCGACGCGATCCTGCTGCTGCGCCACCAGCGCTGCGCGGTCGATGGCGGGCGGGCGATTGGCGATACCCGGGAAAGGACCCGCAGCATGGGTATGCGCCACGTGCGCCGCGCGAATCATGATTTTGGACGGCACGCATCCGACGTTCACGCACGTCCCGCCGAGCGTTCCCGATTCGACGAGGGTGACGCGGGCGCCGCGTTTGACCGCTTCGATTGCAGCTGCGAATGCCCCGCTGCCCGAACCGATAATGGCGACCTGTAGGCCGTCCACCGCAGGCTTACACGCGCCGCTCATCGGCTCGCCCTGACGGTCGAGGGGTAACCCGCGTTCGCCGTCGCTTTCATCAGCGCCTCGGGATTGGTTGCGGTGTCGTCATATTCGACGATCGCCGCCTTGGACTCGTAATTCACTTTCGCATCGGTGACGCCGCTGACTTTCATCAATGCTTTTTTTACGGTGATCGGGCACACCGCGCAGGTCATACCGGGCACATCGAGCGTCACGTTTCTCGTCGCGGCATGAGCGCCGGTGGCGAATGCGCCGGTCAGCGACAGCACGACGATCGCACTCAGGGCTTGAATCTTCATAATGACGTCCTCTAGTAGAAAAGCGGTGCCATGAACGGGAATCCGACCGCCAGCCCAACCAGGGCAGCCACGCTCCAGAAGGCGACCCGGTTCATCCCACCTACACCCGGCGCCGCGCAGGCTGTGCCGGGGGCACAATCCCGCGTCGGGCG
>JBKJKJ010000364.1:0-3818 GCA_046597455.1 Burkholderiales bacterium
ATAATCGATCCGAGTCCGAAGACCACGATATATGCGAGTCCCCACGCCGCTGACTTCATCGCTTCCAGACTCAGGAGGATGCCCGCACCCCCACGCGAGCCCGAACCGAATCGTCTCCCGAAGCGAGTGACCGGTCGTCGCCAGCGTTGCAACCGCGGCGACGTGGTCGGCTTCTGTCGCGTGCTTCATACCCAGCAGGAAACCGACGATCAACATCGAGAGCAGCGTCATCGCGAGGCCGGCATTCGAGTTGCCGCCATCATTGGCCACGCTCGGGGGAGGCCGCGCTCGATGTGCGTGGGTGTGGGAAACGAGGCATCCGCCGATCATGCCATCGCCCGGGCACGCGTGCGCAAAGCATGACTACATACGCCGTTGTGAACTATTGACTCCTTCCGGGGTCTGCCTACTTGCCTGGCCGACAAGGCTTCTCTAAACTCCCCTGCGTGCTTGCCCCTATACGACAATTCCTGCTGTTTGCGCTGCTGCTGATCCTTCCCCTCCAGGGGATGGGCGCGGCGCTCCATGCCGTCACGTGCGCCCCTCAGGGCAACCATGACGCGGTGTCCGCCGCCGTGGATCACGCGCACGCCGGCCACGATCATGGAAGCCCGCAGGAATCTTCGGGCGATTCCACTGCGGGTAGTGGAGACCATTCCCAGCACCAGTGCTGCCACCACTTTTCCGCCGTGGCAGCCCCCCTGAGCAGCGCGCTCAAAAACGACCGCCCTATTTTTCAGTCCTCTGTCGGCCCGCTCGAGCTGTCTTTCATCCTCGAGCAACCGCAGCGACCGCCCCGAGCCTGATCCTCCCGTAGTGCCGTGAGACGCGGCGCGCGAATGCGCGCGGCGTCACCGATTGCGCACGACGTGCGCGCATACGAGGATCATCATGAATCGCAAGACTCTTTTTCTGGGCGCGCTTCTCGCCCAGGCGTTGCCGTTGATCGCGGCCGAACGCTTGCCGACGGACCCGGCAGCGTCAACACCCTCAGTACCGTATCGTTCCGCTCTCGAAGGCTATCGTTCGGTGCAGGATGTGCCGCCGGGCAACTGGCGTGCGCTCAATGACGAGGTCGGCCGCGTCGGCGGCCATATCGGCATCATGCGCGGCGCCGGTGCCCCCGCCGCAGGTGAAAAACCGATCTCGCCCCACAGCGTCGATGCGGCCCCCACCCCATCCACGCCGCAGGCGCCCGCCTCCCGCGCGCACCAACATTAGGAGCCCCCATGCCAGCTACAACAATCGTTCGGCGTGCGGCTCTCGCCTCGTCCCTGCTTTTTCTGACCGGCTGCGTCTCGTTCTCGCCTGACACCGGCTTCGATACGGTCCAGAGTGCCGTGCGCGAACGCGCGGGCGTCGAGCCGCGCTGGGCTCGCACCGAGCAGGACCACAGCGAGGTTCGTGACACCGTGAAGCGCCTGCTCTCGGGGCCTCTTACCGCTGACGCCGCGGTACAGATCGCGCTGATCAATAACCGGGGGCTCCAGGCGACTTACGGCGAGCTCGGCATTGCCGAAGCCGATCTCGTCCAGGCGGGTCGCATGCGAAATCCCGGTTTCGTATTCGAGCGCCTCGTTCGTGGTGAGGACATCGACATCAGCCGCGCTTTCATTTTCGACCTCCTCGGTCTGCTGACCATACCGGCGCGCACGCAGATCGAGCAGCGCCGCTTCGGGGTGGCGAAGACCCGGGTCGCAGCCGAAGCCACCCGGGTAGCGGCGGATACCCGTCGCGCCTACTACGCCGCAGTCGCGGCGCAGGAAGGGGTCAAATACATGGAGCAGGTCAAAGGCGCTGCCGAAGCGAGCGCGGAGCTCGCGCGCCGCATGGCGCAGACGGGAAGCTTCAGCAGGCTCGACCAGTCCCGAGAGCAGCTTTTTTATGCGGAGAGCACGGCACAGCTCGCGCGCCTGCGCCAGTCGGCCGTGGCTCAGCGTGAAAGCCTGACCCGGTCGATGGGGCTCTGGGGTGACGACATCGGCTTCAAGTTGCCCGATCGCCTGCCAGACCTGCCGAAAGTTGCCCGCGATATCGACCAGCTCGAGCCCGGTGCGCTCAAACAGCGGCTCGATGTGCGAACGGCGATGCAGGAGGCCGAAGGCATCGCCGCTTCAATGGGGCTCACCCGCGCGCTGGGCTTCATCAGCGTGCTCGAGGTGGGCTACCAGCGCAACAGCGAGACCGGGAAGGGTTTACAAACCGGTTACGACATCGAGCTGCGGCTGCCGATCTTCGACTGGGGCACCGCACGCGTAGCCCGCGCGCAATACACCTACATGCAGGCAGTCGATCGGGCCGCTGACGTCGCGGTGCGCGCGAGGTCGGAGGTGCGTGAATCCTACGACGCGTATCGCACCTCGTACGATCTTGCCCGTCACTACCGCGACGAGATCGTCCCGCTGCGCAAGCGCATTTCGGACGAGAACGTGCTGCGCTACAACGGCATGCTCATCAGCGTATTCGAGCTGCTCGCCGATGCAAGGCAGCAGGTGGCCAGCGTGAACGCCTATATCGAGTCGCTGCGTGATTTCTGGATCTCGGAGACGACATTACAGACCGCCATGACCGGCACGTCCCCGGGTGCCGGTACCGCTCGCCGCACCGCCATGCAGCCCGCTGACAACGCCGGCGCAGGCCATTAAAAAACAGGATCGACAGACATGACGACGAGACGTAAGTTTTTGAGCGCCGCAGGCGGCCTGCTCGGCGCGGCCGTGGTGAGTAAAGCTTCGATGGGTGCGGTTCCCGAAGCCGCAACGCAGACGAGCCCGCAGACCCAGCCGCCGGTGGCGCCTTCGGTGGGCCGGCCTTATCGACCCGTGGCGACGCTGAATGGCTGGACGCTGCCGTGGCGTATGAACGACGGATGGAAGGAGTTTCACCTGGTCGCCGAGCCTGTCGTGCGTGAGCTCGCACCGGGCATGAAAACCCACCTGTGGGGTTACAACGGCCAGTCGCCGGGCCCCACGATCGAATGCGTCGAAGGCGACAAGGTGCGCATTTTCGTGACCAACAAACTGCCCGAGCATACGAGCGTCCACTGGCACGGCATTCTGCTGCCCAATGGCATGGACGGCGTTGCAGGGCTGAACCAGCCTCACATCAAGCCCGGGAAGACATTCGTTTACGAGTTCGTGATGAAGCACTCGGGAACGTTCATGTACCACCCGCACGCCGACGAAATGGTGCAGATGGCGATGGGCATGCTGGGATCCCTGGTCGTGCATCCGAAGGATCCGAAGTTCATGGCCGTCGATCGGGACTTCGTGTTCATTCTGAATGCTTTCGCCATCGCGCCCGGCGCTTACGTGCCCAAAGTTGCGGAGATGCTCGACTTCAACCTGTGGGCATGGAACAGCCGCGTCTTCCCGGGAATCGACGCGCTGCCGGTTCGGCTGGGAGACCGCGTTCGCGTGAGGATCGGCAACCTCACCATGACCAATCATCCGATTCACATCCACGGACACAACATGGAAGTCACCTGCACCGACGGCGGCTGGGTGCAAAAGGCCGCGCGCTGGCCCGAGACGACGATAGACATCGCTGTGGGACAGATGCGGGCATTCGAGTTCATCGCCGACAATCCCGGCGATTGGGCTTTCCACTGCCACAAGTCGCACCACACCATGAACGCGATGGGTCACAACATCCCCAACATGATCGGCGTCGATCATCGTGAAGTCGCGCAGAAGATCATGAAGCTCGTTCCCGACTACATGGTGATGGGCGAGCGCGGCATGGCCGACATGGCCGAGATGGAGATGCCGCTGCCCGACAACACGCTGCCGATGATGACCGGCACCGGACCGTTCGGT
>JBKJKJ010000391.1:0-5263 GCA_046597455.1 Burkholderiales bacterium
GCAAAGCGGTCGTCAGTAAGGCTGTAAAACGCGTGTGGTGCATCGAAACGCTCCTCGAATGTTAGACCGCCGGCGACGTCGCGCCGCCGGGCACTGTCATCTGGCAGTCAGTCGACTTTCACACCCGCGGCTTTGATGACGACGGAAAACTTCTCGGTCTCACGGCGAATGAATGCGGCAAACGCTTCGGAGGAGCCGCCTGCGACCTCGAAACCCTGGGCGTTGAACTGGCGCACGGTGTCCGGCTGGAGCAGCGCACGCTGTATGTCCGAGTGCAAACGCGTCACCGTGTCGCGTGGTGTGCCTGCCGGTACGAACGCGCCGAACCACGATCCGACATCAAAACCCGCAAAGCCCGATTCGGTCATCGTCGGCAGGTCAGCTGCGAGTTGAGAGCGTTTTCTCGAGGTCACAGCCAGGATGCGCAGCCGGCCCGATTCCCGGTGCGGCAGCGCCGAGGAGATGCCGGGAAACATGGCCTGCACGCGCCCCGCAAGCAAGTCGGTGATTGCCTGCGGCACACCCTTGTACGGGACATGAACGAGATCGATATGCCCGGCGTTCTTGAACATCTCACCCGCCAGGTGGGCGATGCTGCCGTTGCCGAACGAGGCGTAGGACAGCGCACCGGGCTTTCCTTTCGCCAGGGTGACGAGCTCCTGGACCGATCTGGCCGCGACACCCGGATACACCGCAAGCACCAGCGTCGTGGACGCGACCGGTATCACCGGGATGAAATCTTTCGCGCTGTCGTAGGGCAGCTTGTACAGGCTGGGGTTGATGACGAATGCGACCGACTGCATCAACAGCGTGTAACCATCGGGTGGCGCCTTGGCCGCGAGGTCCTGTCCGATGATGCCGTTCGCGCCGGCGCGGTTATCGACGACGACCTGTTGCGGCCAGGCTTCGGTCAACTTCTGGGCAATGACGCGCGCAAGCGCGTCGGTGGGACCACCGGCGGGAAAAGGGGCAATCATGCGTATGGGCCTCGCCGGATAGGACGCAGCCTCGACGCCTGCACAGGAAATTGCCGCGATAAGAATCGCTACGTGTCGATACACGTTGTTGCGCATGCGCCTAGCTCCGTGAAATTCGCAGTGGAAAGGGATGCTTTCACCGTAGAGAAGCGAAGGTCGGCGACCGTCGATCACACCGGCAGGCGAAAAGGCGACGAATTGTCGCACGGATGGTGGCTTCGACGGCGCCGCGGGGCGGCGCGGCCGTGATTTATGCCGGTTAGAACTGTCCGATCAGCGCGATGCGTAGCGCGCGTGGTTCAACCGGATGGAAATGAATGTCGGAACGCGGCGCGTTCTCGCCTCGGAGCTGGGACGCATAGAAATAATCGACCTGGCTTGCGCGCCGGTTGAGAAGATTGAACACGTCCAGTTGCACGCGAAGCTTCTTGTCGAACTTGTATCCGTAGCGTCCCGACAGCAATGTCGTCGAGCGCGAGCGCACGCTGTCGTCTTCGATCAGGGGGCGCGGACCGAAGTAGCGCAGGCGCAGGCTTCCGAAGTGAGGTCCGAGATTATCCACGGACGCCGTGAAAGTCGCCACGCCTTCGACTGCGCCCGGTATACGCGTGCCGGAGGGGTTGGAGTCGGTGAAACGCGCGCGGCTGTATGCGACGTCGGCGTCGAGCAGTAGCCAAGACGTGGGCGAGTAGACGTTCGACCACTCGAACCCGGTGCGGCGACTCGGCCGGCTCGCCTCGGTGGTTCCCGCATCCCCTACGAACAGGAGCTCCGAATCGACTTCGAGCCTGAAAAACGCGAGTGCGCTTTGCAGGCGCGGGACGATCTCGGTGCGCACGCCGGCTTCGTAGCCTCTTGCGCGCACCAGCAGCGGGATGCTTCGCGCGGATGCGCCGGTTGCGGGATCGACGGTGATCGTCGCGCCACGCGCGTCGTTGCTATGAAAACCGTGCCCGTAGTTGATGTAGTAATCCGTCTTGGCCCACGGTCCGAAGACCATGCCGAGCTTGGGGCTCATGATCCGATCGTGCGCCCGTCCTGAATTCGGCGCCAGGTCGCTCGACACGCGGGCCTGGTAGTAATCCGCGCGTGCGCCGGCGACGGTTCTGAGCTTCTCCGCGATCTGCACGGTGCTTTGCAGATACAGTGCGGCGCTCGTTTCGACGACGTGGTCGTTGCGGGTGGTGGCCAGCCGCGCCCGGTTGCGGGTGCTGAACAGACCCACCGAGATGTCATCGTTGCGGACCTGCGTGCCGACGCGGTTCTCGAAAGCGAAACCGCCCCATTCGGTGATCCAGGAATGCTCGACATTCGCGCCCGACATGACTCGGTTGTCCTTCTGGTTGAACTGGTCCCCGTTGACCGGGTCTTTCAGGAAGTAAGTGAAGTTGGAGTAGAGGTCGAGCTCGCTGCGCACGACGTAGGCGTTGGCTTTGGTCGTCCCGGTGCCATGACTTTTACGCCACGCGGCCGACAAGGCGTAACGTGCTGCGCGTCCGCCGTCGCTCGAATCGACCGCGTCTAATCGCCCGAGCTGTCCCGAACCGACCGCACGCAGCGGAATCTGGTCGGTTGAATTCCAGCTACCCCGATACGCCATCGCCGTCACGTCGAATCCGTCTCTCGACGTTCCTTCGCTGTAACGCAGAACAGCATTCAGCTTGTGAAAGCCGTCAGGGTTGCTCCACGGGCCGTCGTAACGCGAGACTTCGAGTGCGTAGAGCAGGTTGCCGTGCCCCAGCGCAGGCGAATCGGCAACCAGTGCACGCCGGTGTCCGAAGCTGCCCGTGCTGACCTGGGCAATCCCGCGATCCAGCCGTCCCGACAGTTTCAACCGTGCTGCGCCGGCAGCGGAGAAATCGCCTTCTTCCGCGTAATAAGGTCCTTTCCTGTATTGGACTTCGCCCACGAGCTCGGGAATGAGGAAGTTCAGATCGCTCCACCCCTGTCCGTGAGCATGCGTTCGAAGGTTTACAGGCACCCCGTCGACGTGGATGGCCAGGTCGGTGCCGTGGTCCAGATTGAAGCCGCGAAGAAAATACTGGTTCGCTTTGCCTTCGCCGCTGTGCTGCGTGACGATGAGCCCGGGAACCGACTCGAGCAACTCGCCGGGACGGTACACCGGGCGGGACTCGAGCTGCTTGCCCCCGACCGTTCCCTCGCTTGCCGTCTGGGAGGTACCCAGCAGGCTTTCGGCCGCGCCGTTGACCACCACTGCAGCAAGCGTGGGAACGTCCGCAGCCGCGGCGCAGGCTGTCCACGTCAGCACGAGAGCGTTGAGCGTTGCTGCAAAAAGCGAGAGATTGGAAGCGTAGTGCGATTTCATGAAACCGTCCCTGGATCGAGCGTGTAGCCGAACGGCCGGGCGCGACTGCCTTCGCAGCGCCAGGGCGCGCATTGAGAATCAAGCGCGCACGGGTGCGAGGCAGGCCCGAACAGCCGCGAGTGTGCGAAGCCGGATCGCCGAACTGCGCACGGGACCACGCGCCCTCATGCGGGACGGCACCGAGCTGTCGGTGCCGAGCGCCGAGGAAAAGCGCAGGTCGAGCGCGCCGGTTCGATCCGGCTGGTACCGCGTCAGGACGAGCGCGGAGGACGCTCGATGCGGGGGAGGGGGCGGTCGGGTACGCGGGCCGCGCCGGCGATGTCGAGGGCGTGAGCCAGGCGGGGGGGATGGAGTTGCGTCGGGCGGGACACCAACGCGGCGAATCCAGCGCCGGCGGAGTCGCTTTTTGCGCTACGCGATTGCGCGGCCGCAGCGTCATGATGCGTGTCGTCGTCGACTATCACGGCACCTTCATCGGGCAGGCGGTAATGGTGCCGCACGCTGTCGTGGTCATGCGGGTGGTCGTGCAGAGCGTGCTGAGCGTGCTGCGAGTCGTTGTCGCGCGTAGGCGCGGCCGCCGGCGTGCGGTCGATAGCGTGATGGTGAGCCGGTCCCTGGAGGGCGGTCATGGCCGCAGCCAGTGCGTGAACGGGCACGGTCAGGACGATCAGCCAGACGACGAGGCGAATCGCGATCGCGTTCATGACCGGAATCGCGCCATCAGAACGGGAACAACCGCAAATCGAGACCGCGTTCGAGCATCCATACGAGCGCGACGAGCGCGATCAGCGCGGAGCCGCCGGAAAGCACGACGCGGCCGTAAAGACGTGTCCTGAGCAAGGCGTAAGCCACGGCGAAATAGACGGCGACCACCACGAGCTGCCCGAGCTCGACCCCGAGATTAAAGCCGAAGAGCGACAGCACCATTGCGTTGCGCGGCAATCCCAGGTCCAGGAGCACACTGGCGAAGCCGAATCCGTGTATCAGGCCGAACGCGAACGCGACCAGCCAGAGGCGCTTGCGAACGACCGGGTAGAGGTTGTTGAGCGCGGCGAGCAGGACGGACGCGGCGATGGCCGTTTCCACCCAGCGCGAAGGCAGCGCGACGACCTGGAGCGCCGCAAGGCTTAGCGTAATCGAGTGCGCGAGCGTGAAGGACGTGACGATCTTGAAGACGCTCCACAAGGCATCGCGGTGGTGGGGGACAGGTTGCCAGCCGTCGCGGGTGCGCACGAACATCGAGGGCAGCAACAACGCGAGCAGGAAGAGCAGATGGTCGATCCCGGCCCAGATATGCGAGATGCCTTCATTGACGAAAGCGAGGAACTGCCGCAGGGGTGTCGCCGCGGCGAGATCGAACTGATGAACAGGTTGCTCGGGACTGAAGATCGCGGTGAGCGTCGTGCCGTTCGTCGTGAGCCTGGCGAGGCCGCGGTGCTGCGGATCGAGCTCGAAGAACAGCCGGTATTCCGCGGTCAGCTTGTCCGCTTCGGCGGCGCAGGCGCCGGAAAACTTCAGCACGGCATACGCGCCGTCGCTGTGGCGATCGACCATGAGGCCCGTCGCGCGCAGCGGGCACGCGCCTTTCGCTGTCGATAGACGAAGCCGCGGCAACGCATACGCAGTCACATCGGTTTCGCGTGCGCGCAATTCGTTCCAGGTGATCGCGCCGTCGTCGTTGGCATCCAGACCGATGGCGTAGTCGAGATCGCGCAACGCGATATCCCACTGGCCTTGCACTTCATTGCCGGACGGCGTGAGGACGAGATAACTGTCGCTGGGCTTATGCGCCCACGCCGGCATCGCGAAGAGTAGGCACGCCATGAGGCCCACGGCGCAGCAGAGCGCACGCCTCACCTTATGTAGATGCGCGGCACCGCTCACGCGTGACCCAGACGCTTGACCAGCCGCTCGAGTGCTGCGTCCTGGACTTTGTTCTGCCGCATCCAGTCGATCACCG
>JBKJKJ010000061.1:0-24520 GCA_046597455.1 Burkholderiales bacterium
TGCGAACCGTAACCACACCACCCGCACCGCCAATGTCGCCGGCCTCCACACTCGCGCCACCGCTGGCCACGATCCCCGCACCGAGTGTGATCGCGCCCGCGCCCGTCGAGTGCAGCAACACTTCACCGCCCGCGCCAGCCGTATCCGCACCACCCCCCGTGCTCGTCGAGCCCGTCGTCGTGATCGTCCCCGTCACTGCGGTCGAGCCGATCGTCGTCCCCGCCGTCAGGAACACTGCACCACCGACGGTGTTCAACGCCGTGGGCGTCGTCAATATCGCCTGGTCGATCGTCAGCGCCGTGCCCGCGCTCACCGTCACCGCACCACCCTTGGTCGTGATGCCGCTCAGCAGCGCCTGCGCCGCCGCACCCGTACCCGCCGCCGCCACCGTGCCGATCGTCAACGCCGTGGCATCGGTGTAGCTGAATGCAGCACCCGCGTCAGTGACGTTCGCTGCCACCGTGCCCACGTCGTTGGTCGCGTTGGTGAGCGTCACCGCGCCGGTCGAACTCACCTTCAGGTTGCCGTCGTTGGTGCCGATCACCCCGCCGCGCGCGAGCAGCGCCGTAGCCGCCTGCTGACCCACCGTGCTGCCCGCCGTCGCCGTGCGCAACTGGATCGTCCCGCCCGCGCCCGCCGTCCCGCCGCCAGGCACACCACCGTCCGTGGTGACGTTGTGCACCGTGATGTTGCCGTTGTCGTTGCGAACCGTGACCACACCACCCGCACCACCGGTGTCACCCGCTACGACGCTCGCACCTCCGCTAGCCACGATCGCCGCGTTCAGCGTAATCGCGCCTGCACCGGTGGAGTGCAGCAACACTTCGCCGCCAGCACCACCGGTGTCTGCGCCACCGCCCGCGGAGGTCGAGCCCGTCGTCGTAATCGTCCCCGTCACTGCCGTCGAGCCGATCGTCGTGCCCGCAGTCAGGAACACCGAACCGGCTTGACCGCCTGTTGAAGCTGCTGGCGTCGTGCTGATCGCGTCATTGATCGAGATGGAGCCGGCTGACGTTACAACGATGTTGCCGCTCGCGCCGCCTGCTGGCGCTATCGTGGAGAGCCTTGAAACATTCGCGGTCGCCCCGGCGGTGCCCACCGTTCCCGCATTGATCGTGATGCCACCGCCGTTCGACGTGACGATCTGGAGGCTGTTGCCGTGCGTGCTGCCGGTCAGGTCAACACCACCGGCTGCGTCGCCCGCGCCCAAATCGTTGCGGGTCTGCAGCGTGAGGGAGCGGCCGGTTTGCAGAGCCAATACACCTGCTGCGTCACCCGGATTTCCACTGTTGTTATTGAACGTGCCGGTAACGACGATGTTATTCGTCGCGCGCAGAATGATATTTGCGTTGAGCCCTTCAATTTCAGTCTCGAACACGGTGGTTGGCGCGGTATCGTCAAAGGCCGTTGCCCCCAAGCCACCCGGAGCACCGCCACCTGTACCAGAAAAAGTATTGTTGCCGTCCGCGGCGCCATCGCCCGCGCCGCCAGTGATGGTGATGGTGGCGGGGTCCAGGAGCAACGTCCCAAGCGCTCCTAAAGGCGCCCCCACATCGACTTTGCCGCGGAACGCAAGCCTCTCCTTGCCTGATACTTCGACGAATCCGCCGGAGCCGCCACGTTCACCCCCCCGCGCATTGATCGTTCCGAAATACTTGGTCGAATCATCAGCCCATACGATCACTTTCCCACCATCACCGACGCCCACCGCATCGGCGCTGATTTCGGCTTGAGGACCTATGTATGTACGATAGGCATTCGCAACATCCGCGTTCTTGCCCTGAAAATCCCCGCCCACGAGCACCGTCCCACCGCCGCCCGCGCCCGACGCGTCGAGCTTCGCATTGCCGAACAACCCGACGTACTCGCCGAACACGCGGATCTCGCCGCCTTTCTGCCCTGATATCAGGCTGCTGGTATCGAGCGTGCCGGATACGCTCGTCACGCCGCTGCGTCCACCGTCGAGGAAGATCCTGCCGTTGCGTTCCGCGAGCCCGCGCGCCGTGATGATGCCGTCCACGTTCATCGCGGTGCTGACCAGCGCGGCCTTCGCCTGCGCGGTCAGGAAGACCTGGCCGCCGTCGGCCTGGATCATGCCGCCGTGGTCGATGCGCGCGCCGACGGCTGCGGTGTTGACCTTGAGATTGAGCAGTCCGTCGCCGCCGAAGTCGAGCAGGATCGTGTCGCCCGCCCCCAGCGCCACCGTGCCGCGGTTGGCGACGATCGTTCCGGTATTGATGACCTGATTGCCGAGGAGCGCAACGTACCCGCCATCCGCGGCGCGTATCGTCGCGTGGTTGGTGACGGACCCGGAGCCGCTGCCTGCGGTGAATGCGTAGCGGCCTGCGAGGAAATCGTTATTCGAAAGGTTGAGCGTCGAGGCGACCAGGCCGCCGACATCGACGTTGGCGCCGCGCGCAAACAGCACGCCGTTCGGGTTGAGCAGGAAAATCTGGCCGTTTGCCTGCAGGGCGCCGTAGATGAGCGAGGGGTCGGAACCGATGACCCGATTCAGCGCAACCGCGCTCGTGGACGGTTGCCTGAAGATCACCGATTCGCCGGAACCGATACTGAAGCTATTCCAGTTGAGCGCGGCCTTGGCGGTGGTTTGATTGATGATGAGCGTTTGCGCGCTCGGCTGCTCGATGGTCGCAGCACCTGCAGTGACCTGGCCTCCGGTCGGCGCCGCAGCGGCGTTCATCATGGAGCCACTGTTCAGCGACAGCAGCGCGAGCGTGACCGAGGTGGCGAGTGGCTTCAGCGTGAGACGGGGACGCGGTCGCGCCGACTTCATCCGAGCACTTTGAGAAACGACAGAAGTAGCGTTTTTTTTGACGGTGCTCGTCATGTTGCCCCCGGCTAAAGCATTATCGTTGTGGACGGTAGGTCAACGCCGCTCGGCTTCAGCCGTGCGGCGCGTGTACAAAAATTGGCCTCGCTACAGAAACTTCTGAAGGCTGAAAAACAGACGCGGATTTCGGTCGGCAGGATCTGAAAGCGGTGCGCCGCTCAAGCGCCACGCCAGCGTCGCGCGAACCAGGAAGTTGTCCTGCCGTCCCCACGTCAGTCCGAAGCCGACACCGCGCAGGGTGCGCGTGTTGGTCGCAGCCTGCAGCGGTTGCGGCTCCTTGTTGATTTTCCCTTGCGCGAAGTCGAAGAAGCCTGACGCGACGACCGTTCCCGGAATAAACGAGATCGCTGGAAGACCGGCGCGGACCTCCGCCGTAAAGATGTGCGCCTCGTCCGCGGTGGCCTCACCGACCGCGTAAGCGCGCACTCCGGAAGGTCCGCCAAGACCCAGTTTTTCGCTCGCATCCAGATTCTTCGATGCCAGCTGGAACTGATAGGACGCAAAAAGCCCCACGTTCTGCGTCAGCGAGTTGAGCCGGCTTGCCGACCCATTGATTCGCGAGTAACGGCCTTCGGTATGGGCACCCAACGTGGACTGGTCCGCCGTTCGATCCGCGGGTGACTTGATTTCCAGATCCCCTTCCGTGTAGCTGATCGAGAAATTGTTGATACCGCCGCCGAGATACGCGTCGCGTGAGTCGCCGACGAATCCGATCGTGCCGACCTTGGTTTTTCTTTTCGAGGTGATGTTGACCGCGCGCCGGTCGTCTTCGAAATCGCGGATGTCGAAGCTCACCTGTCCGAAGAGATTCAGGTTTCTCGTGCGGATGATCGGGTGCAGGCCGAAGACCGATGCGACATCGGCACGCCCCTTCTGGTCAACCGGATCGAAAAGCGAGGTGCCCAGATGGTAGTTGAGCCGCAGGTAAGCAGCGCCCACCTTGGTGCCGTAGATACCGACGGGGGTGAGATACGACACGCGCCCGAAGTTCAGGTCGGACCCGCCTCCAGGAATGCTCATCAGGCCCCGCACGGAGAGAAGGTCGCCTCGACCAAACGGGCTGTTAAGGTTTACCCCAGCCCCCAGGCGATGCTCGCCCGTGAAGCGCGAGCCGTGGTTGTCGAACTCGATCACGCCGTCGGCGCGGCGGCCCGGGGTGACCTTGACGACCAGGTTCGAGGTGCCCGGCGTGCCGCCCGGCTCGACGATGGAGCGCACGTTCAGACCGCGCAGATCGGACACGAGAAACAGGGCTCGCTCGACCACATCGCGATGCATGATCGTTCCCGGTGCGAGCGGTGACAGCAGGCCTTCGATGATGTGCCGCTTGACCGGCACGCCGGGCTCCATGTCCACGCGCACTTGGGCCAGCCGGCCCTCGAGCACGGCGAACTCGATGACCCCATCGGTAATCGGTTGCTCGGGGAGGTAGACCTGGGCTACGAAATAACCTTTTTGCTGCAGGTATTCGGAGGCTGCATCGGCAGCCGCCTGCAGGTCGTCAAAAGTCTTTCCGGGGCCGACAAATTTGCCTACGACCGCCTGAAGCGCGGCTTCGGGCATCACGGTCAGCCCGGTGAACCGAAAGCCTTTGACGTCGACCTTGAGGTCGGGAACCGCCTTTACCGCTCGCCGGGTTTCGGGCGCAACCTCTATCCGCGTGGGAGATGGCGGAGGCGATTGGGGCTTGTCGCGGATGTCTCGCTGGACGTCGATCGCCTCGCGTCCGCGTTGGAGGTCAATCTGGGGTTGTTGGGCGTACGACGGGGACGTCGCCCCGATCAACGCTAAAGCACCCGCGATCGTTTTGAGTGGGCATGCCGATACGCGAGTCGAGCGTGGGTGATGCACTGACATGACCCTCCCTTATTGGTCCGGCTTATTCTAGGTCGTACACATGATAACCTCAGCGTCAAGGTCGTAACAAGCAGTTAATCCCCTAATTATTAACCTATAGTGCATTATGCCTATACCCTCTTCATCGGCCGGCTCCGAGTCCGGGAAACAGCGCCGCGACTTCCTGACGCGACTCGCCGCATTGGCCGCCACACCCTTGCTTCCCGGCTGGATTCGCGATGCGCTTGCGCAGGCGGAAGCCACCGCTGCCGCCGCGCCCGTCACCGGCCCGGTCAAACGCCGCGCGCTCGTCTTCGGGAATTCATCCTACCAGCCTGCCCGGCAGTCGATCCCGAGCTCGCGCAAGAACGCACTCGACGTGGGGAATGCTTTGGCGAAGCTGGGATTCGAGGTCCGGCAGGAAGTGGATCAGGGCGGCCAGGCGATGCGCACGCTGGTCCGGGATTTTTTCGGTGAGCTGCGCGCCGACAAGGCTTCCCGTGCGCTCGCGATCTTCTATTACAGCGGTCACGGCATCCAGCATCGCGGGGCTGACGAACGGCAGACTTACAACTACATCGTGCCTTCAGACGTGCAGTTGGATCAACGGGTGGATGCCATTGCGCGAGCATCGATCAACGTCGACACCGAAGTGATCGGCCGAGACTCGCTACCCAACGACGGCACGGCGGTTCTCATCTTCGATGCGTGCCGCAACGATCCGAGCCAGAGCAAGGAAGACCGGTCAGGCAGTTTCAACCAGATCGATCCGCCGTTGGGAAGCATCATCACGTTTTCGACGGCGCCCGGAAAGTATGCGATTGCCCCCAAGTCGCCGGACGAGAACAGCATCTACACGCGCTTCCTCGTTCAGGAGTTGCAGAAAGCCAATGCGGATCTTTCGATCAAGGATTTTCTCGATCACGTGAAGTTCGAGGTCCGGCGCTTCATGGAGCAGAGTGACGAGCCGTTTCTGCGCACGCACGCGCAGGATCCGGAAGTGGCTGCCAACCTGAGGCTACGGATGAGTATGGCGCTCGAAAAGGTTCCGGCCCCGGTGAACGATGCCGAGCAAACTGCGTGGGCTACGATCGAGAGCGAGATCGTTCCCGCCGAACGGATCAAGCTGCTCAAGCAATTCATCGCGACTTTCAAGGACAGCCGGTTTCTGCAGGCAGCCGAGGTGCAGCTGGAGCGCGCTTCGCTGTCTGCCGCCGCAACCCAGCGCAACCGTGTGCAGATCGATCGCACGGTGGGCAACGCGGAATACCAGGCTGATCAGGCGAAAGCGCTCGACGGTGACAAAGACGCTGCGTTTCGTCTTGCGAAGATGTTCCGCGATGGAACGAATGGCGTCCCGCAGGATACGGCGAAGATGGTCCAGTGGTTACGCCACGCTTCCGAGCTCAAGAACGGAATCGCGAGTTACGAGTTGTATCTGCATTATCGAGACCGCCAGATCCTGCGTGAAGAAGTGCGCTACCTGCAGCGGGCACGGGATCAGGGCTACACGCCGCCGCAGACCGTCTCGAACACCCGCGGATAACGGCGTGCGTGCGCTCAACAGACCCCAAACAAAAAGCCCGCCGCTTTAGCGACGGGCTTTCATGCCGGCGGAATGACGCGGCCGACTAATTCGGCCGGCGCACCAATTCCACTCTACGGTTCGCTTCGCTATCCGGCTTGGAAGGATCTTTGAGATCGGCCTCACCGCGTCCGACCGGACGCAGGGCCTTGGGATCGACTCCGTAGGCGCTCACGAGATGCTTCGCCACCGATTCGGCGCGCCGCTCAGACAGCTTCTTGTTCAGTTCAGCGGTGCCGCGCACATCGGTATGGCCTTCGATCACGATCTCACCGGAGTTCAGCTTGCCAGCGCGGGACGCGAGTGCCTTGCCCAGTCCATCCAGTTGCGCGCGTGCACCCGGCGTCAGTTCAGCAGAGCCCGTAGGAAATCGAATGTCCATACCTATCGAGCGCTCCGTGCTGGGCCGAACCGCCAGGCACTGATACTTCGAGCTCTCACAGACAGCTTCCGGAAACAGGAACGTTTCGACTTGCTGAGCAGAGGGCGCAGCCTGCCCGACTGCAAGCGTCTCGCGGTCCGCCGCCTGCACAGACGCTGCGACAAACAGACCCACGAGAATTGCGGAATACGCCACACGATCGAATTTCATATGCATCACCCTCTTCATCAGTAGTTTGCGTGGCTACTTCGCCTTACGCACCAATTCGACTCGACGATTGACTTCACTGTCCGGACGACTCGGATCCCGCAACTGCTGCTCGCCGCGTCCGATCGACTGCAGCGCCTGCGGATCGATGTGGTAAGCGGTGACCAGATGTTTCACGACCGAATTCGCCCGCTCCTGTGACAACCTCTTGTTCAGGTCGGGCGATCCCCGCGCATCGGCATGCCCCTCGATCACGATCTCACCCGGGGCAAGCTTGCCGCTGCGCGTCGCGAGCACCTTGCCCAGCGGCTCCAGTTGGGCTCGCGCTGCCGGCGTAAGCTCGGCCGAGTTCGTAGGAAACCTGACTTCCATGCCCACGGCGCGGTCCACGCTGGGACGCACCGACATGCATTGGTAGGCGGTGCTTTCACACTTCGCCTCGGGAAACAGAAACTCCTGGATCAGGCTCGATTCAGACGTCGCTTTGCCGATGGAAAGGATCTCGCGGTCGGCAGCAACAGCCATCGCTGAAAAAAGCGCGAGGGTGAGGGAAACGATTTTCACCAGAAATTGAATTTTCATCGGTGTCCTTTCAAGCGGAAATGCTTGTTCCGGAAGTTCTTTTTTAACAAGGCCGCCTCACAGTGTCAATACGCCAAAAGCACGAAGGATCACTGCCGTAGCATCGCTACACGCGCCAATAACCGCTTCGATTCCCGCCACCAAAACGCCTGCGTCTGCGAGCATCGTAACCGCCTTTGGATTACACTCATACCACACCTGAACACGACGCTCCATCGCCACTGGAGGCACTATGTCCTGCCCGGCCCCACTCGTTCGTGCCCTGTGCCTGTCACTGTGCGGTGCGCCGTTAGCCTACGCGGAGTTCGAGGAAGTCCGCATTCTTAGGGCCGATCCCGTTCAGACGCAAGCGTGCCCTGCGCCTACTCCCGCCGGCGCAGCGGCCCCTGCACCGGCCCCACAACCGCAGCAGGCGGCGAGTCCGGGGGTGAGCGGCCGGGAAATACTGGGCGGGGTCGCCGGCGCGGCTGTGGGCGGCTTACTCGGCAATCAAGTCGGGCGAGGCACGGGCAGAACGGCGGCAACGGTCGGCGGGGCGGCAGTCGGCGGTTTTGCCGGCTACAAGCTCGCCGAGGAGAAGCCCAAGCCTCAACCGACTCCACCCTCACAAGCCCAGGGAACGGCACCGTGCACGATCGCCACGCAGTACCGGGTTCAATACGCCAGAACGAACGGCATGCAGGGAGAGGTGATTATGTCCTCGCAGCCGACCAGCCAGGCGCTGATGATCAACTTCTGTGGCGATCGACCCTGCAATTGAGGGGTGCAGGCACCGGATCAGAATTGTCGGCTCACGTAATTTCTCTCGGACTTGCGGTAAGCGCTTGGCGTGGCTTATATTACCCGTCCCACTGACCTTGGAACACGCTGATGAAGTCGTCGGCTCTCATATTATGTTCGAGCCTGCTCGCGGGTTGCGCTTCAGGGCCATTTTCACTCGCTGACCTCTGGCGCGGCCCGGCCGTCGATAATCAATCCGCGCCTGCCGACCCGATCGTATTGCAGCCCAGCATCGCGATCGGCGTTCCCCCTCCGTCGCCCCAGCCCATCGAGGGGGATCCAGGAATCGGCGACGTGGCGTTCCGTACCGAACAGTCCCGAGCGCTGCAAGGGGACAAGGATTCTGCGTTCCGGGTAGCCCAGATGTTCAGGGACGGTTCGAACGGCGTCCAGCGTGACGAGGGAAAAATGGTGCGCTGGCTGCGTCACGCCTCGGAACTCGACAACGGCGTCGCGAGCTATCAACTCTATCTGCATTACCTGAACCGCGGCCTGGACCGCGACGCCGTGCGCTACGAAAACCGCGCACTACGCCAAGGGTTCATCCCCCCGCCGCGACTCGACCCCCGTCGCGGTTAGCTGGCGCTCGCCTTACACCAGACGGCCAGCGCGGAATAATTGTCCTGTGCGGCGCGACCGCGCGCGATCACGCGCGATTCAAGCGTGCGCAGCCACTCTTCTGCCGAGGTCGCCTCCGAGAGCGTGCTCTCGAGCTCATCGTCTTCCACGTACTCCCAAAGCCCGTCGGTGCACATCAGAAACTTGTCACCCGCCTGGAGCGGAAACGCCGGGCGCTGCAACCTGGGCTCGAAACCGTCCAGTGCGCCAAGCGCATTGAGGAGCTTGCTGCGGTCGGGCGAGCTGCGCATCTCACTGGGCTGCAGGTAACCCGCGTCCACCATGCTTTGCACGACGCTGTGATCCCGGGTCTGGACGACGATCCGGTGCTGGCGAAAGCCGTAAAGGCGGGAGTCGCCCAGGTGCCCCCAGGAAGCCACGTCGTGTCCGAAATCCACTGCAAGCACGACCCCGGTGGCCCGCATGTTCGCAAGCTGGCGCTCGGAACCCTGCTCTTTCACGAGAATTTCGTTGGCCAACCGCAGCGCGGTCTCGATCCCATCCGCGCTGCAGTCGTGTTGCTCACGAAAAAAACCGAGCGCCGTCTGCACGACGAGCTTGGACGCGACGTCTCCCCCGCCGTGTCCGCCGGCGCCATCGGAGACGACGCAAAAGCACACACCCGGGCCCGACCAGAAGCCGCAGGCATCCTCGTTTACGGATCGGCCTCCCGTCCGCGACAGCACCGCTATTTCGAGCTCCATATGGCCTTTGCTACCGCTTGTCCGCGGCGTCTTCTTGTTCCAGCTTTTCGATTTGCGCCTCGTAGGCGCGCAGGAATGCTTTGCCGAAAAGCGTCTGAAAGTCGTCCTCTGCTTCCCTCGAAATATCGCGATACAGCTGCTCGTACAATTCCCACAGTTTCGCGCGCCGGTTCGACGGGAGGATCGAGCTGAGCCTGCCTTTCTGAGCCAGGCGTTGCTCGAGCTGGGCCGGGTCGAACCGCAACAGCACGCCTTCCAGTGCCGCGCGCATCCCCGCCATGAGACCGAACTGATGCGAGCGCAAATCATTGTACGCATCGCGCATGGCATTCGTCGGCGACATGTAGCCGTGCCCTTGAGGCACGAGCAGATTGCTCAGCGCCGCGTCGACGTTCGGGGAAAACTTGAGCGGATTGTTTTCCCGGGCCACGATCACCGTCGCCTGTGCACGCACTTCGCGTTTGGTCAATGCACGGGCTAGGAGCAGCTCCAGCGTTCCACTTATCGACTCGCGTAGAAGCTGCCCGAGCAGCTTCATGAACTCCGGCGTGAGTCCGCCCGGCAGCTCCGCCATCCCGGCCCCTTCAGCAAACGCCGCCAGCAACGCGTCCCGCGATCCTGCTGTGGGTGCCTGGGCGGGGGCGGATGGGCTGACTGGCGCCCCGCTGCGGCCCGCATCGAACGCGCTGGGCCCGGATTGCATGGGCGAGGGGGTCGGCGGGGATTGCGCGGGCGCACTCATGCGCGGCGCCGGCTCAGCAGCCAACGGTGACGGGGTACGTTTGGGAGACGCCAGTATGACCGTCTTGATCTCGCCGTCCGCCGCCGGCGCGGAGGGGGTATCCCATGACAACACGATGCCATCGGATTTTCGATCTGGTGCCGAGGGCGCAGGTTTGCGCGGAACAGGGACCGTGCGCGGTATCGCCTGCGCCTGCCGAGGCTGCGGCGGCTTGAAGGCGCCTGACAGGATGGGCGAATCGTCGCGCTGAGGTGGCACAGCCTGCGGCGGACGTGAGGACGCGGGCATCAGGTCCGCGAATGGATCGGCCCCCGCGCCGCCCAGCTCAAAACTGTCCGGCGCTTTCAACGGACTCCCGGGCCCGAGCGGGTCCCACGTGTCGGGCGCCTTCAGGCCGAAAAGGTCATCGACGGTCTGATTCGAGCCGCCCGACAGTCCCAAGCCGTCGGACGCCGGAGGCGAGACGGGCGGCGGGTTCGGCATCAAATCGGCAAAGGGATCGTAGTCGTGCGGAATCACGCCTGATGCAGGGGCCGACGACGATGCGGATGCGGGCGCACTCGCCGGGAACGCAAAGGGGTCGTCGAACGGGTCCGCAGGAAGCTTCGCTGCATTCGAGGCTGGCGATCGAGCAGTCGGCGCAGGCTGTGAAGGTGGGAGCAGATCCGCGAACGGATCGGCCATCGATCCAACAGCTGCACTCCCGGTGCTGACGGTGAGCACATAATCTCCGATGCGAAGCACGTCACCTTCGCGCAAGGCGATCTCGTTCCCATTCCCTACCGGACTGTCGTTCACGATCGAGGGCGTTGCGCTGCCGTGATCACGCAGCACGTAGCTGCCGTTCCGAAAACCGATCGATGCCTGGGTACGCGAGATATACCGCTTCTCGTCGGGCAGCATCAACGTGTTGCCCTCCGATCTGCCGATACTGCCGCCCATTTCGTCGAACTCTGCGCTGAGCGGCTGGGTTATCGGTTGATCGTTGTATGAGTTGGCCTGGATTCTCAGCATAAGCAGCGCCTGGTCGTGCCCTGTTAAACCTAGTTCGTGCACGTCGGATTCTCGATTGTAATCGGCCTCGGGGCGCGATAGAAGAGAGCGCGCAAACAGCCCACGCCTGCAGCAGGACTGTAGCAGCGTGTCGGACTTTGATCTCATGAAGCCGCCGCGTCGGGTTTCGACTCGCTGCGATCAAGGCCAGGGGACACGCTGCTTATAAGAAACCCCCGCTTGACCTCATTCGGGTCTCGAGAGCGTCCTTTTCTGCGGAGAAGGCCGCTCCACACGGCTGCTTTTTGCGGGTTGCGTTCGTCATGTTTACCAGTTAAGGAGTTTGTCGAACACAAGTCCGACAAACTCCTAGCGCATGGGCATGTCGCAGGCGAATCGCGGATCGACGCAGTCGGTGCGCCGTATCAGTTGCCGCTCGTAATGCCGCTGAGCGCCTGCGACTGCTGCATTGAGCGCCTGCGTCTCGACGCAGGCGCGAAATCCCGCGGTGTCCCGTGCGTTTCCCAGGCGCTCGCAATAAGCACCGTAGCGTTCGATCTCATCCCCGCCGCGCACCATCGGTTGGGCGCACCCTGCGCAAACGATTGCGAACGCAACTGCCACACCCGCATTCCTGACGGCGCTGTTGTGCACTATGTCTCACCGGGAGCAGCGTCGGACACGCCACCTGAACACGACGCCGTTCATTGTGCCCGACTGTCGCCCATAAATCACCGTCTGTCGGGTAACACAGGAACGTGACGCAGTTCACCGCGGCAACCGGCCTCCGGCGGTATTGTCTCCCTCGCGCCTGACCCGGATTCAACAACACCACAGGAAAGATCATGGCCGTCCAGTCCGATACGCTCGCGGTCCTCTTCGTCGACATCTGCGACAGCACTCGCCTCTATCACGAGCTGGGTGACGGCGTCGCGCACGGCCTCGCCATGCAATGCCTGAACTCCGTTACCGAAGCCACGGCGTGCAACGGCGGCAAAGTCGTGAAAACGACCGGCGACGGCGCGATGCTCACCTTTCTCGGTGTGGAACAGGCCTATCGCGCGGCGGCCAACATCCAGCAGGCTGTACGGGGCGGCCCGCTCAGAGTGAAAATCGGTTTTCACGTCGGGCCGGTCCTCATGGCCGACGGGGACGTGTTCGGTAATACCGTAAACCTGGCGGCACGCGTACTTGCGCGTTCCGGTCCGGGCGAGATCCTGATGACGCGTGCATGTGTCGACACCCTGTCGCCGCTGCAGCGCGCGACGGTGCGGCTCCTCGATGCCGCCATCGTGAAAGGGCAACCGGATGCGGTCGAGATCTATCGCGTGATCGGCAGCCAGGAGAACGTGACGACGGTCATTGCATCGAGCGCATCGACAGGAAACTCCGACACGGCGCTCGTCCTCACCTACGGCAACGAAGCGATCCGCATGGAGTCGACCGCGCCCTCGATTCTCATCGGCCGCGAAGCGCGCTGCCGCATCGTCATTCGCAACGAGTGCACCTCGAGGCACCATGCGACGATCGAAGTGCAGCGCAACGGCTTCATCCTGACCGACCACAGCACGAATGGCACTTTCATCGTCGACAGGAACGGCAACGAGCAGTTCCTGCGGCGCGAATCCGCTCTTCTGAACGGCGAGGGCATCATATCGATCGGCATCGCCCCCAGAGAGAATCCCAAGGGATTGATCGAGTATTGCAATGAAGGAAGCGTCGAATCGGATCACTACACCGAGATGTCTCAGCACCTGGCGTTGGCACAGCGGCCGCACGTGTTCACGGCGAACATCGCGGCCAGTCGGGCTGCGCAGCATTTTCAATCCTGGAGCCACTGACCTTTGGATTGCGTTAACCCTCACCCCTGAAAGGAACCTGCAAATGAAACTTCATCAATCGTTGATTCTGACTGCCATCGTCGCAGCATTCGGCGTCGGCACGGCATCGGCCACAGACCGTGAAACGCGTTCCTTCGGCAAGAGCGCGCCCAGCGCGAACGAAGTCGAGACTTTCCTTTTCCCGGAAGCCGTTTGCGAAAACTCGCAATACCAGTGTCTTTCCGTGCGGCCGAGCACCGAGCGCTCCATCGGCATGGACGTCAGATTCCCCACGGGGTCTTCGGAGCTCACTGCCGAAGCCAAGGCGCAGTTGCAAGGCCTCGGCAAAGTTCTGGCGGCGCGCAACGGGAAGCTCAGCGCCGGTGAAATCGTGATCGAAGGCCACGCCGATGCGCGGGGCTCCGACACGCTCAACAAAAGGCTCTCCGAGGAGCGCGCCCGAGCCGTCGTCCAGCATCTGACCACCGCGTATTCCGTCGATGGGAAAGCGCTCAAGCCGGTCGGCCGCGGCAAGGAACACCTGAAGGATGCGGCGCATCCGGACAGCCAAATCAACCGCCGGGTGGAGCTCGTTCGCACGGCAATCTGAACCGACGCTCTGCGTAAGCTGGAAAAGGCATGCCCCATGGGCGTGCCTTTTTTTTCGCCTGCGCCATTCGAGCATGCGTGAGCGCTATTCGGGTTCGAGTGAGCCAACGACTCGCCCAGATCAAGTCGGCGCCATTCGCTGCGTGCGATGCCCTGCGGCAGACATTGCCACCGCTCTGCAAGCCGGGTAGATTCAATCGGCGCCCATCCGGTCGCCTGATTGGTTTTGATCTGCTCGAGGGGTGTGGCATATGCCAGCAATCCGATTACCCGGTCCCGTATGCTCGATTCTGGGCGCACTGCGTATCGATGCGGGCACGATGTGCCGCGCCCCCTCCCCGAGTCCCGGCAGCGCGGGACGAAGGCACCTCAAGCTCAAGGCCACCAGCGCGGTGGCTGCGCCCAAATCAAAAGGCTCGATGGGCAAGCTGACGGCGGCCGACTTCGAAGCAGCAGCGAAATCGCTCGGCCAGGACATTGAACCGGCGCTGATTCGTGCTTTCGCCGAAGTGGAGTCGGGCGGCAAGAGCGGATTCGGTCCGGACGGCTTGCCGGTGATTGCTTTCGAAGGGCACACGTTCAGGAAGCTCACGGGAAGAAAGTTCGACAAGGACCATCCGCTGCTGTCTTACAAGTACGTCAGCAAAGCCGGGCCTGAATGGCAGCAGAACAACAAGGATCAGAAAGCCGCATGGGCGACCCTGAAAGCAGCTATGGCGCTCGACGCCGACGCCGCACAGCAGTCCTGTTCGTGGGGAATGTTTCAGGTAATGGGATTCAACTACCAGATGTGCGGCTATGCCAACGTCAATGACTTTGTGGCCGCGATGAAGGCCGGGGAAAAAGGCCAGCTCGATGCATTCATCGGTTACTGCAAGAAGAAGGCTGGCATGATCGCGGCGCTGCGTGAGAAAAAATTCGCCCGCATGGCTGCGCTGTACAACGGCGATGACTACGGCAACTACGACACGCGCATCGAGAAGGCTTACAAGAAGCACGGAGGATCCTGAATTGCGCCGGCCGCTCCATCGCCTCCTTTCGCTCGTCGTTTTCCTGGCTCTAAGTCTCGCTGCATGTGCAGGCGAGACCAAACCCCGCTTCACCCCGGGCTACTACGAGCAGCTCATGCTCGCCGTCGACGCAAAGGGGAAGCTCACCGGCTACTATCGCGAAGAACAAGGCGAAGGCGTCGTGAAAACATGCGCATTCTTCCTGTCCGGCAGTGGAACATCGAGCGAGGTCCCGATCGTGACATGGAACGACCAGGCCTTCCCCGGAACGCTGACGGCACAGAAGGACGGCGTAACGCTGAAAAT
Organism: Burkholderiales bacterium; assembly: GCA_046597455.1. Lineage (GTDB taxonomy): Bacteria > Pseudomonadota > Gammaproteobacteria > Burkholderiales > SG8-41 > JAQGMV01. Next base: position 15,026 of record JBKJKJ010000061.1, read on the forward strand.
AGAAAAAGGCCGCGAGCATCCCGGATGCGGCCTCGTCCTGTTACCGCAGATATCGAAAGGTCTTGCTCTCGATCAAGTCGCCAGCGCCCAGTGGTCCGAACTCAGACGCATCGGGAAAGACCGGACTTACTTCCATTCATCCCCCGACGCATCGAAGGTTCTCAAAACATTCGTCGTGTCAGGTGATATCGTGGGTGTTCTCGCTCAAAGCGGTGAGTGGCTGCAAGTAGAGTATCGGGGGAAGAAGGCAACGTCGAAGGGCTGGATACTGGCGAAGGACGCGGCGACGCTGGTGCCGCCGAAGAGGTGATGACGATGGATAGTGATCCGACAGGCGCGTTGATGGCAGCAAGCAGCGCACAGGTCATGGGGCAGCTCGCGCCGCAGATGGCGGCGCTGAATGCGGCCCTTCCGGGTCTCTTAGTGCTGGGGCCGAACACGGAGCAGCTCGTGAACATGGGGAAGGCAATGTTCCAGGGCGCGATGCAGGTACCAGCGGCTTCGCCGGTTCAGGCGGGCTACGTGCAGGGCATTCAGGAGCTGGCGGACGTGATCAAGCAGGTTGCGCAGGCATCGGTTTAGACGATACGCTCGCCGATAAACCGTGTTGATGGCGGCCTTTGCGGCGCAGGTGAGCGCACAGCGCGTCCACGATGCTACCCGCCGGAGACACTTATCTTGGATAACGCCGAATGACGCGCCTGGTCTTGCTCGGTGGGTTTCTGGGTGCGGGGAAGACGACTACGCTGCTTCGCCTCGCGAGCAATCTCGTCGCTAGTGGAAAGAGAGTCGGAATTCTCACCAATGACCAAGGCCAGGAGCTCGTGGATACGGAACTCTTCAGGGCCTCAGGATTCGACACGCGAGATGTGCGGGGCGGGTGCTTTTGCTGTCGGTTGGACGACTTCGTCGAACAAGCGGGCGCCTTGACCTCGGAATTGAAACCCGACTTCATTCTCGCCGAGCCCGTGGGAAGCTGCACGGACCTCGTGGCAACGGTTCTGCGTCCCTTGCGACATCTCCACCCGGAAGCATTCGAGATTGCGCCCTTTGCCGTAGTCGTCGACCCGCTGCGCGCACGCGACGTGCTCAGTCGCGAAGGGAAGGCGACACTGTCGGAGAAGGTGACCTACATCTACAAGCTGCAGCAGATGGAGGCGGATGCAATTGCGATAAACAAGGTGGACTTGTTGCGACCGGATGAACTTACGAACCTCATCGAGCTTCTGCGTGCTCAGTTTCCGGGGAAGCGCGTCTTAACCTTCTCAGCGCGTAGCGGTGAGGGATTCGAAGACCTGCAGGCGTGGCTGACAGCAAGCGTAGTTGGAGGGACAGGTCCATCCCCAGCCATCGATTACGACGTGTACGCTGAAGGAGAGGCCGAACTCGCGTGGTTCGACGGCACGTACTCATTGACCACCACGGAAGCCATCGATATGGATGCAGCGGTCGTGAAGCTGGGATCAATGTTGAGCGCGCGGCTCGCGGCAGCGGGGCTCTCGATCGCGCACGTCAAGGTTTTGCTGCGAGCCGGGGATGTGGTCTGCTCACTGAGCATTCCACGCAGCGGCGCTCAGCCCGAGCTTTCGCGCTCAGCTGGCGCGTCGGCACAATTGATGGAAGTACTCGTGAACGCCCGCGTCGCCGCCCAGCCACGAGAGCTCGAAGTTATCGTGGACGATTGCCGCCAATCCTGGGCTGAAACTCTTCAGGCTTCGGTCGCGCCCCGCGCGATTTCTTCGTTCAGTCCTCCGCGGCCGGTGCCGGTCCACCGAATCGGCTGAAGGCAAAAGGCATAGCCTTTGCCGGACTTCGACGATGCGCGAAGTGGACCTTCATATCCCGGCGGCGTGGCGAATCAGCCGCCTTATGGTGCAACGTAATGGTACAACCCGTAGAGTCTCGCAGGCTTACCATCCGGGCGCACCTCCGTCATGCCGTTCTCCGCGAGGCGCGACAAGTCCGCACCCAAGAGACTCACGAGCCCCATGGGACCGCCCTCTTCAGCGGCAAGCGCCGGTCCCGTAGCGGCGAAGTAGCGCTCTGGTCGGTACGTACCCTGCTGCAACTCGGTAACGATGCGCTGTCGCTGAGCCCACGCCTGGTTGCGACTCGACACGCTGATCTCCAACAGGCCAGACCCTGCAATGCCAATGTTGTAGCTGGCAAGCAGCGCGTAGAACGGGTCTTCGTACAGGAAGCCGCCACTTTTCTTGCTCATCAATCGCAGGCCCGCCGGCTCGACCGCACGAGCGATGAGCGCGTACTGCTCAGCCGCTGATATTGCCGGCGCTGACTGAGGGATCGGCTTCTGTATACCAGCACCGTGCGTAAACCAGCGCTCTGGCCGGTAGCTGCGGTCCTGCAAGGACAGGGCGATCGTGACCACGTCATCGGGCGCAAACGATCGGTGCGGTGCGGTGCGGTCCGCGGCTCCGGAAAGCGCGTTAATTGCAACCAGGAGCGCAACGATGCTCTCCTGCCACGACGGCTCTATGAACATGATTCCACCTGTGCAGTCATGATCCCACCTTTGCGCCGCCCTTCTTCACGTAAAAATACTCGCAGAACCTGTCGTAGTCGATGACGACTGGCACGCTCTTGAGGGCGGAAGGAACGAACTGTGTCCCAGCAATGCTGCGCCTTGCTGCAGCCTCCGGATTCGGAATCGCCTTGCCGGCAGCATCTACGTTACGCACGACGTCGTGCCCTGGCTTGTGCGACCAGGAACCGTCGTCGTCCTGACGGTACCAATGATAATCGTTGACATAGAAGACGCCGTCCTTCGCATCGTAGCCAGTCGGTTTCGAAGTCGTGACCAGCGCCACGAGGTAATAGCCGGGCTTGTCAGGTGGCGGTTGCTTCTCCTGCTGGTTGTAGGGGCAGCGCGGGGCCTGCACGATGTCGTCCGGCTTGCCATCCTGCACAACAGCGTTCGAGACGCTGGCACAATCGACCGGGTCCGAAAAGGACACCGAGGATTTTTCCCCCGGTTGGGGCTTGTTGCCGGGCGCATGACCGAGCCGGCTGTCCATCGCGTAAGCGTAGCAGTTGGTGGAATCCTGAACGGCTCCGCCATCATTCCAGTCCGCAGGCTTGTACGCAGGGCGGTCTGTGTTCTTCGGCGCAGCCGCACATCCCGCTGCTGCGGCTCCTAAAGGGGCACCTTTGGGTGGCGGGCAGTAGCCCTTTTTCTCGCGCAGCAGCCTGCGCGTTTCCATCCAGCACTCGCGGTACCGCGCATCCTTGGGGTCCAGGGTAAGCTTGCGGCGCGCTTTCGTTTTCGGATCGATGAGGTCGGGGGGCAGGCCTTTCGCCGTTCCCTCGCCGTAAGAGCGATAGAACGCGTCGTTCACTTCTGCGCTGGTGACGTCGGTTATAGCAGCCATAACCGTCTTTAACCGGCGGCGCGTGTCAGAGATTGCAGCACGGATTTACCCAATATCCACAGGCACTCGCGCATACGGCTCATGACGTGCCGAACATCAGCAGTTGCTCCAAAGCCTCGATCTTCTTTTCTACTGGAACCTGCCGGTCGCCTAGGCGCGCGCGCAGCTCTGGCGGGATTTCCATCCGGTTCGCGCCGTAGCGTACAGCATACATGAGTGGGGCAGCCTGTTCGATATCGCCGGTGTACTCGAATCCGAGCGATCGAAGACGGTCGACGATCGCCGAGACCTGACGATGCAGATCGTCATCCGTAACATCGCGCGCCTGTTGCGGGAAAGACTCGCGCACGTTGCAGACGCAGCGCTGCACGCATTGCGCCGTCGTGAGCTCGGCCAGAGCGGCCACGCTCTGAGAACTGATTTTCATCGGGACTGTGCGCTCCCGCTCCTCATTGCGGGGTCGAGATTCCCCGCCACGACGACGGCGCCGTGCCTGGCGAAGCTCAAAGCGGCTTCACCTGCAGCGTCCTCCACGACGAACGTTCGAACCGGCCCAAAAAACTTTTGCGATTGTACCGGGGAGCACGTTGGCAAAAAAGTCCGCAAAACGCGCGGATCGTAGAAGCGGAAGAAAAATTCCTGCTGCTGTTCGTCTTGCACGACGAACATCTCCCGCAAGTGCTGGTACAACGGCTCTTCTTCGGCGTTCGAGACCAACAAAATACCTGCACTCTCGCCCCACCGCCGCGCCCAATTTTCTAGATAGCCGCCAGCCGGGTCTATGGGCACGAGATACGGCGCCACGTTCCAAAGGCGCGGCTGAATGTCGGGCAGGAAAAGGCTGCGGATCTCTACGCCAAAGTGGATCTTCGCCTCGAAAGCCAGATCGACGCAGCGCGCGGCGTCGACTACACCATATACGTTCTTGCCGGCAGCATTCGACAGATGCTCCCGAAGCGTCGCGGCAATGACGGCTGAGTCCGGCCGCATCTCTCACGCCTGTCCGCAAGCCGCGCAGGTCCCCTTGCATACGAGTGCGGTGCCGGCAGCCGCCGCGCTGCTGAACGCTGCCGCAATCGGTGCGACATCGACCGGCATGGGGGCTCCGACCGCTCCGCCACCACCCGCGCCAACTGCACCCGCAATCGGCGTCACCGTCACCGGCGAACCCGCCCCCTGCTCTCCGATAATCACAGTCGGGCATCCGAGCACGATTACGCCGCCATGTGCCGTGTTGTCCCCGATGCGCGCCGCGAGCAGGTTGTTGATCAGCACCGTCGGCGAGCCCTTCACGATCACGTCCGGCGGCCCGACACACAAACACATATCGGTGACTCTTGCCGCCGGCAGGAATCCGATCAGCACCGTCGGCGCGCACGGCGGCAATATTGGCCCGCCGACGTGGGGAATGCCCGGTGGGGTGACCATGGGGCAGGTGTGCATGTCCGTGACGCGTGCGGCAGGTGGCATTACCGTGCTCCTGATCGTGCCGATGCAAAAGATCTGTTCATCAGTCCGCCGACTTGCTGCCGGATGCTGACTCGTCCGCTTTGGTGACCTCTTTCTTCTCGGCTTCCTTGGCCGCGGTCGGACTGCAGCCGCTGCCGGCGCCCGCCGCACCGCCGCTGTTGATGAGGACCATCGTGCCCTGGATCGTGACGCCGGCCGGACCGATGTCGACGAAGCCGCCGGGGCCTTTCAGGGTGATCTGCATCCCGGCCTCGATGATCACTTTCATCCCGGCCTTGAGATGAATCTCCTGGCCGGCCTCGAGCGCGGCCTGCTGGCCGACTTTCTGCTGCAGCTTTTGCCCGACGGTCAGCGAGGCGGTGCCTTTGACGTCGGCGTTCTGGTTGCCCTTCACCAGGTGATCGTGATTGGCGCCGATGGTTTCGGCCTTGTTGCCGCCGATCGTGTTCGACTCGTCCCCTACGATTTCGAGCCAGACCGATTTGTCCGTCTTCGCTATATCGTTGCCACCGATGTGCGTATGCCGGTCTGCGCCGATGTCGCGGCGCATGTCGTGCTTCACGCGCGTGTCCATGTCGTGCTGCGCATGAACGAATATCTCTTCCTTGCCCGCGGTGTCGTCGAATCTCAGCTCGTTGAAGCCGCTTCCACCTTTCGTCGAGTTCGTCTTGATGCCGCTCACGTTCGGATCGTTCTTGTGCTTGCTGTCGCGCCCCTCGCCTGAGTAGGGCGGCTTCTGGATCGCGTTATAGACGCTTCCGGTAATCAGCGGCTCGTCGGGGTCGCCTTCGAGAAAAGACACGACGACTTCCTGCCCGATACGGGGAATGAAATTCGCGCCCCAGTTTTTTCCCGCCCACGTCTGCGCGACTCTCATCCAGCACGAGCTGTTCTCGTCTTTCTTGCCCAAGCGGTCCCAATGGAACTGGACTTTGATGCGGCCGTATTCGTCCGTATGGATCTCGTCACCGGCCGGACCAACGACGACCGCGGTCTGCGGACCTTGAACGACGGGCTTGGGCGTAGTGCGCTGAGGCCGGAAAGGCTCCTGGCTGTGAATGACGTTGAAGCTGCAGCCGTAATTGGAGCCCCCGTCTTCCATCGACTCGTATTCGCTGTATTCGAGGTCGTGCGTGGCACTGATCACGAGGTACTCACGAACCTGGTCGGCGCGCGGATGCCCCGTCAGCTTGAACAGGCTGCCGGTGCACAATCCACGGCTGTTGGTCGAGCCTTCAGCGAGCTCGAACTGGCTCTGTGCCTCATCCAGCCTGGCCTGCACGTATTGGTCGCCTTCAACCTTCTTCTCGTATTCGCCGGGGTAATCGTAAAGCTCGTAATCGGCGAGCTCGTGCGAGCGCACTTTCTGCTTGTTCGCAAGACGCGCGACCTTGGGCTCCGTAAAGTTGTAATCGTCGATGACGAACTGGCCCGACTGAACCTCATTGGCGAAAGTCCATTCGTGGATCGCCTCCTGCTCGGGCCGCACGCGGTCGAGCGGGATGTACGGGATCTCCGCGTGGCCGGGAAACGGCGCATGACCGCTATAGGAATCAGTCAGGACCAGCGTGTGCCGGTCCTCGACATGCCTCAGGTAATAGTAGATGCCTTCCTGCTCCATCAGGCGGCTGACGAAGTTGAAATCGGTCTCGCGATACTGGACGCAGTAATCCCATTTCCTGTACGTGGCCGTGAGCTCGAGCTTGAAATCGGCGATGCTGTGATCGGCGAACACCTTCTCGATGATATCCGGCACGCTCATCTTCTGGAAGATGCGGCAATCCGCGGTGCGGGTGAGAAACCACAGCCACGGCCGAACGCTCGCATGATAAAGATGATAGCGACCGCGCATGCCGACCTGGGAAAAGCGCGTGACGAAGCCGTTGAAGTAGCGATTGCCCCCGTCCTGGAGCTCGAGGCGCACGGTTATGTTTTTCGCAAGGATTTCGGAAAATTTTATGTCCTTGCGCGGGCTCAGGAGATCAATCTCGAATTCACTGAGCCGACCGAGCTCTTCGCGGGCAACCATGCGATGAAAGAGCAGATCCTTGCCGAGCGGGGTCGCGATCTGCATCGTCGGCTTGGCCGCTGCCGACGGCGGACGAGAGGAACTGCTGCTAACGGCCATCGTGTGGCTCCGTAATATTCAGGCGCGCCTTGCGTGCCGTGACCACGAGTCCCGCGACGGGCACAGCATTTTCATGCCTCAGCACGTCCACGTTCACGCGGGTCTCTGCAAATCCCGCCTCGGCCAGTACGCGCTCGACGTAGCTGCGAGTATGACTGTAGCGTCCATGCGGATTGATGCGATGACCGCGTGGAGCCTGCATGGCGTCTGCTTCCTCGACAGTGAACACGAGCAGGCCCGCCGGTCGCAATGCGCGCCACGCCGCATTGATCGCATCAGCAAGCTCCCCGAAATACACCAGGGTATCCGCCGACACGATGAGATCGTACGCGGCGTCCCGGCTTTGCAGGAACGCAGTCAGCTCGGCCTTGACGAGCGCATCGTAGACGCCTCGGGACCGCGCCTTCTCGAGCATGCCGCCCGAGAGGTCCACACCTTCGATGCGTTTGGCGTAGGACGAGAAAAGCGGACCGCACAAGCCGGTGCCGCAGCCGGCATCGAGCACAACAAGGTCTTTGGCGAGGGCGCCAACCGCGTTTTCTACAGCGGCAAGCACGAGCTGCGGGGCACGGTAGTGGAGGCTGGCGAGCTTCGCATCGAAGCTCGTGGAGAAACTGTCGAAGGTGCTTACTATGTAATCGTCCGGCGCTCGCGGAGGCACGTGCTCGCCCGAACACGCGGCAAGCAAGTGCCTGACACCCGCGTTATCGGGCTCCTGCGCCAGCCAATTACGATAGATTTCCGCCGCCCCGTCCAGATCGCCGATCGTGGCATAGGCCAATGCAATAAACGTCTTCGCATTCTCATCGTGGGGGCTCAGCGTCATCGCCTTGGCGTGATGCTTGAGCGCGGATGGAATGTCTCCGCGCGCCGCACACAGATTGCCGTAGTTGTTCCAGGTCTCGACGTGGCTCGGGTCCAGCTCGACTGCGCGGTCGTAGGCACGCGCGGCGTCATCGAAGCGTCGCTGCGCACGATAAATCAGCCCGAGGTTGTTGTAGGCCGCCGGGTGATCGGGAGCGAGCGCAATCGCCTGCTCGTAAGCCGCAACCGCGTCGTCGACACGCTCTGCCGTGAGCAGGATGTTCCCGAGATTGCTATAGCGGTGACCCTGCCCGGGATCCGCTGCGATCGACCTGCGGATGCGCTCTATCGCCTCGTCGATATCGCCACGATGCATCGAGATCATGCTCAGGAAGTTCAGCGCATCTGCCTGCTCAGGTTCCACTTCGAGCACCCTGAGATACAGCGTCTCGGCGTCCTCGATGTGGCCGGCGCGTTGCAGCTGCACCCCTAGAGCGACGGCCTGTGCAGGCGACACTTCGGTCACGTCGGGCCCGAAGGCCTCGCTCACGGCCGACGGGCTTTCGCTGGCGCTGGACTCAGTCGAAGCCATACTGGAAATCGCCCCCTTCAACACTCAGTCGCACCCGCGACACCGGCTGGCCTTCCACCAGCCGCGTGAGAAATTCCTTGCTGATGTGCGGCAGCACCGTATTGGTCAGGATTGCATCCACCATGCGCCCGCCGCTTTCGACTTCGTTACAGCGGCTTACGATGAGCTTCACGACCTCGTCATCGTACTCGAGAGGAAGCTTGTGGTTCTCCTTCACCCGCTTCTGGATACGCCCGAGCTGCAGGCGCACGATCATCGCCATCATTTCGTCCGAGAGCGGATAGTATGGAATCACGACAAGGCGCCCTAGCAGCGCAGGTGGGAACACCTGCAGCAGCGGCTGACGAAGCGCTTTCGCGAGCGATTCAGGATCGGGCGTGAGCTCCGGATCCTTGCACATGCTCATGATGAGCTCGGACCCGGCGTTGGTGGTGAGCAGAATGATCGTGTTCTTGAAATCGATGTAGCGGCCTTCCCCATCTTCCATCCAGCCTTTGTCGAAGACCTGGAAGAAGATCTCGTGCACGTCCGAATGGGCTTTCTCCACTTCGTCGAGCAGCACGACTGAATAGGGCCGGCGCCGCACCGCTTCGGTCAGTATCCCGCCTTCCCCATAGCCGACGTAGCCGGGCGGCGCACCTTTGAGTGTGGACACGGTATGCGCTTCCTGGAACTCGCTCATGTTGATCGTGATCATGTTGCGTTCCCCGCCGTAGAGCAGGTCCGCCAGGGTGAGCGCGGTTTCCGTTTTGCCGACACCGGACGGCCCGACCAGCATGAAGACGCCGATGGGCTTGTTGGGATCCTCCATCTTGGCCTTGGTGACCTTGATGCGCTGCGCGATGGTATCGAGAGCGTGGTCCTGACCAATAACGCGCTGGGTTAGTTGTGCGGTAAGGTTCAGGGTGTTTTCGATTTCGTCCTTCAGCATCTTGCCGACCGGGATGCCGGTCCAGGAGGAGATGATTTCACTGACGGCCTGGCCATCGAGGCAGACGCCCATGAGGGGCATTTCGCCTTGGAGGCCTTTGAGCTCTTCGTCGAATTTGGCGAGTTCTTCCCGCATCGGGCCGAGCTCTTCGGCTGCGTTGGCTTCGGCGGCTTTGTCTTCA
>JBKJKJ010000619.1:0-5025 GCA_046597455.1 Burkholderiales bacterium
TGGCGATGTAATGACCGTCGCCGGGGTGCTGATTGAGATAAGCCCATCCGATGGCGTTCGCCGCACCCGGTTTGTTGACCACGGTGCTCGTGGGCACCAGTCCGGTCTGCTGGAAGATGCTCTGCACCAGCCGCGCCATGACGTCGGGGGATCCGCCAGGGGCCGAGCCCACGACGATCTCCACAGGTTTGACCGGTTTCCATCCCTGGGCGAGCGCCGGTAGCGGCGCACAGGCTCCAAGAGCTGCGCACCACAACGCTGCGCGCCATATCCCTTTTGTTTTTCGCATCATCCTGTCTCCTCGTTGGTGTTTTGGAATTATTTCGGCAGCACGCCCAGATCGCCGAGCATCGAGCGCATGACCGCGTACTCCTGATCGACATGACGCCGGGCTTCGGCGCTTGCCATGAAATCTTCCGCCCACGCGTTGGCTGCAAGATCCTTTTTCCAGTCCTCGCCCTGGATCGCTTTGGCGAATGCCTGGTCCCAGAACGCCGTCTGCGCCGCGGTGAGCCCCTTTGGCCCGATGAACCCGCGCCAGTTGAAGAACGCCGCGTCGATGCCCTGTTCGCGGAAAGTCGGCACGGCCGCGAGTGCGCCGCCTTGCCGCTGTGCTGCGCTGATGCCGATCGCGCGCGCCTTGCCGGTCAGCAGGTGCGGGATGATGTTGGCCGGCGCGCCAACCAGGACGTCGATGTGGCCGCCGAGCATCGCGATCGTCGCCTGGCCGCCTGATGGCTGGATCACCACTTTCGCTTTTCGCGGATCGCCGCCGGCCGCTTTGACGATCATGCCGATCAGCATGTGGTTGTGATTGCCCGCGGCGGTGGCGAAAGCGAAGCTGACGGACGACACATCTTTTCTCAGGCGCTCGACCAGGTCCTTGCCCGATTTCAGAGGCGAATCGGCGTTCACCGCAAACACGATGTATTCGCGTAGCAGGATGGCGAGCGGCGTCAGGTCGTTGTGGCCCACCCGGGACGTGCCGAGGAGCTGGTTGGTGAGCATCGTCGGCGAGAAGGTCGCGATGTAATGCGCGTCGCCGGGGTGCTGGGTGAGAAACGTCCACGCGACGGTGCCTCCGCCGCCCGGACGATTGGTGACCGACACGCTGGGGAATGCGGGATTGCCCTGCAGAAGCTTCTGCAGGACGCGCGCAGTGCGGTCCGATGAGCCGGCCGCTGCCGATGCCACGACGATGTCCACGTTACGGCTCGGCCGCCACTCGCCCTGAGCGTGCGCGGCGCTTAGTTGTACGCTCGCGTATAGCAGTGCCCAACCGATCACTCGGGTCGTGCGCATGCGGGTCTCCTCCCCGGGAATGTCTTCTTCGAGCTTGCCCCGCGCTATGCTACTACGTGATCCGCTGCGGCAGGGTCCTCAAAATGCGGCGGCAGGAGCGGTTGACGCGCAATGGAGCGCTCTCTAAGCTTGGCCGCTTTGCGATCAACCGAGGAAGAAGACATGAGCGCAGGCGACAAGACGGCCGCTGCACCGCGCAACAAAGGCGCGATCAAAGGCGGCGAAGGCACTTACATTTTTCCGCTGTCCACTATGGAGAGCATGGACGCCGGAACCGGGTACTCGAGCGCTGAAGGGCCTGTCGTCGAAGGCGATCGCATCCAGTGCGGACTCATAACCAAGAAGCGCGGAACCGGTGCGCGGCCCCATCTGCACCCGAACGAGCAGTGGAATTACATCGTCAAAGGCACGCTGCGCGTGAAGATCGCCGACCAGCCCGAGCAGCTGTGCGGTCCCGGGACGCTGTTGTACTTTCCCGCGAACGTCATTCATTCGACGGTCGCGACGCAGGACGGGGACGTCGTCTTCTTTACGGTGAAAGACATGTCGCACGGCATCATCGGCAAGGCCGCCGACGGCACCATGGCGGGCCCGCATTACGATCCGGGTTTCGAGCCGAAGTAATGCCTACCTATCCCCCCGCGACGATCGGCATGCCGCTCGCCGACGTGGACACCCCGGCGCTGATCCTCGAGCTCGATGCGTTCGAGCGCAATCTGCGGCGTCTTCCCGAGTCGCTGGGGGATCGAAAGATCATGGTCAGGCCGCACGCGAAAAGCCACAAATGCCCGCAGATCGCGATGCGCCAGATGGCACTGGGCGCGGTCGGCGTGTGTTGCCAGAAAGTGAGCGAAGCCGAAGCGATGGTCGAAGGCGGCGTCCCCGACGTGCTGATCGCGAACGAAGTCGTGGGTCCGGCCAAGTTGAGGCGGCTCGCCGCGCTCGCCACGCAGGCTCGTGTCGCCGTCTGTGCCGACGACGCCGCCAACATCGAGGCGCTCGATGCGGCCGCCGGCGAGGCGGGCGTCACCCTGGACGTGCTCGTCGAGATCAACGTCGGCGCGAACCGCTGCGGCGTCGAACCCGGCGAGCCCGCAGTGAAGCTCGCGCAGGCCATCGCGGCCAGCCCCAACCTGCGTTTCGCGGGTTTGCAGGCGTATCAGGGCGCGGCGCAGCACCTGCGCAAAGTCGAGGAGCGGCGCGCCGCAATCGAAAAGGCGGCGCAAGCGGTGAAGCGGACTCGCGAGCTGCTCGGCGCTGTGGGAATCGCCTGCCCCAAGGCGACCGGCGCGGGAACGGGCACTTACCTGTTCGAAGCCGCAAGCGCGGTCTACGACGAGCTGCAGGCAGGCTCGTATATTTTCATGGACGCCGATTACGCGCGTAACGACTGGACCGAAAGCGGCATCCCGCGCTTCGAGCACAGCCTGTTCGTGTGGACGACGGTGATGAGCCGCACGAATCCCGAGCGGGCGATCGTCGATGCGGGCCTGAAAGCGTCGAGTATCGATTCGGGCATGCCGCGCATTGCCGACGGCGGCCCTGCGGAATACGTCAAGGCCTCCGACGAGCACGGCGTCATCCAGTTGAACGGCGCGAAAGGCTATGCCGTGGGCGACAAGCTGAAGCTCATTCCCGGACACTGCGATCCTACGGTCAACCTCTACGACCATTTCATCTGTGTTCGCAACGGCCGGGTTGAAGCGATCTGGCCGATCACCGCGCGAGGAGCGGTGTGGTAGACGGTCCCGCAGGGACCGCCCACCACACGGTAAACGAACAGAGAGAAACCCAAGGTTTCCCTCCGTAACCTCCCATCCTTCGGTCATCTACCGATACCGCTTTTAAACTTACGCGATAACGAGGTTGGTCGTGCTGCCCATTAAAAAAATCGGGTTCGTCGGTATCGGCAACATGGGTGCGCCCATGGCCGGTCACCTGATCAAAGCAGGGTTCGACGTCACGGTGTTCGACGCGCGGCCCGAGACCGTTGCTATGTTCGTCGAGCATCACGCAGGCGCGGCCGCGGCATCGCTGAAGGCGCTTGCGAAAGACGCCGACGCCGTCGTCACCATGCTGCCCAACGACAAAATCGTGCGCGAAGTCATACTCGGCGAGAACGGCGTGGCCGCCGCGCTTCGGGCGGGCGCGGTGGTGATCGACATGAGCACATCGGACCCGGTGGCCACCCGGTCGCTCGCCGAAGCCCTGGAGCCGCGTGGCATTCAGGTGGTGGATGCGCCGGTGATGGGCGGGGTCGTCTTCGCCAAGGACGCAACGCTCGACATCATGGTGGGCGGAGACGCCGCGGTGATCGCGCGCTGCCGGCCATTATTCGAGGCGTTGGGACGCACGGTCATGGAATGCGGCGGCGTCGGGACCGGACACGCGCTCAAAGCGCTGGCGAATTACATCAATGCCTGCGCGCTCATCAACGGTATCGAAGCGCTGACGATCGGCGCGAAGTTCGGTCTCGATCCGAAGTTCATGGCCGAGGCGCTCATTCCATTATGCGCAGGCCGTAATCACCCGATCGAGAAGAAGATTCTTCCCCACGCGCTCACTCGCAAATACGGCACGGGCATGGCGCTGGGCTTCATCGCGAAAGACGTGAAGATCGCGCGCGACATGGCGCAGTCGATGGACGCGTTCGCCCCTCTGGCGGAGCAAGTCTCCACGCTATGGTCGGCCGCCGCTGAAAAACTCGGTCCGCAGGTGGACCAGACCGAGATCGTCCGCTACTGGGAAGAGGCGACGGGGGTGAAGCTGTCGTAGTGTGAGGCGAGCATCGGACGGACGCGGCGTCGGGCCGCGCCCGTGACGGCGATGGTTTTTACCTCAGTTGACTTTAGGCCGCCGCAGTTTCCTTCAGGCCCGGCATTTCGAAACCCAGCTTCTCCAGATCCTCGATGACTTTCGCCGCCTGTTCCTTGGGCAGAGGATCGAGGGGCGGGCGCACCATGGCCCATGTCGGGTCCTGGGTGTAGTGCGCAACCACCGCTTTGAGCGCGGGAATCATCACGTATTGGCCTGTGGCTTTGCGTATCGCATCGAGCTGATCCTGCTGCGCCTGCGCGTCGGCGTTCTTCCATTCGCGATACAGCTTGTCGATCGGGGCCGGGTTCACGTTTGCGGTCGCGGAGATGCAGCCTGCGCCGCCTTCTTTCATGTTGGCGAGCAGGAACGATTCGCTTCCCACGAAAACGTCGAAACCCGATTTCGCGAAAGCGTCGAGGAATTTCTTGGTATTGCTCCAGTCGCCCGAGCTGTCCTTCATGCCCGCGATCGCCGTCGGGTAGGCCTTGAGCAGGCGCTCGACCAGCTTAGGCGTGATGCCGACCACCGCTACGGGGGGAATGTGATACAGATAAATTCGCAGGCGCGCGTCGCCCACGCGTTCGATCACTTCGGCAAAGCTGCGGAACAAACCGTCTTCACTCACGCCTTTGTAGTAGAAAGGCGGCAGCATCAATACGCCCGCGGCCCCGGCTTTGACCGCGTGCTCGGTTAGGCGCACGGTGTCGGTCAGCGCGCAGCAACCGGTGCCCGGCATCATGCGGCTGGCGTCGACGTCTGCCGCCACCAGTGAGTCGAGCAGGGCGATACGCTCGTTCACTGAAAGCGAATTCGCTTCGCTGTTGGTGCCGAACACGGCGAGGCCGCAATTCTGCGACAGCAGCCACTGGCATTGCGTGATGAAGCGCCCGCTGTCCGGGCTCAAAT
>JBKJKJ010000152.1:0-15291 GCA_046597455.1 Burkholderiales bacterium
CCTCACCACCTCACCACCTCACCACCTCACCACCTCACCACCTCACCACCTCACCACCTCACCACCTCACCACATCACCACATCACCGCCTCACTGTGTCACCGCCTGCTTAACGAATTTCCCGAGCCAGCGGCTGCGCAGGTTGAGATTTTCCTGCCACGCCGCTTCGATGTCCGGAACGGTCGAGGCTTTCACCGCGGGTGCGGCGAGCAGTGCGTCACGCCATGCGCACAGGTGCGGGAATTTCTCGATGATGCCGAGCGGGCGCAAGCGGTCCATGAACGTGTAGCGCTGCAGGAACGGCGCGTACGCGGCGTCCACGAGCGAGAGCTTCGGTCCATTGAAATACGGTCCCGCATTGCCGCGTTTCGCGAGCGCTTCCTCGAGCTTTGCGAACGGGTCGCGCATCTTCGGCGCGCGGGCGACGAAATCTTCCTCGGAGTCGGAGTACGACGTGTTCGTCACGGCGCTGGCGAACGTCGTCACGTAATCGGTCCACGCGCGATTGCGCGCCCGCGCGATCGGGTCTTCGGGGTGCAGGCGCGGTGCTGCGGTTTCTTCGAGGTATTCGGCAATGGCATTCGATTCGAAAAGCGCCTCCTTGCCGTCGATCTGCAACACCGGCACTTTCGCGTGGGGCGAGACCGCGAGGAACCACTCGGGCCGATTGTCGCGATCGATGTACGTAATGTCGTACTGCACGTCTTTCGCCCGCAGCACGATCGCGGCACGTTGAACCCAGGGGCATGTCTTGAAGCTGCACAGGCTGAATCTGGACGCCATGGAAACCTCCTTCGGGGGGGAGGCCGATGCTGGCACAGCCGGGCGCGGGTTTCAATGGCGGATAAATTCGGTTGCCGTCGTCTGCAGGCTGACGTTTCGGCGCTTAGAATGAGTGTCGGGCCCCGGTCGCGATTCGCGGCTCAGGACCCGCCGAACACCTATAACGATATCGTGGAGGATGTGAATGAAGACTCGTCCTGTTCCCGTGGTCATCTGGTTCATGGTGTTCGGCCTGGCGCCGCTGGGCGTAGCTCACAGCCAGACGTATCCCGAGAGATCGGTGAGAGTGCTGGTCGGTCTCGCGCCGGGCGGGGGCACCGATACCGTAGGCCGCGTCATGACGCAAAAGCTCGGCGATGTGCTCGGGCAGCCGTTCATCGTCGACAATCGCCCGAGTGCGGGCGGCAACGTTGCGGGGGAACTGGCCGCGAAGGCGACGCCCGACGGCTATACCCTGATCGTGGTGACGCCGACACACGTGGTCAACCCGAGCCTGTATCGCGACCTGCGATACGATGCGATCCGCGATTTCGCGCCGGTCGGGCTGATCGTCAACGCGCAATATTTTCTGTCGGTCAGCAATTCGCTTCCGGTCGCGTCGGTAAAGGAGCTGCTCGCCCTCGCTAAAAGCCGGCCCCAGCCGCTGTCGTTTGCGTCTTCGGGTATCGGCAGTGCCAATCACCTGTCCGGTGAATTGTTCAGCACCATGGCCGGCATCAAGCTCGTCCATGTGCCCTACAAGGGCGGCGCCCCTGCACTCAACGCGGTGATTTCAGGCGAAGTGCCGGTGTCTTTCACCAGCTTTGCCGCGCTCGCGCAATCGAGAGCCGGCAAGTTGAAGACCATCGCCGTGACCGGCCCGAAGCGCACGCCGGTCGCGCCCGATATTCCGACCATCGCGGAGTCGGGCGTCCCGGGCTACGAAGTCGTCGGCTGGTATGGCATGGCCGCGCCGGCGAAAACGCCGAAGGCCGTCATCGAGCGGCTCAACGGGACCATCAATCGTGTACTTCCCGAGTTGCGCGAACGCTACGTCAACCTCGGGATGGATCTGGGCGGCGGCTCGGCCGACCAGTTCGGCGTTTTCCTGAAAAGCGAGCGGGATAAATGGGCGCGCGTCGTGAAGCTGTCCGGCGCCAAAGTCGAGTAGGCGCTGCATTCACGCGATAGCTGAGCCCAACCGAAGCGCAGTGGTGCCAAAGCTACAATGATTTTTCGGCGGTCCGACTGACAATAGGAGGTGAGGGGTGAGTATTCTCGAGATCGAACGGCAGGATGCGGTCATGGTCATTCGTATCAATCGGCCTGATCGCATGGGGGCGCTGAGCGCCGATCTGCGTGCAGCGATGGCAGACGCCTGGTGTGAGTTTCGCGACAGCAAAGCGCTCGAGGTAGCCATTTTTACCGGCACCGGGCGCGCTTTCTGCGCCGGTGAAGACATGAAGGAATCAGTCGCGCGCGGAACGGCAGGGAGCGCGAGTGCACCGGGGCCGAAAAAAGAGAACCCGTACGACGAGCGCACACTGGAAAAACCGGTGATCGTCGCGGTCAACGGTTTCGCGATGGGCGGCGGTTTCATGCTGGTGGAGCGCGCAGACCTGCGCATCGCGGTGCAGGGCGCGGTATTCGAATCCTCCGAAGCCAAGCGCTGGCTGCTCGGCGGTTACGACCACGGCGTCAAAGGCGGGCTCTCGCATGCGGTCGCGACCGAGCTTGCGTTCGCGTTCCGGTTCACCGCCGAAAGGCTGCACCAGGTGGGGTTCCTGAATCGCGTGGTCGATCCCGAGGCGCTGATGTCGACCGCGCACGAGATGGCGGCGCACCTCATGACGCTGCCGCCTGCGTCGAGGACCAACACGCTGATGCTGATGCGCGCCATGCGGCCTCGAGTTTCGGATGAGCTCGAAGATCTGGCGGCGCGCCTCAAAGACCACGGTGCAAAGTCGGACCTGATGGAGTCGCGCAAGGCCTTCGCCGATAAACGTCCGCCGCAATTCAAAGGTTGGGACAACCCCGACGATCGTTACCGGACACCCAAGCTGCGACCCAAGTCCGAGTAACTGCGCGTGGGGAAGGCGCATTCGGACGCGCCGCGCGGCAGCGCGCGATGCCGCGGGCATAGTGGTTGCTAAAGCCCAGGCACTTCACACCTGAGGAGACGGGCGATGTCGATAACCACCATTCTGCTGATCATCCTGATACTGATTCTGCTCGGCGCCATTCCCGCGTGGCCGCACAGTCGCAGCTGGGGCTACGGGCCCAGTGGCGGCATCGGGCTGGTGGTCGTCATCCTGATCATTCTGCTCCTGATGGGCGTCATCTAGCGCGGCGTGGACGCTGCGGCCCCCCGGACGCGATCCGCAGCGCCGCAGGTCTTTAAACGCGCGTTTTGCCGAACCCGCCCGGCGGCCGCGCCCGATGATGCGTCGGATTCGGAATCGCGGTTCGTGTCGCCCTCTATCCTTAATCGTCCGTGCTGATTGGGCGTGCGCGTAAACAGTGGGACGCCTGGTCGATGGTCATGCCGACGACCTCCGCGATGTTTTTGTCGCGAGCACCGACTGTGCCCGGCGGGTCAGCTCATCAGCTCAAAGCCCCTGACCGAGCGGTGTAAGCAGCACGTCCTGCACCTGGACGTGTGGGGGGGTGGACAGCATATATAGCACTGCGTCGGCGATGTCGCTGGGCATGAGCGGCTGGAACTTCTCGAAGTAGGACTCATAGGTGTAGGCGCCCTGGGTCGCGCGCTCGCGAAAGCCGGTGGCCACCAGTCCCGGCGAAATCATCCCCACCCGCACTCGCGTGACCGGCGAACTTCTTGCTGCGAGCTCTGCGCGCAACGTATTCTTGAGTGCGCGAATCGCGTATTTGGACGCCTGGTAGATGGAGAAGTTGGGGACTTGCTCGCGATGGGCGTAGATCGAGCTGATGTTGACGATCTGGGCTTCGTCCTTCGCGTGCATGTCCCGCAGCGCTTCGCGGGCGCACAGCGCAGGCGCGGCGACATTGATGTTCAATGTTTCGCGCTAGTCGTCGAGGCTGCCCTGCTCCAGCGTGCTCATCGCGCCGGTGCCCGCGTTGTTCACGAGCACGTCGACCGTGCCCCACCGGGCTCTGATCGTCTCGAAGATGCGAAGCACATCCGCTTCATCGGCGACGTCACCGACGCAGACCATCACTTCTCCATTGCCATGTTCGAGCTCGGCGGCGAGGGCCTCGAGCCGGTCGCGACGCCGAGCCACCAGCGCGACTTTCATGCCGATATTCGCGAGCGCGCGCGCGATGCCTGCACCGATTCCGCTCGATGCGCCGGTGACCATCGCGATCCGGCCGCTCCATCTTTCATGACCTGCCACAGTGACTCCCGTTCCTCAGGAGCTTGTCGGACTTGCGATGCGACACGCTCCTTATGCAAATCCGGACAGCCGTATTGAAGTCGAAAACGTGCTTTGGGGGCTTTTTTGAAATCATATCCTGGCGCAAATCCGTCCGGTTTTGCTTTAGCAGCCTGTCCCGACTGGTAAGTCCGACAGGCGGCTAGACGGCGGACCTATAATATCGGAAGGTGACACGAGTCGACTTCGCAAACCCGGAGGTGCCCACATGAGCACGAGCGCAATTAAATTCTCGGTGAATCGCGCGCAAGGCGCACGGTACGAGGCGGGGCTCAGGCCGTTTCTCGAGTATCGCGACCTCGGGATCAAGGATGCGACGCACGGAAAATTCAAGGCGCACGTGCTGCGTGTGAAGAAAGATTCCGATCACAGCGACCTGCACACGACCGGTCTGCATCAGCATCGTCTCGACTTCCAGATGATTTATGTGCTCAAAGGGTGGATACGCTTCACCTACGAAGGGCATGGCGAGCATACGTTCCTGCCCGGCGATTGCTGCATGCAGCCGCCGGGAATCGTCCACAACGAGCTCGCGTGCTCGGACGACCTCGAGCTGCTCGAAATCACTTCGCCGGGTGATTTTCAGACCGTGCCGCTGCAGAAAGCGTGATGCGTGAGGGCATCGCGTGAGCTGTCGACGAAATCGAGGAAGGAGGATCGCGTCCTGGTTTCCCACGGTGGCGTCCCGCTGCGACGAGCCGTTTGGCGCGGACGCACCCGCGGATTACGAGCGTTGGGGCAAAGTGGTGAAAGCGGCGGGGGTCAGGCTCGAATGAGTCGCGAAGGTGCTGCAAAGGCGCAACACGACTCTTTTTCGATCCACGCCGGTTGCCGGCCGTCGCGGTTATACTGAGGGCTCCAGTGGTGATGCTATCGGCATGGCGCCGAATTGAACAAGCCCCGCTTTCACCGATGAGTCGCCCTCGAACCGAACTTCGCTCTCATTCCGGTGGTCACAGGGCTGCGGGAGAATCGATTCTTGTTCGGGAGGGCAATATGCTGTCAGCGTTAACCTGATCAGGACTGGTGGGCGTACTGCGCAGCCGACGCTTCAACCGAACACATGACGACCAACATGCCGCACGGCTCCGACACGCAAGCGCAAGCGTTCGCTGAAAGTGCGGCCAGTACCTGGGACGAGCTCGTTGTACGTCTGGCCCCCATCATCGGCGAGCGGGGTTTTCGCGTCCTCTACACGCGCAGCGTTCAGCTCACCCAGTCTGCATTTCCGTGGCTCGTCGCCGCGACGGGCGCCGCGGGATACGACGCTGCAGAATCCAACAATACGCACGCGCTGTCCGCGAGCCTGAGCGAGTGCCTGCGGCACCAGAGCGCTGACGTCGCCGCAGACGCCCACCGCGCGCTTTTGCGCACCTTTACCCAGTTGCTCGATGCTCTCATCGGGCCGGCATTAATGGCACGTCTTTTGGAATCCCAGCTGCCCAGCGACGATGCCGACAAGAGCGCGCAGGAGACTCCCCGTGACCGATAAAGTAGCCATTCGCCGCCTCGAGACCGGGGTCCCCGGTCTCGACACCATTCTGGGCGGCGGCCTGCCGGAGTTTTCTTTCAACCTGATCGCGGGCTCGCCCGGTGCGGGCAAGACGACGCTCGCACACCAGATCATGTTCAACCTCGCGAATACGGGCCGGCGCGCACTCTTCTTCACGGTGCTCGGTGAGCCGCCGCTTAAAATGCTGCGCTATCAGCAGCAGTTCGCGTTCTTCGACGTCGACAAGATCAACGACTCGATCCGCTTCGTGAACCTTGCCGACGAAGTCCTGCACGGCGATTTCAGCCGCGTGCTCGCGCGCATCCTCAAGGAGGTCGAGGCGTATACACCCGGGCTCGTCATCGTCGATTCGTTTCGATCCGTCATGCTGACCGTGGACGGCCGGCCCGAAGGTGCCAACGCACTCCAGCGTTTCGTGCAGGAGCTTGGCATGCATCTGACGAGCTGGCAGGCCACGACCTTCCTCGTCGGCGAGTACGAAAATCGCGAGAGCGATACCAACCCGGTGTTCACGGTGGCCGATGGAATCGTCTGGCTCACGCAAACCGTCCATCAGGATTCCATGTTGCGCAAGATCGAGGTCAGGAAAATGCGCGGACAGGCGACGCTTCCGGGCCTGCACACCCTACGCATCAACGATACCGGCATGCAGATCTTTCCGCGCACGATCATGGGTGCCGGCATCGCGCCCATTCTTCAGGCAGGAGAGCCGCCGACTGCGCTCGAGCGCATGAGCACGGGCATACCGCGGCTGGACGTGATGTTCGGCGGCGGTCTGCCTCGCGGATACTCGCTGCTCGTGGCGGGGCCCGCAGGGTCGGGCAAAACCATACTCTCGACGCAATTCCTCGCCGAAGGCGTGCGCCGTGGCGAGCCCGGGATCGTCGCGGCATTCGAGAAAAGTCCCAGCCAGTCGCTCAACCCCGTGCTCGACCGGCTGGTGCGTGCCGGACACGTGGGCGTCATCGACACGCGCTCCCTCGATCTGTCCATCGATGAAACTCTCAGCGATCTCACCCAGATGATCGAGCGCATGCACGCGAAGCGCGTGGTGATCGACTCGTTGTCGGGCTACGAGCTGGCACTCGCGCCGGCGTTCCGCGTGGATTTTCGCGAGGCGCTGTATCGCATGATCGCCGTGCTCACCGGCATGGGGGTGACGGTCGTGATGACTTCGGAGCTCGAGGACCGGTATACGGATCTGCGTTTCAGTCCGCATGGCGCGGCCTTTCTCACCGATGCCATCATCGTGCAGCGCTACATCGAGGTGGAAAGCCGCCTGAAGCGCATCATGGCGGTGGTGAAAGTCCGCGCCAGCGCGCACAGCAACGAGCTGCATCTTTTCGAGATCACCGATGCGGGAATCGTGGTCGGCGAGCCGCTCGGTGATTACGAAGGCCTGCTCAGCGGGCAGCCGACGGCGCGCGCGGGCAGGGCGCCCGCTCGATCTCCCAGAGCGAAGAAGGGGTGAACGATTCCCCCCGCGGATAAGCCGTCCGGACCGAAGCGCGGGGCCGAGCCCCAGGCGCAGCCGGCTGGCGAGCCTGCGTTGAAGGATACCCACGACAGCGAACAACTCGACGCTTTCAGGGAAGATGTCGTGTGGCGGCGCGAGCAGCACGCGCAGGCTCGTGAAGAGGCTGCGCAACTCCGGGAGCAGCTCGCTTCGTTGCGCGAGGCGGCCCTTCTTGCGCAGGAGGAAGCGGCGCAATCCCGCGCCGCGCTCGAGGCGCGGGTCATGGGGCAGTTGCGCGAGGCGAACCAAAACCTCGTGATCGCCACAGTCCATGCACAGACGATGACCGAAGCGGCCGAGCTCGCCAACCGGCAGAAAGAGCAGTTCCTGGCGATGCTGGCGCACGAGCTGCGCAATCCGCTCGCCCCGATCGTCAATGCGCTGGCCGTGTTGCGCCGTGTCGAGACGCCGGACCCCCTGCTGCCGTGGGCGCACGATGTCATCAAGCGGCAGGTCGGGCACATGATGCGGCTGCTCAACGACCTGCTCGACGTCTCGCGCATCACGAGCGGGAAAATCGCGCTCCAGAAACGGCCGACTGCCGTTCTGGAGCTCATGCTCAACGCGATCGAGACCAGCCGTCCCATCATCGAGAATCGCAAGCAGAATCTCGAGGTCGAGAACCCGCAGGAGCCGCTGACTGTCGACGGCGATCCTGCGCGCCTCGCCCAGGTGTTTTCCAATCTCCTCAACAACGCCGCGAAGTACACGCACGAAGGCGGCGCGATCACGCTCGCGGCGAAGCGGCGGGGCGATGATGTGGTGCTGAGCGTGACCGATGACGGCATCGGCATCGCAGCCGAAGCGCTGCCGACGGTGTTCGAGCTCTTCACGCAGGAGGACCGTTCGCTCGCGCATGCCCAGGGCGGCCTTGGAATCGGGCTCACGGTCGTGCGCGGCATCGTGGAAATGCACGGCGGTACTGTGCAGGCGCACAGCACCGGACCGGGGCAAGGCAGCGAGTTTTCCGTGACCCTTCCGCTGATGCTGCATGGCGATCCGCAAGCCGCAGACACCGCGGGCGCGGAACCGGCGCCGCCCGCACTCGGCTGGCGCGTCGTGGTAATCGAAGACAACGTCGATATGAACGAGAGTCTGAAAGTTCTGCTGCAACTGATGGGCTGCGAGGTCTCGTCCGCTTTCGACGGCGCCGCCGGCGCGGCACTGGTGCAGGCCGAGCGGCCGCAGATCGTGTTTTGCGATATCGGGTTGCCGAAAATGGACGGCTATGCGGTCATCGCGCAGCTGCGGCAGGAAATGAAAGCGCCGCTGCCCGTCATGATCGCGCTGACCGGCTACGGTCAGGCGGAAGATCGTGCGCGCGCATTGACGGCAGGTTTCGATCATCACCTGGTGAAGCCCGTCGATGCCGATGCGCTGCTCACGCTGCTGGCCGGGCAGGGTGAGCGCATCGGCATTACTCCGCGATGATCTCCACCCGGTTGCGCCCGCGTTCCTTGGCCCGGTAAAGCGCTGCATCGGCGCGCACCAGCGCGGCACTCGGGTCCTCCTCCCCGGCGTCCATCGCGGCGATGCCGATGCTCACGGTCACACGGATGGGTTCGCCGCCGTACACAGCGGGGGTGGTTTCGACCCGGGCGCGCAGCCTCTCGGCGAAGTCGAGCGCCGCGGCACGGGGCGCGCCGGGAATGATGATCGCGAATTCCTCGCCGCCCACGCGGCTGCCGGTATCGACCTCGCGTATCTCGTGGCGTATGAGATCTGCGAAATGCCGCAGCACCGCGTCTCCCGCGGCGTGCCCGTAGGTGTCGTTGACGCGCTTGAAGAAATCAAGGTCGAGCATCAGGACCGCCGCGTGCTGATCGTCGAAACGCTTCAGGCGTGCGTGTTCCGCAGCCAGCCGCTCGAGGAAATGGCGGCGGTTGGGTAAACCCGTAAGCATGTCCGTCGTCGCCAACTCGCGAAGCTCGGCTTCGAGCCGCTTGCGCTCGGTGATGTCGTCGGCCAGAGCGGTAGCCGCCCGCTTTTGCCTCGCTATGGCCACGATCAGCATCGCCGCAAAGATGGTGATCACGATGCTCACGAGCGCCGCCGTGCGCCAATCGCGATCCCGGTTCACCACGAATCCGGAGAGAACCTCGCGTTCCGATGTGCCCACCGCGACCACCAGCGGATAGTCGGCCAGTGTGCGGTAACTGACGTAACGGCTAACGCCATCGCGCAGGGCGGCGTTGTTAAAGCTTCCGTTCGCGCTTTTGGCCAGCGCTTTGAACAGGCTGCTGTCGGAAAGGTCATCGCCGAAGCTCAGTGTCGGGCCCACCCGGCGCGCTCGATTGATGCCGTCGAGGCCGACCAGCGACACCAGCCCGTCGCGCCCCAGATCGGCCTTCTGGTAGAAACCGGTAAAGTAAGCCGGATCGACCGACAGGACCACGATGCCCCCGAAGCTCCCGTCCGGCTTGTCGATTCTGCGCGTCATCGGTATCTGCCAGGTTCCGGAGATTCGGCCGAATACCGGTGCGCCGATGTACAGCGCGTCGCTCGCGGTGCGCCCGTGTACCTTGAAATGGGCGCGATCCGCATAGTTGGTCGGCGGGGCAGGGGTGCTGCTCATCACGATGTCGCCGTGCTCGTCGACCAGGCTCAGGATGGTGAAGAGCCTGGAGTCGACGACGCCGGAATCGACGAGGGCGGCGATGCTCATCCTGTTGCCGAACTGCGCATACTCGTGGCGGATGAACTGCGTGGTGGCGTCCATGCCTCTCACGGTCCGGATGACGTGCTCTTCGTAGGCCACGGCGAGGTTGGAGTTCTGCTTGATCGCGTTGGCGATGGCCTCGGCGCGCTCCGATCGGCCTTCCGCGATCGCGGTGCCCCAGATGATTGCGATGAGGATCACGCTGAAAGCGACGATGGCGACATTGACGTCACCCTGATTTCTCAGCCAGCGCCAGACCGCGGGTTTCATGCGTCCTCGACTCGGAAGAAACGGATTAGAGCGGCAAAACGGGAAGCCGCGCCCGATACCCCGGGCGGCGTCCAAAGTGCGCGAAGTTTAGCATAAGGCCCCTTGCCTTCTGCCGCCAGTCGGCTTGTCATCGCTGAGGCCCGGTAAAGCAATTCTGTAGTCGAACGTCTCCGCGCAGGGGACGTACAATCCCCCCTTGGCGCTCCGCGCGTGCGCCGCCCCCAACCCTCGGAAGGACAAACCTGTGAAAATCGTTTTCGGACCGGTGATCGCACCCGCAGCGTGGGCAATCGGCGAATCTCTCCTGCCTTCCGGGTACACGCTGGAAATCCTCTCCGAAGACGAGAAGCGCCGCATCGATCAGCTCGAAAGCGCTGATTTCTACCTCGGGTTTCGAAGCGGCCTGAAAAGTCCCGATTACGACCACCTCACCCGGCTGAAGCTCGTGCAGTTCCTCAGTGCCGGTTACGATGGCGCCGAGCTCGACAAGCTGCGCGCACTCGGCATACCCCTGTCGAACAACGGCGGCGCCAACTCGTATGCGGTTGCCGAGCATGCCATCCTGCTGATGCTGGCCGTCAGCCGCCAGCTACCCGATCTCGACCGGATGGTCAAAGGCGGCAAGTGGAAGTCGGCCAAGTTCGGGCAGGAGGAGGAGCACGAGATCGCCGGCAAGGCGGTGGGCATCATCGGGCTGGGCATGATCGGCAAGACGCTCGCGCGACGCCTGAGCGGTTTCGAAGTGAACCTGCTGTATTACGATCCCGTGCGCCCGACGCCAGAAGAAGAAGCGAAGCTCAACGTGACCTACCGCGAGCTCGACGATCTGCTGCGCGAGTCCGACATCGTGACCCTGCACGCGCCTTTCGATGCGACGAGCCATCACATGATCTGCGACCGGTCGCTCGCCCTCATGAAGCGCGATTCGATCCTCATCAACTGCGCTCGCGGCGAGCTGGTCGATGAGCCTGCACTGTATCGCGCGCTGAAAGAGAAACGTATCTGGGCCGCGGGGCTCGACACCTACGACCCCGAGCCGCCCCGGCCCGACAACCCTTTCTTCTCGTTGCCCAACGTCGTGCTGACGCCGCACGCCGCCGGCCCGACGTGGGAGAGTTGGCCCAAGCGCTGGGGCAACAGCTACGCCAACGTGCAGCGGGTCGCGCGCGGCGAGGCGCCGCTGTGGGTCGTGCCCGAGCTGCGCTGAAATTCCCGCGGGCCGCCGCGGATGGCAGGGCGCGTTTTATGCGCGCTCGAGCGAATCGAGCAGCGGTCCGAGCATCGCCGCACCCAGCTTGCGGCTGCGCTCGCCGTTCCATCCATATTCCGGATCGGGCAGGTTGGCGTTGTCCTTGAAAGGCAACTCGAGCGTGAGCGACAGGCAGCCGAAGGTGTGGCCCGCCCACTTGGAGGCGAGCTTGAGCGCCTCCTCACGGTATTTGCCAGCGGAGTAGCCGTGCACGTCCTGGAAATCCGGACTCGCGCGCTTGAAGTCCGCGATGAATCCGCTCTGCGCCTGCGCGTGCCCGGGTGTGAAGCCCGGGAGCATTTCGCCGCCGGCCACGAAGACGTACGGCAGGCCTTCGTCGCCGTGGATATCGAAGAAGGCATCGGCGCCGGTTTGCTGAAGCCGCTCGCGCACGAGAAAAACTTCGGGGCTCGTAGCCATGTCGGGGCTCATCCATTCGCGGTTGAGGTTGGCGCCCGCAGCGTTGGTGCGCAGGTTGCCGCGCACGCTGCCGTCGGGATTCATGTTGGGGACGATATGCAGCACCGCGCGCTCCAGCAGCCTGCGCGATACCGGGTCGGCGCGATCGAGCAGGCGATCGATCAGGCCTTCCACGAACCACTCGGCCATCGCCTCCCCGGGATGCTGGCGCGCGATGATCCAGATCGTCCTGCGTGGCCCGTCGCCTGAGCGCACGGAGATGAGATCCAGGTCGCGCCCCTCCACGGTCGCGCCCAGACGCTCGGTTCTCGCGAGCGCTGAGTTGCCTGCACGGCCGATCAGCGCCTGATGGCGCTCGAGCGAGTAGGGCTCGAAGTAGGCGTACCAGATCGCGTCGCGCGCCGGTGTGTGCTCGATCGTCATCGCGGTGCCGTCGAAGCGGGTCGGCACGCGAAACCAGTGAGAACGATCGTACGAAGCGACTGCGCGGTAGTCTTTCCAGCCATCGGGATAGGTGCAGGCCCCCGCGTTCCCGAGTCGCAGTGTGGTGGCGAGTCCCCGCGCACCCGACAGCCTGAAATGGAACCACTGCCGGAAGTCGGCGTGCGAGTCCTTGCGTATGTTCAGCGCAAAGTCGGCGCTCGCTGCGCTGCTCCCGGCGCCGACGACGTCGATTGCGCCCGAATCGAAATTGGAAGAGATGGCGGGCGTCATGTCAGTGGAACAGCGCGCCGCCGTTGACGTTGTAAGCCTGGCCGGTGATGAAGCTGGCTTCGTCGGAGGCGAGGAACGCCACCAGGTTCGCGACGTCTTCCGATTCCGCGACCCGACCCAGCGGCGTGGCTTGGGCGGAGCTTGCGACGATCCGGGCACGAAATTCTTCCGGGGCCACGCCCTGAGAGCGCGCCTGGGCCTGTTCCCAGTAGTTGAGCCGGTCGGTGTTCACCGTGCCGGGACACACCGCGTTGACGGTGATGGCGTGGGGCGCCAGGTCGAGCGCGCAAGCTTGTGTCAGCCCGATAACGGCGAATTTGGACGAGGAATAGGCCGCGGTATTGGCTTTGGCCCGTTTGGATGCGTCTGATGCGATGTTGATGATGCGCCCGCCGTGCCCCTGGCCGACCATGACCTGCCCGACGTACTTGGTGACGAGGAATACCGCGGTGGTATTGATGGCCAGGAAATGCTGCCACACGCTTTCATCGAGCTCGGTCACCGGGACCCGGTCGCGGCCGATGATCGCGCGCGCATTGTTGACGAGGATATCGATGTGGCCGAAATCCGCAGCAGCTTCACGTGCCATGTTCTGAATTTCCGCGCTCACCGTGAGGTCGCACCACACTTTGAGGCAGCGCCTGCCCAGCGCTTCGACTTCCTCGGCAACGCTGTCGATGCTGCGCCAGCGGGCTGCAACCTCCTGCGGCGGCAGGTTCTCAGGCGTCCGGCGCACATCCGAGAGGACGATGTCCGCGCCGAGTGACGCGAGCTTCAGCGCCGTCGCGCGCCCGATGCCTTTCATGCCGCCCGCGCCGGTGATGAGCGCCACTTTTCCAGCGAGATTACCCATTTGATGTCTCCAATTTTCGGGGCCTGCGGGTTTTTGTATTTCCAAGAAGCTGCTTGAGCATCAGGCGCACACTCATCGAGAGCGTCTCGGGTGCGCGAGTGCAGATGTTGAGGCGATACTGTGCCCAGCTGTCGGAGAGCGGGACAGCGCTCAAGTGCGTGCCCCTGGTGAACGGTGCGATGCCGAATTGGGGAATCACCCCGATTCCCACGCCCGCTTCTATCATCCGGCTCAGGGCTTCGAAGCCCGTGACCTGGAGCCTTGCCTTGAGTTTCAGCCCTTGTGCGGCAGCGACATTGAGCAGGAGCGCCCCCACCGCACTGTCTTCAGACAGGGCCACGAACTCGTGTTCGGCGGCTTCGGCAAACGAGACTTTGCGCTTGCGGGCCAGCGGGTGATCCCGGGGCGTCACCAGCACGAGCCGAACCGTCTGGTAGGGCATGATGTTGAGGTCCTCAGCACCGATATGGTGGGCGAATATGCCGATGTCGGCGTCGCCCTCGGCCACGCCCCGCACCACCTCGTCGCTGTGATGCTCGTCGAGGCGCACGTTGACCAGTGGATGCGCCAGCATGAAGGCTTTCAGATCTGCCGGCAGCGAGCCCACCAGGCCTGAAGGGTTGGTGTATATCCGGACCAGCCCGCGCTGGCCGCTCGCGAACTCGCTCAGCTTGCCGTGCATGCGATCGAGGCCGTGGAAGATACTGCGGGCTTCGTTCGCGAGGGCATCGCCCGCAGGTGTAGCGCGCAGTCCGGTGCTGAGCCGCTCGAACAGTGCGACACCCAGGGCGGACTCGAGCTCGCCGATGCGCTTGCTGATCGCCGGCGGCGTGATGTGCTCGCGCTCGGCGGCCCGGGCCATGCTGCGCTCCTCGACTACGGCGAGAAAAAGCTTGAGGGTTGTCAGGTCGAATCGCAAAGTCGGTGCGGCCGTTGTATCGAAGTTTCCGGTGGGCGACATTATCGCCGGTAAGCCGCGCCGGCGCGCACTGGCGTGAACGCACCGATAACCAATGGTGAATACCGCCGGAGGGCCGGAGAACGTATCATGCCCGGTCTCGGACCTTACCCGCAATCAATGGAGCTTGAAATGGATACGTCCATCGTTCTCTTCACCAAGCCTGGCTGAAGCAGTTGTCTCAGGGCGAAAGAGTTTCTTTCGCGATCGGGTGTCGAATTCGAATTGATCGACATCATGGCGCATCCGGATGGCATGGCGCGGTTGCTGAAATTCGGCGTGCGCAACGTACCGGTCGTCGCCAAAGGCGACGAGTTTGTATTCGGCCAGGTCATCGCCGACGTGGCGAGACTGGTCGGCGTCAAAGCGCCGGGGCAGGCGGCACTTTCGCCCGAGGCGCTGGTGGCCAAGTGGCTGTTCGTGCTCGAGGCCGAGCGCCGGTTCACGCGCCAGATGCCGCCTGCGCTGCTCGCAGAGCGCGCTGTGGCGAATCGAGACCGCTCGGTGCGCTTCATGGGCTTTCACGTCTTTCGCATCGGCGAAGCTTTTCTGGAAGTGACGCAGGGCGAGGAAATGACCGTCGAGCGTCCGAACGTTCCGCCCGGCGACGAGGTGCGTAACGGCGACGACATCGCACGCTACGGCGCGCAGATCATCAAGCGCATCGGTGAGTGGTGGCAGCAGAATCCCGATCCGACGTGTGCGCAGAAGGTCGCAACCTATTACGGCGAACAGCCGTTACGGGATGTGCTCGAGCGCTGTGTCTGGCATTCGGCCCAGCACGTGCGCCAGAGCATGGCGTTGCTCGAGCGCGCGGGTGTCGCACCCGACACGCCCGTGACGGACGAGGACCTCGAAGGCCTCCCGATGCCCAAAGGCGTGTGGGAATAGTGGAGCGCAACGTTAGAACCGGTAGCAACTTACCGGTGAGCGACGGGCCCGCTCCCGAGCGGGCGGCCGT
>JBKJKJ010000265.1:0-5767 GCA_046597455.1 Burkholderiales bacterium
GACACCTATACGCGCGGCATTCGCATTTACACGACGCTTTCGGCGCGTCACCAGGAGGCCGCTTATCAGGCGCTGCGCCGCGGCGTTGAGGAATACGATCGACGGCACGGGTATCGCGGGCCCGAAGGCTACGCTGAACTCCCGGCTAAGCTGAACGATGAGGTGCTCGAAGAAGCGCTGCAGGACGTCACCGACAACGACGAGCTGATAGCAGCCGTGGTGACCGAGGCAAGCCTGAAGCTCGTCAAAGCGTATCGGCGCGGCGGCGAGACGGTCGAGATCGGCGACGAAGGCGTGCGCTTCGCGGCCCGCATGCTCGGCGACAAAGTCAACGCGAATCAGCGCATCCGGCGCGGTGCGATCATCCGCATACAGAAAGACGACAAGGGCCGCTGGCAGATCACGCAGCTGCCCGCAGTCGAGTCGGCGCTGGTCTCAGCCGACCCTCGTGACGGCGCGATCCGGGCACTGGTCGGGGGTTTCGATTTCAACCGCAACCAGTATAACCACGTGACGCAGGCGTTGCGCCAACCGGGCTCGAGCTTCAAGCCTTTCATTTATTCGGCGGCGCTGGAGAAAGGCTTCACCGCGGCGACTATCGTCAACGATGCACCGCTCACGTTCTCCTCGACGCAGACCGGGTCGGAGCCGTGGGAGCCCAAAAACTACGACGGCAAATTCGAAGGTCCGATGCGCCTGCGCACCGCGCTGGTGAAGTCCAAGAATCTCGTGTCGGTTCGTATCCTGCAGGCGATCAGCCCCCAATATGCGCAGGATTATGTCGCGCGCTTCGGATTCGACCCGAAGATGCATCCGCCGTATCTCACGATGGCGCTGGGCGCCGGGAACGTGACGCCCATACAGATGGTCCAGGCGTATTCGGTTTTCGCCAACGGCGGCTTTCGGGTGCCGCCGTATTTTATCGAGCGCGTCGAGGACAACCGTGGAAATGTGCTGCTGCAGGCGAAGCCGCGTAGCGCGGGTGACGGCGCCGACCGCGCGATCGACCCGCGCAACGCATTCATCATGCACA
This sequence comes from Burkholderiales bacterium, assembly GCA_046597455.1. Taxonomy (GTDB): domain Bacteria; phylum Pseudomonadota; class Gammaproteobacteria; order Burkholderiales; family SG8-41; genus JAQGMV01. The sequence goes on from JBKJKJ010000265.1 coordinate 1,034, forward strand.
GCATCATGCGCGACGTAGTGCGTATGGGAACCGCGGCGCGAGCGATGAAGCTCGGCCGGGGCGATCTCGCAGGCAAGACCGGCACCACCAACGATTTCCTCGACGCATGGTTTTGCGGGTTCAACCCGACGCTCGTGGCCATCGCCTGGATCGGGTTCGACCAGCCGCAGACCCTGGGCCGCGGCGAGACCGGCGGCAGTGCAGCGCTTCCGATCTGGATGTCTTACATGGGCGCAGTCCTGAAAGGCGTTCCCGAGCAGCCATTCACGGCGCCGCCCGGCGTCGTGGCCATGCGCGTGAGCCCGGAAACAGGGATGCGAATCTCCGAAGGCGAAGGCGGCGTGGTTGATTACTTCTATCAGGAGTTCGTGCCCCCGGAAGGCGGCGCGGCGGGCATGCCGGGGGGCGGCGGCGAGCGGCCGGCCGAGGAAGTCCGCAACCAGCTTTTCTAAGCGCAGCCGCCATGCCGAAAGATCGCGGTCGAAACGACGAGCGCAGCCGTCTCGCGCATCTTGCCGCACGGCTCATGGTCGAGGACGGCATCGAGGATTACGCCACCGCGAAGCGCAAAGCGGCGCGTCAGGCGGGCATCCCGGACGCCCGCCAGCTTCCGACCAACGAGGAAATCGACGCGGCGCTGCGCGTCTACCACACGCTCTACGTCGGACAAGCGCATCACGAGCGCCTGCGCGAGTTGCGCGCGCATGCGGTCGAGGTCATGCGCGATCTCGAGCGATTCAATCCCTATCTCACCGGGTCGGTATTGTCCGGCAACGCCGGCAAATACGCCGACATCAATCTGCACCTCTACACCGACAATGCGAAAGCGGTCGAGATCTTTCTCCTCGACAACGATATCGCACACCGCGGCGGTCAAGCCCGACTGTTCTGCGGCGAAAAAGCGTGCACGGTGCCGACCTACGTTCTCGACGATGACGGGATCGAAATCGAGATCGTCGTGCTCGCGCTCGATGATCTGCGGCATCCCGTACGAACGTCGCCGGACGGAAAACCGATGGAGCGGGCGCGTCTACCCGCGGTCGAAGCGCTGCTCTCGGCGGGTTAAGCCGCCCCCCGCTTCAGCAGACGCGCAGCGTCGAGGGCGAAGTAGGTAAGAATCCCATCGGCGCCGGCCCGTTTGAATGCGAGCAGAGATTCCATGACGCAGCGCTCCTCGTCGAGCCAGCCGTTCTGGCCCGCCGCTTTGAGCATCGCGTATTCGCCGCTCACCTGATAGACGAACGTCGGCGCTTTGAAAGTTTCTTTCACGCGACGCACGATGTCGAGATAAGGCATGCCGGGTTTCACCATGACCATGTCGGCGCCTTCCTGCAGGTCGAGACCGACTTCCCACAGCGCTTCGTCGCTGTTCGCAGGATCCATCTGGTAGGTGTATTTGTTTCCGCGTCCGAGCTGTGTCGACGAGCCGACCGCATCGCGAAAAGGGCCGTAGAAGCCCGAAGCGTATTTGGCCGAGTAGGCGAGGATGCGCGTGTGGACGAACCCGGCCTCATCCAGCGCGTGCCGGATGGCGCCGACGCGTCCATCCATCATGTCGGAAGGCGCAACGATATCGACGCCCGCCGCCGCGCACACCAGTGCCTGCTTTTGCAGAATCGAGACGGTCTCGTCGTTGAGGACGTAACCGCTTTTGTCGAGCACCCCGTCGTGGCCGTGCGTGGTGTAGGGGTCCAGCGCCGCGTCGGTAATCACGCCGAGGTCGGGGAAGTGTTTTTTGAGCGCCGCGACAGCCCGCGGGATAAGCCCTTTGCGGTTGGTCGCCTCGCGCCCGTCGGCGGTCTTCAGTTTTCTATCGATCGCGGGGAACAGGGCAACTGCGGGAACGCCCAGCTCGACACAGCTGGCCGCGTGGGTGACCAGCCGGTCGATCGTGTAGCGCATCACCCCCGGCATGGAGGGAACCGCCTCCGTGCGCGATTTGCCATCGATGACGAACACCGGATAAATCAGATCGTCGGTCGTGAGCACGTGCTCGCGCATCAGCCGGCGCGAAAAATCGTCTCGCCGCATGCGGCGCATGCGCAGCCGCGGAAACTCGCCTAAGGGATACATGGTTAAATTTAAAGCGTTTTTTGAAGAGTATCGAATCGGGAACTATTCATAATTATAGTCGTCCTATTGAACAGACGATGTTTCATCGTCTCCCGCTTCTCCTCCCTGAGCGGGCGCCTTAATCCAATTAAGGCCTTTTGCCCCCGGTTTTACTCCCCTTTAACCGGGGGCTTTTTATTTGCGCCCCCGGTTTCGTGATACCCCGGGGGCTTTTTATTTGTGCCCCGGGTTTTGTGGAACCCCTGGGCTTTTTATTTCGATCCCCGAGCCGGCGTTTTTCATTTCAGCCAGCCGTGGACGACCGCCTGCGCGGCGCGTAATCCGGTTCCTGCCACCGACGAAAAAAGCTGTGCGGTCGCCATCGGGTAGCGTGACGCGAGGAGCGCCTGCGAGCTCTTCAGGGTTTTCAGGGCGTCCTGGCGTGAGAGCTTGTCCGCCTTCGTCAGCAGCACCAGCACCGGTCGCCCCGAAGGCGTGTACCAGCCGAGCAACTGCTGATCGAGCGGTGTCAGCGGGTGACGGGCATCGACGATTATCACGAGGCCTTTCAGGGATTCGCGGTCCTGAAGGTAAGCGCTTATTAACATTCCCCAGTGTTCGCGCTCGCGAATCGGCACCTTGGCATAGCCATAGCCGGGCAGATCGACCAGTCGCCGGTTTCCCCCGCATTCGAAAAAGTTGATTGTCTGCGTTCGTCCCGGCGTTTTGCTCACGAATGCGAGCTTGCGCCGGTTGGTGAGTGCGTTGATGGCGCTCGACTTGCCGGCGTTGGAACGACCTGCGAAAGCGACCTCGCTGCCGATGTCGGGTGGAAGCTCGCGCGGATCGTGTGCTGAAGCGATGAACTGGGTGCCTTCGAATATCGACATAGGTCTTTGTTATGGCGTCTGAAAGTGGCGCGCACCGAGCGGCGCTCAGTGGCGGGGGTGCGGGCGAGTACTATACAATGTCGCCTTTCCCGCTACAGCAAATCCCGAGGAGCACGAATGGATGCACGCCTGGTTGCGGCGGCGCTCGTCAGCGCGCTGCTGTCTGCCGCCGCTCATGGTCAGATCGCAGTCAAAGGCGATCCCGCCAAGGCACAGCAGATGGTGACCCAAGTCTGCGCGGCCTGCCATGGAGCCGACGGCAACAGCGCGATCCCGACAAACCCGTCACTCGCGGGGCAGCACCCCGAGTATGCGTTCAAGCAGCTCACCAATTTCAAGGCGGACGCAGGAAAAACGCCTGAGCGTCCCAGTCCGGTGATGACGGCGATCGTCGCCAACCTGTCCAGCGAGGACATGGCGAATGCTGCGCTTTATTTCAGCGCCCAGGAACCCAAGCCTCGCGCTGCCCGCAATCCGGAGCTCGTGAAGCTCGGACAGTCGATTTATCGCGGCGGCATCCTCGCCAAGGGCGTCGCGGCGTGTGCATCCTGTCACGGCCCGGCCGGGGCCGGCATCCCGGCCCAGTTCCCGCGGGTATCGGGGCAGCACGCGCAGTATACGAGCGATCAACTGAAAGCGTTTCGCGCAGGCACTCGCGCCAACGATCCCAATCGCATGATGCGCATCGTCGCGCTGAAGCTCACCGACCGCGAAATCGATGCGGTCGCGCAATATATCCAGGGTTTGCGTTGAACCGGTGCGCTGTCCCACCCGGTAGCTAACAGCTCTCGGGCGGCTTGACGGCCGCCCGTGCTTTCTCCCATGACCCGACGCGGTACCGGCAGCGCGCTCTACGAGCTCCTGTCATCGATGCGCTTCGCGGTGAGCCTGCTCACCGTGCTCGCAATCGCATCCATCGTGGGAACGGTCCTCAAGCAGGCCGAGCCTTACCCCAACTACGTCGCTCAAATCGGGCAGTTCTGGTTTCCGGTGTTCGAGGCGCTCGGTCTTTACGACGTCTACCACGCGGCGTGGTTTCTCGTCATCCTCGCGTTTCTCGTGTTCTCGACCGGCCTGTGTGTTTATCGCAACGGACCGCTCATGGTGCGCGAGATGCGCAGCTTCCGCGAGCATGCGAAGGAAACCTCGCTGCGGCATTTCGCCCATCGGGCGCAGTTTGCGACCCGATCACCGACCGATGAAGTGATCGGAAAAGCCGGCGCGTATCTCGCGGCTCACGGATTTGCCTACAAGCTCGACGTCGCGCGCGCCGATGGGTCGCGGCTGATCGCCGCAAAAGCGGGCAGCTTCCACCGCCTGGGCTATCTTTTCACGCACATCGGCATCGTGGTCATTTGCGTGGGCGGTCTCATCGACGGCAACCTGCCGCTGAAGGTGATGCAGCTGGTGGGCGCGCGGATACCGGAGACGCGCGATATCGCGCAAAGCCAGGTGCCTGCGCAGAGCCGACTATCGCCGCGCAACCCGTCTTTCCGGGGGAACATCACGATTCCTGAAGGCAGCAGCGCCGATGTGCTTTTCTTCAATGTCGGCGAAGGCTATTTCGTGCAGGACCTGCCGTTCACGGTTACGCTGAAGAAGTTCTACATCGAGCACTACACCACCGGGCAACCCAAGGATTTCGCGAGCGATGTCGTGCTTCAGGACAAGAAGACGGGCGAGATCGTTGAAAAGACCATACGCGTGAACCATCCGCTTATCCACGACGGGGTGGCGATTTACCAGGCGAGCTTCGCCGACGGCGGCACGCGCATGCAATTCACCGGCTGGC
>JBKJKJ010000301.1:0-19898 GCA_046597455.1 Burkholderiales bacterium
GGCGCCACCTCGGGCGCGTTCTCCTCGAGCCAGTCGAGAAGCGCCTTCACCTCGGCCGCCGGCAGCGCCGCCACCTGGCCGCGCTTCAACCGCGGCGGCAAAGCCACGACGCCGAAGCGCACGCGCATCAGGCGGCTCACGGTAAGGGCGAGCGCCTCGAACATCCTGCGCACGACCCGGTTGCGCCCTTCGCGCAGCACGATGCGATACCAGTGATTGCTGCCCTCGCCGCCCTCATCCTGCACCGACTCGCATTTCGCCGGACCGTCCGAGAGCTCGATGCCGTTTTCAAGGCTCGCCATCTGCGCCGGGGTCAGCTTGCCCACGATGCGCACCGCATATTCCCGCTCGACCGCGAAGCGCGGGTGCATCATGCGGTTGGCGAGCTCACCCGACGTGGTGAAGATGAGCAGCCCCGAGGTGTTGAAGTCGAGCCGCCCGACCGCCAGCCACTTGGCCCCCCGCAATTGCGGCAGCTTTGCGAACACGCTCGCGCGTCCTTCGGGGTCGTCGTGTGAAACGATCTCACCTTCGGGCTTGTGATAGAGGAGCACCCGCGGAACGCGGTTGGTGCTGGGCCAGCGCACCGTGCGCCGGCCGATGCGTATCGCATCACTGGGAACGACGCGCGCGCCGATGCCGGCCACCGCGCCGTTCACCGTGACTTTCCCCTCGCGTATCCACTCCTCCATGAGGCGGCGCGATCCCACGCCCGCCTGCGCCAGTACTTTCTGCAGCTTTTGCGACGGCGTGTCGGCAGGGGGCCGGTGCGAACCGGTGCGGGCGAAGCTGTGCGTGGAGGCGGACGGGCTGGTCGCGCCGTGGGCCGCCCCGGGCTTGCCCGTAGGTGGCCGTAGCGGCCGGTTCGGGCGGCCGCGCGGCCGCTTCGTCGTTTTAGGTTGTTGTGCCATCAGGCGCTTCTCACTTTAAATGTCCCGCCGTTCCATCACGGCCTGCGCCAGCGTTCCGCTGTCGACGTGCTCGAGCTCACCACCGACGGGCAGACCGCGCGCGATCCGGCTCGCCTTGATGCCTTTGGCGCGCAGCAGCTCGCCCACGTAGTGCGCGGTTGCTTCGCCTTCCACCGTGAAATTGGTGGCCAGTATCGCCTCGCGCACGATCCCGTCCGTCGCCCGCTTCACCAGCCGATCGAGGTGAATTTCACGCGGGCCTACGCCGTCGAGCGGCGAGAGCGCGCCCATGAGCACGAAATACAGACCCTCGTAACACTGTGCCTGCTCCATCATCATCAGGTCGGCCGGCGTCTCGACCACACACAGCAGCGTCGCATCCCGGCGTGACGAGCGGCAAAGCACGCAAACGGTTTCTTCGGCATAGCTGTTGCATTTTTCGCAATGGCGAATGCGCTCGAGCGCGAGCGTGAGCGCGCCGGCGAGACGATGAGCACCCGGCTTGTCACGCTGCAGCAGGTGATACGCCATCCGCTGCGCGGATTTCGGGCCGACACCGGGCAGGCAACGCAGGGCGGCGGTGAGCTCTTCGAGGGCTGCGGGGGCTTTCATGAGCGCGTGCGGCGTGAGGCTTCAGACGTCACGTCGCAACCCCGCCACATACGCGACCCCGTATGCAACCTCATTTCGCAGATCCCTCACCCGCTCATGCCCCACGCCTCAACGTTCTTCAAAACGGCATCTTGAAGCCGGGCGGCAGCGGCATCCCCGAGGTCACGCCGGCCATTTTTTCCTGCGTGGCACTCTCGACCCGGCGCACGGCATCGTTCATCGCCGCGGCCACGAGGTCTTCGAGCATATCCTTGTCGTCCTTGAGCAGGCTCTCGTCGATCATGACGCGTTTCACGTCGTGCCGACACGTCATGACGACTTTGACCATACCGGCGCCGGACTGCCCTTCGACTTCGGTCGAGGCGAGCTCTTCCTGCACCTTCTTCATGTTGTCCTGCATCTGTTGAGCCTGCTTCATCAGCCCCGCGAGCTGGTTTTTCATCATGTCTATCCCTGTGACGATAAAGGTTTGATCGCATTGATCTGCCCGCCGAAGTTCTCGACGAGGTCCTGCACGAACGGGTCACCTTCGATCGCGGCGTTGGCTTCCTGCTGCACTCGCTCGCGCTCGCGGCCGGCGATCTCGACGGGTGAATTACCGCTCGCCTGCCCCACCGCAATCGACACGCGCAGCGCGTCACCGAAGTGCGCCTTCAGTGCACTCTTCAGGCGCTCCTGGTAGGGCTTTTCGAGCAGACGTTCGTGCGCTTTCGGCAGCGTGAGATCGAGACGCGCGTCGTCGTGCCGCGTCATTTCGCAATGTTTGGCGAGCTCTTTCGCCATGCCGGTGATGCCGATCTCATGCACGATTGCGGCCCACGACTCGCTTTGCGCAGCGCTGGCGGCCCGCACCTGCGGCGCCGAAGGTGCGGGCGCGGTGGCAGGGGCTGCGGCTGACGGCGCGTCTGCGGCAGGCGCAGCATCCTGCATCGGCAACGGCGGCGCTGGAGAAGACGCCGGCGCAGCAGCGGCCGACGAGGGTGCGGCTGACGGCGGTCGCGCTGCCGGTCGCGGCATCGGCTCCGCCCGCGGCGCAGCGGGTGCAGAGCCTGTTGAGGTGGAGCGGGCCGACGGGGTCGCGCCACCGGGCGCAAACGCGAGCATGCGCAGTAGCGCCATCGTGAAACCCGCGTATTCGTCGGGCGCGAGGCCGATTTCGCTGCGGGACTGCGCCGCGATCTGATAATAGAGCTGCAGCTCTTCGGCGCTGAACAGGGTAGCAAGCTCGCGCAGCAGCGACCCATCGGGGTCGTCATCGGGAATCGCCTGGGGCACGATTTGCACGAGGGCGAGCCGGTGCAGCAGCGTGCCGAGATCCTGCAGCGCCATTTCGAAGGAAAGACTGCGCTCGGCCATGCGGTCGGCTTCCGCGATGAGTTTCGCCCCGTCGCCGGCAGCAAGCTCGCGCAGGAGCGAAAAGAGATAGGTCTGATCCACGGCACCCAGCATCGTGCGCGTCGAATCCGCTTCGACTTTGCCCCCGCCGTGCGCGATCGCCTGGTCGAGCAGGGACAGCGCGTCGCGCAGGCTGCCCTGTGCCGAGCGTGCGATCAGCGCCAGCGCGGCCGGCTCCGACGGCAGCCCTTCGGCGTCGAGGATATGCTGCATGCGCGCCTGAATCTGGGGTTGCGGAATCTGCTTGAGATTGAACTGGAGACAGCGCGAGAGCACCGTCACCGGTATCTTCTGAGGATCGGTCGTCGCGAGCACGAACTTTACGTGCTCAGGCGGTTCCTCGAGTGTCTTCAGCATCGCGTTGAACGCGTTGCGAGAGAGCATGTGCACCTCGTCGATGATGTACACCTTGTAGCGCCCGGCGGTCGGCGCGTACATCGCGTTCTCGAGGAGCTCGCGCATGTTGTCGACCTGCGTGTTCGACGCTGCATCGAGCTCGATCAGATCAACGAACCGGCCCGCGTCGATTTCAGTGCACGCGCGGCACGTGCCGCACGGCGCGTCGGTGACGCCGGTCTCGCAGTTCAGCGCCTTGGCGATGATGCGTGCGAGCGTGGTCTTGCCGCACCCGCGCGTGCCGGTGAAGAGATAAGCGTGGTGCAGGCGCTGGTCGCGCAGCGCATTCGTGAGCGCCCGCACGACGTGTTCCTGTCCGACGAGCTCGACAAAACTGCGTGGGCGCCACTTGCGGGCGAGAACTTGGGTCAAATGAGTTCCGTGAACGGTAAACGGTGAGCGGTCAGCCGTGACTGCAGTGGCACGCGTCCGGCCGGATCGGCGATGCACGCGCAAGCCTCGCGCGAACCAGGTGGGACGGGCCCATCCGCCATTTTACCGCGTGCCGGCTCGTCGTTCCCGGTTCACGGCGACACACTTCCCGGCGATGCCTTCGGCCCACCGTTTGCCGTCACGCGGCTCAGAAGTGGTACTGCAGCCTGACCTGGTGGAAATTGATTCCGGAATTCGGTCTCTTGATGCTGCCGTTGGACAGGTGCTGGAAGCGGTAACCCAGGTCGAATGCACTGCGCGCGCCGAAGCGATAACCGAAACCGACGTGATCACCGAACTGAAACGCGGTGGACATCCGCTTGTCACCGATCTGGGTGCGCGAGAGCAGATGAAAACCGATTGCGGCTTCAGCGTAAGGGCCGACCAGGCCGTTGGGCTGGATGCGAAACACCGGCGTGAGGCCGATTTCGGTGATATCCGCGTTCTGACCGGGCGCAACGCTGCTCTTGTGCCACTGGCCGACGGCGAGATCCCAATACCCGCCCAGATGCCAGTCCGAGGTCTTGAGCCACTGCACGTTCCAGTCCTTCTGCAAGGCGAGTCGTCCCATGCTCACGCCCTCGTTGTGACCGGCCTCGACGGCAAAGGCGTCGACGGCCTGCGCAGGGACACTCGATAGCGCAACGAGCAGAGCGCCCGCGTACAGGGCTGAGAATTTCATCATCATCGGGAATCGAAGGGAAAAATAGGGGTGGCGAGCCGTACCCCCGGCACTTGCAGAGAATAGCTGTGGCTGCTTCCTTCCGGACCTGACCAGGTTCACTACCATGCAATGCGGGGCGGCCCGCCGTAATCGGTAGAACAGACGTAAGTATGCCTGCTATGACGCTTCGCCGCCAGCGCGCCGCGCACGCTCGCGTCTTTACAAGGGAGGTGATTAATGCTTCCATTTGCTCACACTGCAAAGGCGCACCAAAGACCTATACCGGCTCGCGCGCACCGCACCTGCGAAAAGCACCTGCCCCCTGCCCCTACCATCACCCCAAGCCGCCGGAGGATTTCATGTCGTCGAGCATCGAGTCAGTGCTGAAGGAAGACCGGGTGTTTCCCCCGTCTCCCGAGTTCGTCAAGCAGGCGAACATTTCCGGCATGGGCGCCTATCGCAAGCTGTGCGATGAGGCCGAGCGCGACTTCGAAGGCTTCTGGGCCCGCCTCGCGCGCGAGGAACTGCTGTGGCACAAGCCGTTCGCACAGGTCCTGGACGCGTCGGCAGCGCCGTTTTTCAAGTGGTTCGAAGACGGTCGGCTCAACGCCTCGTACAACTGCCTCGATCGGCACCTGAAAACGCAGCCGGCCAAGACCGCCATCGTGTTCGAAGCGGACGACGGCACGATTTCGAAGATCACTTACGAAGCGCTGCACCGCCGCGTGTGCCGGATGGCTAACGGGCTGAAGTCGCTCGGCATCGCCAAAGGCGACCGGGTCATCGTTTACATGCCGATGTCGATCGAAGCGGTGGTCGCCATGCAGGCGTGCGCGCGCATCGGCGCGGTACACTCCGTGGTGTTCGGCGGTTTCTCCGCGAAAAGCATCCACGAGCGCATCATCGATGCGGGCGCCGTGGCGGTGCTGACAGCGGACGCGCAGATACGCGGCGGGCGCACCATCCCCCTCAAAGCGGCCGTCGACGAAGCGCTCGGCATGGGCGGCTGCGAGAAAGTCAGGAACGTCGTCGTCTACAAACGCACCGGCGGTGAAGTCGCATGGGACGCGAATCGCGATGTCTGGCTGGACGATCTCGTCAAGGGCCAGCCGGACGCCTGCGAGCCCGAATGGGTGGGTGCCGAGCATCCGCTTTTCATCCTGTATACCTCGGGCTCCACGGGTAAGCCGAAAGGCATTCAGCATTCGACCGGCGGTTACCTGCTGTGGACCATCCTCACCATGAAGTGGACGTTCGATTACAAGCCGAGCGACGTCTTCTGGTGCACCGCCGACGTGGGCTGGGTCACCGGGCACTCGTATGTGGCCTACGGGCCGCTCGCGTGCGGCGCGACCCAGGTCATCTTCGAAGGCGTCCCCACGTATCCCGATGCCGGCCGTTTCTGGAAAATGATCCAGGACCACAAGGTGACGGTGTTCTATACCGCGCCCACGGCGATACGCTCGCTGATCAAAGCCGGCGGCGACCTGCCCAAGAACTACGACCTCACCTCGCTGCGCATTCTGGGCACGGTCGGCGAGCCGATCAATCCGGAGGCGTGGATGTGGTACCACGAGACGGTCGGCGCCAGCCGTTGCCCGATCGTCGACACCTGGTGGCAGACCGAAACCGGCGGACACATGATCACGCCGCTGCCGGGTGCGACGCCGACCAAACCCGGCTCGGCCACGTTCCCGCTGCCCGGCATCTTTGCCGATATCGTCGACGAAACGGCCGAGTCGGTCGGACGCGGCAAAGGCGGCGTGCTCGTCATCAAGAAACCGTGGCCAGGCATGCTGCGCACCATCTGGGGCGATCCCGAGCGCTACAAAACGACCTACTACCCGGCCGAATTCGGCGGGCGGTTCTATCTCGCCGGTGACGGCGCGACGTTCGATGAAGACGGCTATATCCGCATCATGGGGCGCATCGACGACGTCCTCAACGTTGCGGGACATCGGCTCGGCACGATGGAGATCGAGTCGGCGCTCGTCGCCAATCCCATGGTCGCCGAAGCGGCGGTCGTGGGTCGCCCGGACGACGTGACCGGTGAAGCGGTCGTCGCGTTCGTCGTGCTCAAGCGCGAGCGTCCGCAGGGAGACGAGTCGCGCCGCATCGTAAAAGAGCTGCAGGACTGGGTCGGCAAGGAGATCGGCCCCATCGCCAAGCCACGCGATATCCGGTTCGGCGACAACCTGCCCAAGACGCGCTCGGGCAAGATCATGCGCCGCCTGCTGCGCTCGATCGCCAAAGGCGAAGGCATCGCGCAGGACGTGTCGACGCTTGAAAACCCGGCGATACTCGATCAACTGAAGCAGAATGCGTGAGGGGTGAGCGTGGGGCGTCATGCGTTGCCGCTTCGGCACGATCCGTACTCACCCAACGGTGACCTGATGACTCACGGTTTCGCGCCTCGCGCCTTACGCCTCACTCGCGCCAGCCGCTAATGGGCTCCGGGCTCAAGGGACAGCGCTTGATCGCGTTGTTCCTCCTCGGATGCCTCACGTTCAATTACCCGCTGGTCTCGCTCTTCGCGGGGGGGACCCACGTTTTCGGCATCCCGCTGCTTTACGTCTACGTCTTTTGCGTGTGGGCGCTGCTCATCGCCCTGATGGCATTCGTGATCGAGCGCCGGAGCGACTGACGTGCTCACCGCGACCGTCATCGTTCTGGCGTCTTTCGCCTACGTCGGCCTGCTCTTTGCGATCGCATATTACGGCGACAAACGCGCCGATGCGGGCCGCAGCATCATCGCCAACCCCTACATTTACGCGCTGTCGCTGGCGGTCTATTGCACGTCCTGGACGTTCTACGGCAGCGTGGGGCGCGCCGCGACGAGCGGCATCGGCTTTCTGCCGATTTACCTCGGCCCGACGCTCATGGCGGCGCTGTGGTGGTACGTGCTGGTCAAAATCGTGCGCATCAGCAAAGCGAACCGCATCACGTCCATCGCCGACTTCATCGGCTCGCGCTACGGAAAAAGTCACCTGCTCGGCGGGCTGGTCACCGTCATCGCCGTGCTCGGCGTCGTGCCGTATATCGCGCTGCAGCTCAAGGCGATCTCGACGAGCTTCTCGATCACGCTGCGCTACCCCGATGTCGCCATGCCCGAGCAACAGGGCGCACCGCTGTTTCTCGGAGACAACACCTTCTACATCGCGATGCTGCTCGCCGCGTTCACCATACTCTTCGGCACGCGTCATCTGGACGCCACCGAGCGCCACGAAGGGCTGGTCGCGGCCATCGCTTTCGAATCGGTGGTCAAGCTCGTCGCGTTCATCGCCGTCGGCGTCTTCGTCACCTACGGCATGTATGACGGATTCGGCGACCTGATTGCGCGCGCGCAGGCCGAGCCGCAGTTGAGCGCGCTGCTCACGCTCGGGGGCGCCAGCGGTAACTACACCACCTGGGCGTCGCTCATGTTCGTCTCGATGCTGGCCGTCATGTTCCTGCCCAGGCAGTTTCAGGTGGCGGTCGTGGAAAACGTCGACGAGCGTCATCTGACGAAAGCGGTCTGGCTGTTCCCGCTGTATCTTTTCGCCATCAATATATTCGTGCTGCCCATCGCGTTCGGCGGCCTCCTGCACTTCCCGTCGGGCAGAATCGACGCGGACACCTTCGTGCTCACACTGCCCATCGCGCAGAACCAGGCGGGTCTCGCCCTGCTCGCTTTCATCGGCGGACTGTCGGCCGCCACCGGCATGGTCATCGTAGAGACCATCGCCCTCTCGACCATGGTCTGTAACGACCTCGTCATGCCGGTGCTGCTTCGCTGGAAGCGCCTGCGCCTGACCGAACGGCCCGATATCTCCGGCCTGCTCCTCGCCATACGTCGCGGCGCCATCGTGGCGATCCTCGTCCTGGGCTATCTCTATTTCTATCTCGCGGGCGAAGCTTATGCCCTGGTGTCGATCGGGCTCATCTCGTTCACGGCAGTCGCACAGTTCGCGCCGGCAATCATCGGCGGCATCTACTGGAAAGGCGGCACGCGGTTGGGCGCGACAGCCGGTCTGACGGCCGGTTTCCTCCTGTGGCTGTACACGCTCCTGCTGCCCTCCTTCGCGAAATCGGGCTGGCTGCCGATCCTGTTTCTGAGCGAAGGGATGTTCGGGATCGACGCGCTGCGACCCCAACAGCTTTTCGGGCTGAGCGAGCTCGACCCGATCACGCACTGTCTTTTCTGGAGCCTGCTCGCCAACGTCGGGTGCTATGTCGGGCTGTCGCTGGTGCGCCGGCCGGGGGCGTTCGAGCACAGCCAGGCGAACCTTTTCGTCGATGCGCTCAAACACCCTTCGGCTGCGGGCTCGCGCTTCTGGCGCGGCAGCGCATCGGTGGAGGAGCTCACCGAGCTGCTCGGGCGCTTCCTGGGCCGCGACCGGGCGCACGAGGCGCTGCGCGCCTACGCCGCCGCGCGCGGCGTCCCGAACAGCAGTGCGCTGCCTGCCGATGCCGGCCTCGTCCATCACGTCGAATCCCTGCTGGCGGGCGCGATCGGCAGCGCGTCGGCCCGTGTCATGGTCGCCTCCGTCGTCGACGAGGAGCCTTTCAGGCTCGACGAAGTGCTCGAAATCATCGACGAAGCTTCACAGGTGCTGGCTTACAGCCGCCAGCTCGAGTCGAAATCGCGCGAGCTCGAGGCAGCTACCGAGGAGTTACGCAGGGCAAATCAGCGGTTGAAGGAGCTCGACCGGCTGAAGGACGATTTCATTTCCACCGTCACGCACGAATTGCGCACACCGCTGACTTCGATCCGCGCGTTCGGCGAGATCCTGCACGACAACCCCGGCCTCGAGAGCGCCGAGCGTCAGCGCTATCTCGCCATTCTCATCCGCGAGACCGAGCGCCTCACGCGCCTCATCAACCAGGTGCTGGATCTCTCCAAACTGGAATCGGGCAATGCCGACTGGAGCCCCGCCCTCATCGACATGCGCGCCGTCATCGAAGAGGCCGTCGCCTCGACCGCCCACCTCTTCAGCGAGCGCCGGATCGCGCTCAACACGCAATTGCCGATTGCCGTGCCGCTGGTAACCGCCGACCGCGACCGCGTCATGCAGGTGCTCCTCAACCTGCTGTCGAATGCCGCCAAATTCTGCGACAAAGGCAGCGGCCGCGTCGTCGTGCGCCTGACGCAGCAGGCAGCCGGTTTGCAGACCGACGTCGAGGACAATGGATCCGGCATTTCCGAAGCGGATCAGCAGGTGATCTTCGAGCGGTTCCGCCAGGTCGGCGAGGCGGCGACAACGAAGCCGCACGGCACGGGGCTGGGCCTGTCGATCAGCCGCAGCATCGTGCAGCACTTGGGCGGTCGCCTCTGGGTCAGCAGTGCGCCCGGCACCGGTGCGCGCTTTTCTTTCATCCTGCCCTTTGCCGCCGGAGTTGCGCCGACCTCGGAAAAGAGCGCAGCATGACCTCTGGCGGGCCGCCGCATGTCAGGCCCGCAGCAGTGGAGCCGATTCTTGTCGAAAAAGGTCCTCATCGCAGACGATGAAGCAAATATCGTCGTCTCGCTCGACTTCCTCATGGGCCACGCGGGCTACACGGTGCGCAGCGTATTCGACGGCGAAGCGGCGCTGCGCGAGCTCGCGTCGTTCAGGCCCGATCTAATCCTGCTCGACGTCATGCTGCCGCTGCGCGACGGTTTCGAGGTGTGCCAGAAGATCCGCGATGACCCGGCGCTGCGCGCCATCAAGGTGGTCATGCTCACGGCCAAAGGACGTGAAGTCGAGGTCGCCAAAGGACTCGCGCTCGGCGCCGATTTATACATCACCAAACCCTTCGCGACCCGCGAGCTCCTTGCAAGCGTTCGTCGACTGCTCGGGGAATGAAGCTGCGCGCGCAATTCATACTGGCCGTCACCGGCGCCTCGATGTTCGTCGCGGCGGCCGTGGGCACTTCGCTGTATACGCTGCGGGGCACGCTGCCTGACGCTCAGCAGGCGCCGTTCGACGCCGCACTCGGCGCCGCGGCAGGCGCACTCGCATTTGTTTTCATGCTCGTCGTCGCCACGCTCGCGTGGCTGCTGCACGCCTTCTACGATCGTCATGTCGCCTCCGCGCAGCGACTGGCCGAAGAGTCGAATATCATTCTCAGCGCGAATCCGGCGCACCGCATTGCCGAGGCACCCACCGCGCAGATCGCGCTGCTGCGCGATGCGATCAATGCATTTGCGAGTCGCCTCGAAAACCTGGGCAACGATGTCGAGGCGCGCGTCGCGGCGGCCCGCGCCGATCTCGACCAAGAGAAGACACGCCTTGCCGCCCTGATGTCGCAGCTCAGCGAAAGTGTCGTGGTCTGCAATGTCGCTGCGCGCGTGCTGCTGTACAACCCGCGCGCGCAGGACTTGCTGAGCGCGTGCCTGTCCGAAGGCGCGGCCGCCCCCGTCCAGAGCGCGCTCGGGCTGGGCCGATCGCTGTTCAGCGTAATCGAACGCAGTGCGCTGTCGCATGCGATCGAAGACCTCCAATACCGGCTCGAGCGGGGCGAAACCGCTCCGGTCTCGGTCTTCATCACGCGCTTGCCGGGCGCACGCATGCTGCGCGTGAGGATGGCACCGGTGCTTACGCCCGCCCCGGCGCTTCCCGATCTCTCGGGGTTTATCCTGATCATCGAGGACGTCACCCGCGAGGTAGAAATGGGCGTGAGCCGCGAGTCGCAGCTCAGGTCGCTGATCGCGCGCACCCGCGCGACGCTGGGCAACATCGGCGCCGCCACCGGGAGTCTGCTCGTCCATCCTGATATGGACATGGCGAAGCAGCGCAGCTTTCTCGAAATCGTCGCCCAGGAGACGCGCGCCCTGGGCAGCGAAGTCGCTCGCGTCGAAGCGGGCTATCGAGCCGTCGATCCTGCACTCGAGAGCATCGGCGGCGCGGACTTCCTCGCCGTCCTGAAACGCGGGATCGAAAACCAGACGGGACTGCTCGTTTCCTCGCGTGCGGACGACGCCGGGTGTGCGGGCGTGTGGCTCGCGATCGACCGCGCCGCGATGATCGACGTGATCTCGCGAATCTCGCTGCGGCTGCGCACCCAATGTGCGGTGCGGGAAGTCGCGCTCAGTCTCACGTGCCGCGGCGGACACGCCGAGCTCGACCTGACGTGGCGCGGCGCGACGCTCTCACTTGAGGCCGCGCGCGAGTGGCAGAACGGGGCTTCGGATGCAGGCGCGAGCTTGGACGATGTGATGAAGCAGCATCGTGCCGAAGCGCTCTATGGGCACGACGAGGCTGCGGGTCATGCCTACTTTCGGGTGCTGCTACCGGTTAGCGTCCCCAACGAGCCGCGTGTGCTCCCGCCCGAGCTTGCCAGCCGGCCGACCTTTTACGATTTCGATCTGTTTCATCAGCCGCGCCAGAGTGCCGCGGGCGACGCGCGAGCGCTCACCGAGCTGAGCTACACGGTGTTCGACACCGAAACGACGGGACTCGCGCCTTCGCACGGCGATCAGATCGTGTCGATCGGCGCGGTTCGCATCGTCAATGGAAAACGGCTGGCGGGCGAGATGTTCGATCAGCTCGTGAATCCCCGTCGCCGGCTCTCGGCATCGGCAGTGCGCATACACGGCATCACCGACGACATGGTAGAGCGCGCGCCGACGATCGACCGCGCCCTGCCCGCTTTTCATCGATATTGCGAAGACACGGTGCTCGTCGCTCACAATGCCGCTTTCGACCTGCGCTTCCTGCAATTGAAGGAAGATGAAACCGGTGTCTGCTTCGATCATCCGGTGCTCGACACCCTGATGCTCTCTGCAGTCGTGCATCCGGGTCAGGCCGACCATACGCTCGAAGCGATCGCAACGCGGCTCGGTGTCGATGTGGTCGGCCGCCACACGGCCCTGGGTGACGCGCTCGTCACGGCAGAGATCTTCCTGAGAATGCTGCCGCTGCTCGCCATGAAGGACATTCGCACGCTGGGCGAAGCACGCGAGGCGGCGCGAAGCACGCCTTTCGCGCGCCTTGCTTACTGACGCCGGTCTCTCGCACCGGGGCCTGACCATGAATTCCACTGACGCCGCAGGGTTCGACGTGATGACCACCTCGGCAAGCGAGCTGTCGGCGGTGATGCACCCGCCCGTGGCGTGCCGCCCCGACACCCCCCTGCGCGAGGCACTCGCAACCATGCACGCGCGCCAGGTCGGGTCGATAGTCATCACGACCGAGGACGACCGGCCGGTGGGAATTTTCACACTGCGCGACGTGCTCGATCGCGTGGTGCTCGCCGACGAGGGGCTGGACCGACCGATATCGAGTGTGATGAGCACGGATTTGCACACCCTGCCTCCGAGCGCGCTGGTCTACGAAGCGGTGTTGCCGATGCTGCATTACAGCATCCGCCATATCCTGATCGTCGAAAACGGGAGGCTCACCGGCCTTGTTTCGGAGAAAGACCTGTTCGCGCTCCAGCCGGGCAGCGTCCGCCAGCTTGCGGCCGCAATCCGCAACGCGCCCGGTGTCGAAGACCTCGTCGCCCTCAGCGAGGCGCTGCGCGAGCACACCCGCAGCCTGCTGCTGCAGGGCACGGCACCCGAACCGCTGACCCTGCTCATCTCCTCGCTCAACGACTTGCTGACCCAGCGGGTGCTGGATCTCGAGTTCAGCGGCGTGGCCGACGAGGTGCGATTCTGCTGGATCGCGCTCGGCAGTGAAGGCCGGCGCGAGCAGACCCTGTACACCGACCAGGACAACGGTCTGATCTTCACGACAGGCGGAGGGCCCGATGCGGGCCGCGAGAAGCTGCTGCCGCACGCCCGGCGCGTGAATGACGCACTTGCACGCTGCGGCGTCCCGCTATGCCCAGGCAACATCATGGCGGGCAATCCGGCGTGGTGCCTCAGCCTCGATGAATGGGACGGGCGTTTCGCCGACTGGATCGAACACGGCGACCCGCAGGCATTGCTGAAGAGCGCGATCTTTTTCGATTTTCGTCCGATTCACGGCGAGCGCGATCTGGCGGACGCCCTGAGGGGTCGCCTTTTCGAACGGATCGCGCGCGCCCCCCGGTTCCTGCACCAGATGGCCGCCAACGCGCTGCACAACCGGCCCCCGCTCGGCCTGCTTGGGACTTTCACGACCAGCAGCGACGAAGGCCGGCGCCACACTCTGAACCTGAAGCTCAACGGTGCAATGCTCTTCGCCGACGCCGCACGAATCTACAGCCTGGCTGAAGGCATTGCCCATACCAATACCGGCGATCGGCTGCGCGAATACGCCCGGCGCCGCAGCGTGACGCCGCTCGAAGTGCAGGCGTGGGTGGACGGGTTTCTGTTCATACAGATTGCGCGCCTGCGCCAGCAGCACACGCAACACGCCGCCGGCGAAGCGCTCAGCAACCGCGTCAATCCAGCGCACCTGAACGAGCTGGAAAGTCGGGTGCTCAAGGAAGCGTTACGTCAGGCGCGGCACCTGCAATCCCGCCTCGCGCTCGATTACGAGCTCTGAACGGTCTCCTGCGGCGCGCGCGCCAACTCGAGGACGTAGCCGCGCCCGTAGACTGTGCGTACCAGCAGACCCGCACCGGCGATTTTCTTGCGTACCCGGTGCACGTACACCTCGATGGCGTTGTGGCTGACTTCCTCGTCGTAACTGTAAAGCTGCTCGACGAGCTGCTCTTTGCTCACGACCCGCCCGAAGCGCCGCAAAAGCACCTCGAGCACGCCGGTCTCGTGCGCGGACAGGGGCAGTGCACGCCCGTCCACGGCGGCTGTGCGTCCCACAGTATCGAAGCAAAGACTGCCATAGGAAACGATGGCGGTGGTCACGGCACATCCGCGGCGGAGCAGCGCGCGCACGCGCGCGAGCAACTCGTTCACGCTGAAAGGCTTGGCGAGATAGTCGTCGGCGCCGAGGTCGAGGCCAAGCACTTTTTCTTCAGGTTTCTCGCGTCCCGAGAGAATCAGCACCGGCATGGTCGCGTTGCGCCGCCGCAAACGCCTGAGCACTTCGAAACCGTCGAGCTTGGGCAGGCCCAGATCGAGGATCAGCAAGCCGAAAACATCCTCTTTGAGAGCTTCGTCTGCCGCGGCGCCGTTGGACACGCGGTCCACGGCGTACCCGGAGTGCCCGAAGGCGAACTGCAAAGCCTCCGCGAGCGCGTCGTCGTCTTCGGTGATCAATATACGCACCGACACTCCTCCAGCCCTCGGGATACGGCGCTGTTCTTCGTGCTTCGCGTCGGATGCGCCGTCCGGCAGGCCCCTGTTATAGCGCCATTCTAGTGCCGCGATTCAGGATTTTGTAAGGATTTTGCAATACGATCCGGGAAGCAAGCAGAAGAACGATCGAACGATCAATGTTCCCTTGCGGCCCCGCCTTCGCGCGATGCCGTGACCCATCTGGAGGATGCTCATGGAACTATCCGCAAGGCATCACGAGTACTGGCGCAGGAACCTCTTCATAACCGCGGTGCTGATGGTCATCTGGTTCTTCGCGACTTTCGTCGAAGCGTGGTACGCCCGCGAGCTCAACAACTACACGTTCATCGGCTTTCCCCTCGGCTTCTACATGTCCGCTCAGGGCTCACTCATCATCTACGTTTTGATCATCTGGTATTACGCACGCAAGATGAACAAGCTCGATGATGAATACGACGTCGCCGAGGGAGAAGAATCATGAGCCAGGCCGTCTTCAGCCAGAAATCGTTCACTTCGCAGCTCAAGCGGTATTACACCTTCTATACCGGCGGTTTCATCGCCTTCGTCATTGCGATTGCCATCGCGGAGCAGATGGGATTACCGCGCCGGTTCATCGGCTATGCCTTCCTGTTCGCGACCATCGGCCTTTACGCGATGATCGGGATCATGAGCCGCACCGTCGACGTGGCGGAATACTACGTCGCCGGGCGGCGCGTCCCCGCGTTCTTCAACGGCATGGCAACCGGTGCCGACTGGATGAGCGCGGCTTCGTTCATCGGTATGGCCGGAACGCTGTACCTCTCGGGCTTCGACGGGCTCGCCTTCGTGATGGGCTGGACCGGCGGCTATGTGCTGGTCGCGCTTTTCCTCGCGCCTTATCTGCGAAAGTTCGGCCAGTTCACCATTCCGGATTTTCTCGGCGCGCGCTACGGGGGCAACATCGCGCGCACCATCGGCATCATCGGTGCGGTCATTGCATCGTTCGTTTACGTGGTCGCGCAGATTTACGGCGTGGGCATCATCACGAGCAAGTTCACCGGCCTCGAGTTTCATGTGGGCGTGTTCGTGGGCCTGGGCGGCATTCTGGTGTGCTCCTTCCTCGGGGGAATGCGCGCAGTCACCTGGACCCAGGTGGCCCAATACGTCATTCTCATCATCGCCTATCTCACGCCGGTGGTCTGGCTGGGCGTCAAGCACACCGGCATCCCGATCCCGCAGCTCGCCTACGGCCAGACGCTGCAGAAGGTCACCGAGCTCGAGAAGAAGATCACGGCCGATCCCAAGGAGCAGGAAGTGCGGGCAATCCTGAAAGCCCGCTCGGACAAAGCGACCGCGGCGCTGAAAGATCCGGGAAAAGGCTTTGCGGAAGGAAAGCCCGCGCTGGAGAAGCAGCTAACCGACCTCAAAGCCGCGAATGCCCCGGCCGCGCAGATCGATCCGGTGCAGAAAGCCCTCACCGAGTATCCGACCGATATCGACGTGTGGAAGGAGGCGATGACCAAGGAGAAAGGTCTCGCCGCACGCGCCAATCCACCGCGACCTCACGCCACACCGTTCCCGGGCAAGGACGAAGCGGCCCAGAACCTGGCCAGACTCAACTTCCTGGGCATCGTTTTTTGCATGATGTTCGGCACCGCGGCGCTGCCGCACATCCTGATGCGCTACTACACGACACCGAGCGTGAGGCAGGCGCGCCAGTCGGTGTTCTGGTCGCTGTTCTTCATTTTCCTGCTCTACTTCACCGCACCGTGCCTCGCCGTGCTGGCCAAATTCGACGTGTATTCGCATCTCGTGGGCAGCGCGTTCGCGGAGCTGCCCGCCTGGGCCGCGGCTTGGCGCGTCGTCGATCCGGCGCTGCTCAACATCACCGACCTCAATGGTGACGGCATCGTGCAACTCGCCGAAATCGTGCTGGGCGGAGACATCATCGTTCTTGCGACACCGGAAATCGCAGGGCTGCCTTACGTGGTATCGGGACTGGTGGCAGCCGGTGGTCTGGCCGCGGCACTCTCCACTGCCGACGGGCTGCTGCTCACGATCGCGAATGCGCTTTCACACGACCTCTATTACAAGATGATCGATCCGCAGGCCTCCACGAAACGGCGCGTGTCCGTCTCGAAAGGACTGCTGCTCGTGGTCGCGCTGATCGCCGCCTACACGGCATCGCAGAAGCCGGGCAGCATCCTGTTCCTCGTCGGCGCCGCGTTCTCGATTGCCGCATCCACGTTCTTCTCGGCGCTGGTGCTGGGCGTCTTCTGGAAACGGGCGAACAAGTATGGCGCGATCGCCGGCATGCTGATGGGCCTTGGCGTTTGCATCTATTACATGTTCACCACTTACCCGTTCTTCCGGGACATGATCGGCGTCACGCGGCCCATCGCGGAATACCTGTGGTTCGGCATGAATCCGATCTCGGCAGGCGTCTTCGGGCTCCCGGCAAGCATGATCACGATCATCGTGGTGAGCCTGCTGACGGGCGCACCGGACAGGGAGGTGCAGGAACTGGTGGAGCACGTACGCTACCCGAACCTCAAAGGCGACATCAGCACCCAGGCGACCTGACCCGCCGTCTTTGCTCGGGATAGAATCAGGGCCTGCGTCGCAGGCCCTGATTTTTTATGACGACCGCAGTCCGGATCCCCCACCGATGAATCTCCAGGCACGCTGGCACTATCACGTAGCGCGTTTTTTCATTCTGGCGAGACGCAACGAACGCGCAGCTCAGGCGTTGCGCGCAGCACTCGCGCTCGAGCGCGGCTTCGTGCCCGCCGCCGAAACGCTCGCATATCTGTACGCGGAAAGCGGCCGGCCTGCGCTCGCCATCGAGCAGTATCGGCAGGCGCTCGCCGCCGATCCCGGACGCTCCGCCACCTGGTTCAATCTGGGCTTCGTGCTCCACGGCGAGAAGCAATACGGGCCTGCCATCGAGGCGTTCGAAAAATCACTGGCGCTCAATCCCAGGCTCGATCGCGCGTGGTACGGCGCCGGACTGTGCCGCCGCGAGCTGGGGCAACTCGCCGAGGCGGCGCAAGCGCTCGAAAAAGCGGGCAAGCTCCAGCCGATGAACGGCCACGCCTGGTATGAGCTCGGCAAGACCTATCACACCATGGCGCGCCGGGACAAAGTGCGTGAAGTGATCCGCTACCTGAACGGCTTCGAGCCGCACATGACCATGAAGCTCATGCGCGAGACCGGTGAGACGCTCGAAAGCATCGCCCTCAAAGAGGGCACTCATGCCGATGCCGCCTGAGCTCCTGGCGCTGACCATGCTGCGGGCGCTGGTGGAGATTGCCGGGTGCTTCATGATCGGCCAGGGACTGCTGTACGTGATCGCCGGGCGCAAGCGCGGCCAAAACTTTGTCTATCAACTTTTCTCGATTCTCACGCGTCCGGTCATACGGACCACACGGTTCATCACTCCGCGCTTCATTCGAGACGAACACATCCCCGTCGCCGCATTCATGCTGCTGGTGTGGCTCTGGATCGGGCTCGCCATCGCCAAGCGTCAGGTCTGCCTGTCCCACGCCCTCGCCTGCGCAACCTGAGTCGGGGTACTGCGCGCTGATCAGCCGTTCGCCATGCGCCACTCGTGGCCGCACTTCTTGCAGCGCACCTGAATCCACGGATTGTCGTTCCGCGCGACGAAGCCCTGCATACGCTCCTCGCCGACGCCCGCACCGATGACCTTCAGCCCGCCATAAGCCTGGCACAGCGCACAGCTCGATTGCGAGCCCAGGCATTCGGCGCGTGCGAGCAGAAAGCTGTAGCGGCGCATCGAGACGATGCATACGACCCCGCCCGCGACGATGGCGCTCACCATGAAAAGGACCTGGGTCGCGGGCGCGTGCCAGTCGATGAGCTCGATGCACGCAGCCACCACGATCAGGCTCAGGAAAC
This sequence comes from Burkholderiales bacterium, assembly GCA_046597455.1. Lineage (GTDB taxonomy): Bacteria > Pseudomonadota > Gammaproteobacteria > Burkholderiales > SG8-41 > JAQGMV01. Next base: position 18,434 of record JBKJKJ010000301.1, read on the forward strand.
ACGTGATGAAATACACGTGCCCTTCGATCAGCTGGCGCTCGTACCAGCGCCTGAAACCGAGCTTGTCGATGCCTTGGGCGGGTGTCATCGGACACATCCGGCAGCGGTGAAAAGTAACCCGTGGCGAGGGTCGATCCGCGGGCGCCAATAACATTGCAATGCGATCAGGATGCCAGAATCGAACCCGATCGACTCGGAAAAGCGGGCCGCCGTGTTAAAATCGCCGGCCCACGGAGAGGTGGATGAGTGGTTTAAGTCGCACGCCTGGAAAGCGTGTGTACGGTTTACGCCGTACCGCGGGTTCGAATCCCGCCCTCTCCGCCACGCCAAGTCTCGACATTCTTCAAGTGCGAGCCAAGGCTCTATCGGCATCTTTTAGTTGCACGATATTACGATGCCTCGAGCTTCTCCGGCCGCATATTGTTGACCAGGGCGTCGAGGCTGAATTTGTCGATCTTACCGCGCAGCAGATCGTTGAGCCTCGGCTGCCCGACGCCGAGCGCACGCGCGGCCGCGCCTTGGGTCATCTCGCTCTTGCGGTAGCAGTCCTCGATCCTCATCATCCGCTCAGCGCAGCTTCAGGTTCTCAGCCTCGGCTTTGGTGAATCCGATATCGAGGAACACGTTGCCGCTGCCGCGGTGACCTTCAGCTTGTCGGTCATCGTTGATTCCTCTCGTTCACTTTCGCGGCCATGCGAGCCTGCGCAGTCGCGCTGAATGGCCAAAGCGTCTCCCATGGCGTCCTCGAATAACGACTCTCGAAAGGCCGTCTCTATTCCATAATTCCCTACTTTCTGGAATACTAGGACGCCCGAGGGCCTGAATAAGGCTTACTGTCGAATAAGAGATCTCGCGCCAAGGCATTAAAACGACTATTTCCGCAATTTTGGAATAACTATGAACCAGCTGGACTCGCGTTCGGGAAGGACTGCCGCCCAGCCGGGGGGCTATCTCGCCTTCCTTCCGGATCCCCTACCCCCCCATCCACCCCTGAACATGGATGACGAAGCCCTCCTCGCCTTATCGGCGGCGGATCGGGCGGTGGGTGCCCTCTCGAGTTTCGGCGACCTGATCCCGAGCGCAAGTCTTTTCGTGGCGATGTATGTGCGGCGCGAAGCAGTTCTGAGCTCGGAAATCGAAGGCATCGCATGCACCCTGGAAGATGTTCTCAAATACGAGGCGTCCGAAGGACCGGCGAAGCCGGCAGAGACTCCTGACATAGCCCAGGTCGTTAACTATGTTCGCGCCTTCGATGCCGGTATCGCCCATTTGCGCGCGCAGCCTTTGTCGCTGGAGCTGATCCGGACCCTGCACAAGATACTGCTCGCCGATTCTCCTCGCGGGGACGAGCGCGCCGGTCATTTTCGCGACCATCAAAACTGGCTCGGACCGAAGGGCTCGACCTTGGCGACAGCCCATTACGTTCCACCCCCAGTCGAGCCTATGCGCATGGCGCTCGGCAATT
>JBKJKJ010000352.1:0-5245 GCA_046597455.1 Burkholderiales bacterium
TCGGCTCGGACTCGTGACGCACGGCCCCCTGCAGCTCGGACTCCCAGTCCGCGCGCGCTTTGGGCACGTCCACCCATGCTTTCTTCAGCTTGGCTTTCGCCGCCCGCTCGGCCAGGCCGCTGATGAAGCTCGCCGCCGAGCCCGTAACCCCGAGCGTCACCGGGAACACGATCCCGATCTGCCCCGGCGCCGCGGTGTGATGCACCAGCTTCGCCTGCTCGCTGAAAATGCCGTACTTGTACATCGTGGAGAACACGTCCATGTGCGCGCCGATGGCGATGATGACGTCCGCTTTGGGAACTGTGCGGTTGGCGCTGCCAAAGCCGTTGCGCCCCAGCGGCCCCAGCGCGAGCGCATGCGACGAGGGGAAAGCGTCGGGCGAGTACTGCAGCGCTGCGACCGGTATGCCGGTGCGCTCGGCGAGCTCGGCGAGCGCACCGGTTGCGCCTTCGGTCATCACGCCGCGGCCGGCGACGAAAACCGGGCGCTCGGCACGCGAGAGCAGCGCGAAAACCTCATCGAGCTGGCTGTTGCTGCACGAAGGCAGCACCGTGTTGCGATAGGCGGCAGGCTCGATCGCTTCGACTGCGGTCTGCTCGAGGAGCGTCTCGCTGGCGGCGTCGATGTGCGTTGGTCCCTGCGGCTCGGTCAGCGCGACGCGAAACGCCTTGCGCACCGCTTCCTGCACCCGGTGCACATTGGGGATGGTGTGCGCCCATTTCGTGATCGGGCGCATGAACGTGGTCTGGTCCATGTCCTGGGTGGCATCGCGCTCGCGCATGGCACTTTCCTGAACGCCGCAGATGCTGATCACCGGCACCTGGCCTTTGTAGGCCGCGGCGATTCCGGTCGCGAGGTTGGTAATCCCGGGTCCTTCGGTCGCCGTGACCACCGCGGGACGGCCGCTCGCACGCGCGAATCCGTAGGCCATGAATGCCGCACCCTGCTCGTGACGCGTGAGGATGAAGCGGATCTCCGGCGTCTCGCGCAACGCATCGATGATCGCCAGGTTCTGTGTTCCCGGGATCCCGAAAACGTGGTCGATGCCTTCGCGCAGCAACGCGTCCACGAGCGCACGCGCGCCGGTCGTCGTCCTGGTGTCTTTAGTCGTCTGCATGTATATGCCTCTCCATTGATATGAGCCCCACGCGGCGCCAAGCGCACCGCCCCCAGGGCCCGGCGCGGTTATTGTCCGGCCTCGCACGAATATACAGGGAAAATTCACCCGCTTTCGCTCATAATTCGGCTTCGTTCGAGCGGTGAAAAATAAGTGGAATCGTCTGACAGGGTTCTGATTACCGGTAGCACGGGTTTCGTCGGTTCGGCGGTGGCCATGGCCTTGTGCAGGAGCGGTTGCCGGTTGCGCGTGATGGTGCGCCCGTCGAGTCCGCGCACCAACCTCGCCGGTCTGGACGCCGAAATCGTCGAAGGCGACATACGCGATCCGGCCGCGATGCGTGAGGCCATGGAGGGCATCCGGTTTGCATTTCATGTGGCCGCCGACTATCGGCTGTGGGCGCGACACCCGCAAGAGATCGTACACACCAATGTCGAAGGCACGCGCACCGTCATGCACGCGGCGCAGGCGGCCGGCGTCGAGCGCATCGTATACACGAGCAGTGTTGCCGCGCTGTCGCTACGCGCAGACGGCGCCGCCGCGGACGAGTCGGTCGCGCTCGGCGAAGGCGATGCGATCGGTCCTTACAAGCGCAGCAAGGTGCTCGCGCAGGCGCTCGTCGAGAAGATGATCGCGCAGGACGCGCTGCCTGCGGTGATCGTGAATCCTTCGACGCCCATCGGACCGCGCGACATACGCCCGACGCCCACCGGACGGCTCGTCGTCGAGGCCGCATCGGGACGCGTCCCCGCGTTCGTCGACACCGGTCTGAACCTCGTGCACGTCGACGACGTGGCGGCGGGACACCTGGCGGCACTCGAGCGTGGACAAATCGGCGAGCGTTATATTCTGGGGGGCGAGAACGTGCTGCTCGCAGACATGCTCGCTGCCATCGCGGGGATCACCGGGAAGCCCGCGCCGCGGATGCGCATTCCGCGCCTGGCCGTTTATCCACTCGCGATGGCAGCCGAAGCTGTCGCGAAGCTGTCGGGGAAAGAGCCTTTCATTACGCTGGACGGCCTGCGCATGTCGAAGCACCGCATGTTTTTCACCGCAGCCAAAGCGCAACGCGACCTGGGATTCCACGCCCGGCCTTATCGTGAAGGCCTGCGCGATGCCATCGAATGGTTCGCGCAGCACGGATATCTGCGTTGATGACACTCGCGCTCGCCGTCGTCGCATGCGGCATCTGGATTTATCTCGTCGTGGGACGAGGCGGCTTCTGGCGCGGCCGCGAGCGCCTGGGCACGACCACGGAATCGCCCGTGCACTGGCCATCGGTGGTGGCGATCGTCCCGGCGCGCGACGAAGTCGAAGTCATCGCGGCCTCGCTAACCTCCCTGCTGCGCCAGGACTATCCTGGCGATTTGCGCATCGTCGTGGTCGACGACCACAGCAGCGACGGCACGGCCGAGGCCGCGCGCGAGGCCGCAATCCTGCTCGGCGCCGGCTCGCGGCTGACGATCGTGGCCTCCCCGGCGCTGCCTGTGGGATGGACCGGGAAACTGTGGGCGATTAAGCAGGGCGTGGCGCATATTGAAGGCAACGGGGCCAGCCCGGATTACTACTGGATGACCGATGCCGACATCACGTATGCGCACGATACGCTGCGGCAACTGGCCTCGAAAGCCCGCGCGGGCAATCTGGTCCTGGCTTCGATCATGGCGCGACTGCGCTGCGTGTCGGGCGTCGAGCGCGCGATCATTCCGGCTTTCGTTTTCTTTTTTCAGATGCTCTATCCGTTCGCCTGGGTCAACGATCCGAAGCGCCGAATGGCCGCCGCAGCGGGGGGGTGCATGCTGGTGCGGCGCGAGGCACTCGAAGCTTCGGGCGGGATCGAGGCCATCCGCACGGCGCTGATCGACGACTGCGCGCTGGCGCGCCAGCTGAAAAAACACGGGCCGATCTGGCTGGGGCTGAGTGAGCGCGTACGCAGCCTGCGCGGCTATCCCTCGCTCGGCGAAGCCCGGCGCATGGTCGCGCGGACCGCCTACTGCCAGCTGCGCTATTCTGCGCTGCTGCTCGCCGCTACGGCAATCGCGCTGTCGGTCACCTTCCTCGTGCCCGCCGTCCTCGCGGTGGCGGCGCACGGCGCGGCGCGCAGCGTTGCCCTCGTCGCCTGGGGGCTGATGATTCTGGCGTTTCTCCCTACACTGCGACGATACGGGATTGCACCCGCATGGGGAGCCGCGCTTCCCGCGATCGCGCTGATGTACTTGTGCTTTACCGTGGATTCGGCTATTCAGCACGGGCGAGCTCGCGGTGGCATGTGGAAAGGCCGGGCACAGGCCATGCAGTCCGATGCGCAATGAGTGATACGCAGAACGGGTCGGGGCGGAGCCGGCCCTCGTAACAGACCAGGGAGTAGTCGTTGTCCAGCAATCTATTGCAAGCCACGCACGACGCGGAGATCGAGCCGCTCGCACCACGCCGGCTCGATCGCGCGATCGAGCGTGCCGCTCGAGCGCTTCTGGCGTGCCAGCGCGCGGACGGTCACTGGATCTTCGAGCTCGAGGCCGATGCGACCATTCCCGCGGAGTACATCCTTCTGCAGCACTTTCTGGGCACCCCGCCGGAAGCCGCGCTCGAATCCAAGATCGCGGCCTATCTGCGCCGCACGCAGGGCGCACACGGCGGGTGGCCGCTTTTTCACGAAGGCCCGTTCGATCTCAGCGCCAGCGTCAAAGCCTATTTCGCGCTCAAGGTGATCGGGGATCCCCAGGAAGCGCCTCACATGAAAAAGGCCCGCGAGCTGATCCGCGAGCACGGGGGCGCGGGGGAGAGCAACGTGTTCACCCGCTTTCTGCTCGCGCTCTACGGCGCCTCATCGTGGAATGCAGCCCCCGTGATGCCGATAGAGATCATGTATCTGCCGCGGTGGTTTCCGGCGCATCTGTCCAAGATTTCGTATTGGGCACGCACGGTCCTCGTGCCTTTGCTGGTGCTGCGCGCGCTGAAGCCGGTCGCCCGCAATCCGCGGGGAACGCGCATCGACGAGCTGTTCGTCTCCGAGCGGCGGCGCATCCTGCGGCGGGGACCTCACCAGAAATGGCGCTGGTACACCCTTTTTGCGGCACTCGACGTGGCCCTGCGTATCGTCGAGCCCTGGGTGCCGAAACGTTTTCGCGCCCGCGCGCTCGCCAAAGCGGTGGCTTTCGTGACCGAGCGGCTCAATGGGGAAGACGGGCTCGGCGGCATTTTTCCGGCGATGGCGAACGCCGTCATGATGTTTCACGCCCTGGGCTACCCGACCGATCACCCCGACATGGTCATCGCGCGTAAAGCCATCGACAAGCTGCTGGTCATCACCGAGAACGAAGCGTACTGCCAGCCGTGCGTGTCGCCGGTGTGGGACACGGTTCTGGCGTGCCATGCCCTGATGGAATCCTCGGGCGAGCCCGATTCGGTTCGCCACGGCATCGAATGGCTGAGAACGCGCCAGGTGCTCAAAGCGGGAGGCGACTGGTCACAGGTGCGCCCTGGTGTGCGTCCGGGCGGGTGGGCTTTCCAGTACGAAAACCCGCATTACCCGGACCTCGACGACACCGCGGTCGTCGTGATGGCGCTCGACCGCTACCTGCGCGACATCGGCTCCGCCGACGCGCTGCCGCTGCGTGAAGCGATCGAACGCGGGAAGGAATGGGTGGTCGGGCTGCAAAGCCGCAACGGCGGCTGGGGCGCGTTCGACGCCGACAACACCAAGGAATACCTCAACCACATCCCCTTTGCCGACCATGGCGCGCTGCTCGATCCTCCGACCGAGGACGTGACCGCGCGCGGCATCAGCATGCTGGCGCAACTCGGAGACGCACCGGATACCCCGGCGCTGGCGGCTGCGTTGCGCTTCCTCAAGCGCACCCAGTGCGCAGACGGAAGCTGGTTCGGGCGCTGGGGCATGAATTACATCTATGGAACGTGGTCGGCGCTGTGCGCGCTGCGCGCAGCCGGCCTTGCGCCTGACGCACCCGAAATCAAGCGGGCAGTGAAGTGGATGCACTCGATTCAGAACCTCGACGGCGGATGGGGCGAGGACGGTGAGAGTTACAGTCTCGACTATTCCGGTCACCGTCCCGCACCCACCACCCCATCACAGACAGCGTGGGCCCTGCTCGGCCTGATGGCCGCCGG
>JBKJKJ010000373.1:0-10046 GCA_046597455.1 Burkholderiales bacterium
CCAGGATGTGGCCCGCGTCACGGAACCGGCAGCGCACACCCGCCGTCACATCGAACGTCGTGTCGTACTCGACCGGCCGCAGCTGTTTCAGGGTTGCCAGGGCTTCGGCGACGGTATAAAGCGGCGCCACCGGCCGCCGTCCGCGTGCGCGCCCGGCCTCACGCTCCTGCACGTAGGCGGCATCCGGAAGCATGACTTCGAGCAGGTCGCACGTGGCGGGTGTGGCATGGATGGGACCGCGAAAACCGAGCTTCACCAGACGCGGGAGCATCCCGGAGTGATCGATGTGCGCATGCGTGAGCACCACGCAGTCGATCTCACGTGGATCGAATGCGGGCGGCGAGCGATTCTTCCGGTATGCGTCCATTCCCCCCTGGAAAAGCCCGCAATCGACCAGAAATGCACGCTCGTCGATATCGATGCGGAAGCATGAGCCCGTCACCTCGCGCGCGGCGCCGAGAAACGTGATGTTCATGGACGCCTCACAGGATCTGGGGATAGCGGACGCGCGATCGCTCGCGCCACAGATACTTGTCGAAGACCATGCAGACATTGCGAATCAGCATGCGTGCACCGGGTGAGACCGAGATCCAGCCGTCCTCCATCCGGATAAGCCCGGCGCGCTCCAGGTCGGCAAGCGCTCTTAGCTCGGGCGCGAAGTAGCGGTCGAAATCGATCAGATAAGCCACTTCGATCGCTTCCTTGGAGAGCTCGAAGTGGCACATGAGCGTGTGGATGACGCTGCGCCGGAGCAGATCGTCGCCGCTCAACTCGTGGCCGCGGGTAACCGGGAGCTCGCCGCGACCGATGCGGCCGTAATACTCCGACAGCACACGCGTGTTCTGACTGTAGGTCGCACCGATTGAGCCGATCGCAGAGACGCCCAGGCCCACGAGATCGCATTGTGCATGCGTGGAATAGCCCTGGAAGTTGCGATGAAGCCGCCCTTCGCGCTGCGCCACTGCCAGCGGGTCCTGGGGAAGTGCGAAGTGTTCCATGCCGATATGGACATAACCTGCTTCGGCGAGTCGCCGCGCCGCAAGAACGAGCTGCAGCGTCGTCTTCGGCCAGGGCATGTCCACTTCCGGAATCAGGCGTTGTGACCTGAATCGTGAAGGCCGGTGCGCGTAATTGCGGAGCCCGATGCGCTCGGGGCGCATCGCCAGGACGCGCGCCAGCGTGCGGTTGAACATCAGCAGGTCCTGTCCCGGCAGACCATAAATGAGCTCGACGTCGATCGACTCGAAACCGGCGCGGCGCGATGCTTCGACCGCGCTTGCCGTCTGTGCCTCGCTCTGGACCCGGTTGGTCGCGGCCTGGAGGTTGGCGTCGAAATCCTGAACGCCGAAGCTTGCCCGGTTCAAACCCATGGCTCGCAACGCCTCGATACTCGACGCGTCGACCGAACGCGGATCGATGTCGATCGCATATTCGCCTGCGGGGTCGAGATCGAAAAGCGCGCGCAGCGAGGTGAACAGCCGCTCGAGGTCCCCGGTGCGGGACCAGGTGGGCGTGCCACCGCCCCAGTGCATTTGCGTGACGCGCACGTCGTCGCCGAACAACGGTGCCTGCAGGGCAATCTCGTGCATGACGCCATCGATATAGCGCTTCGCCTCGCGCCCGTCCCGGGTGGCGATCCTGTTGCACGCGCAGTCATGGCAGAGGCTGGAGCCGAACGGCAGGTGGACATAAAGCGACAGCGACCGGTGCATGCCGACAACGTTGCGCTGCGCCGCCGACCGCGCGTAATCGGCTGCCGTAAATCGGGCGCTGAACCGGTCGGCGGTGGGGTACGAGGTGTAGCGCGGGCCGTTGCGGTCGAGCTTCCCGATGAGGTCGAAATCGATGTGTGAAGCCGGCGTTTCCATGAGGATCGGGTCGCCACCCCATTCCGCTGTGTTGCAGAGGGGTAGTATCGACTCGCCTCGGACCCCGGACTTTGCGCCAGATCAAATGCGCGCACAGTTCGAGCGCTTGACCCGGGTAGCGAGCGGCGGCGCTACGGCGCCTGATGCGTCGTGCTTTGGGCCAGCAGCTTCTCGAGCACGGCCGGGTCGGCGGGCTTCACGAGGTGATGGTCGAATCCGGCTTCGGCGGCGCGCCGTTTGTCGTCCTCCTGCCCCCAGCCCGTCAGCGCGATGAGCATCACGTGCTTGCCCCAGGGCTCCGCGCGCATCCGCACGGCGGTCTGGTAGCCATCCAGATGCGGCATCCCGATGTCGAGAAACACGACGTCGGGCCGGAATTCGGCTGCCATCTCGAGCGCCTCGACGCCGTCGTGCGCGGTGCGTACCTCATGGCCGAAGATACCGAGCATCATGGCGAGGGTGTCGGCAGCGTCGTGATTGTCGTCCGCGACCAGGATGCGGCGAGGCTCACCCGCCCCTTGCCCCTGAGATTGCCGCGCGACCGTGTCTTCAGGTGCGATCTGCGCCGCAGGCAGCCGCACGATGAACTCGCTGCCTCGATTCGGGCCGTCGCTGCGCGCGCTCACGCTGCCGCCGTGCACTTCGACCAGCCCGCGCACGATCGACAGCCCGATTCCCAGTCCGCCCTGTGCCTGCTGCAGCGATTCGGCCTGCCTGAACATCTCGAAGACGTGCGCGAGTTGCTCCTGCGATATGCCGATCCCGTTATCCTTAACCGATACGACGACCTCACCCTTTTCGTAGGTCGCAGACAGAACGATGCGCCCGCCGTGTCCGGTGTACTTCGCCGCATTGTTGAGCAGATTGGCGAAAATCTGCGCGACCCGAACCGGATCGACATTCAGGTAAACCGGATGAGGTGGAAGCTCGATCACGAGCTCGTGCGCTGCGGCCTTGATCACCGGGCGGCTTGTCTCGACCGCCGCGTCGAGGAGCTGGGTGAGCTGGACGTGCTGTTTTCGCAGCTCGAGCTTGTTGCGGGTAATGCGGCTGACATCGAGCAGGTCATCGAGCAGGCGCGACATCTGATCGACCTGCCGGTCCACCACATCTCTCGCCCATGCAAGCTCGGGATCGACCAGCGGTTTCGCTCGCATCACCATGACGCTGTTCTTGATCGGCGCCAGCGGATTGCGCAGCTCGTGCGCCAGCATCGCCAGGAACTCATCCTTGCGCCGATCCGCCGTCTGCAGCGCATCGGCCAGCTCGGTGAGCTTCTCGCGTTCGTGCAGCAGGGCCGAGTGCTGCTCGTGCAGCCGATCGAGCATCTTGTTGATCGACCCGGCAAGGCTGGCGACCTCGGTGCTGCCGACTGTCAGCGCGCGTTCAGAGCTCAGACCACTGCTGAGGAACCGGCTCGAAAATGCCTCCAGTCGCTGCAGATCGCGCGTCAGCAATTTTGCGAGCCTCACGCCGGCGACCACGACGACGGTGAAAAGCACGAGGGCGATGACGAAGATGGCCAGGTACTGCGGCGCGAGGCTCGTCGCTGAGGCCATCGAGGTGTAAGGTCCGCGCACGCGGAACTGCAGCCCTTCGAAGACGCGAGGCACCGGGACGGCGGTGACCGGGTCCGCCGCATCGCCCGGCACCGCTTTCGTGCCCCATTCCAGGCGTACATTCTTGCCTACGTGCAGGTCGTCGAGGGCCACTTTGTACAGCAACGCCCCCTCGGGGGACTTGGTGCGAGCGTAAGTCAGCGGCTCCATAGCCAGGAGCGCCGCGCCGTTCACAGCCGCATCGATCATCGCGCCCGCACCGCCGACTTCGAGTTGCTTGCGCAGCCATTGCAGCTCGCCCGGCGTGAACGCCGTCCCGTTGTTGCTGGCGATCTCCTTGCCTTCGAAATCGGTAAAAAGGAGCTGGATGGGCACCCCGTTGATCTGCCGGATCCCGGACAGAAATGGCGTGAGATAGGTCTCCCGGCCCGCACTGTCGACCAGGCCTGTGGCCAGAATGGTGCTTTCGGCGACCTCGGCGATGCGCGCGGCCAGGGCGTGCAGATCGCTGCCGACCGCGGCGGCGTGAAACTGCCTTTCCTTGGCTGCTAGCTGCTCCAGCGCCTCCTGATGCTGCCGGTTGATGAGCCACCAGGACGCGAGCGAAGTCAGCAGGAGGGCCCCGGCCGCAAGCCCCGCCGCGGCAAGCGCGAAGCGCCGCGCAAGCCCTACCGGCAGGAATGCAACACCCGCCATCTCAGGGCTTGACGGGCACGAGCACGCCGTCGGCGCGGTATCGGGCCATGAGAAGCTGATCCGAACCCAGCGCCTCGTGACGCGTGGACGTAAATGGCGGCGCGTAACGCCTGACGAGCCCCTGGTGTGTACTCACCTTCTCCAGGGCATCGCGTACCGCCGCACGCTGAGTCGAGCCGGCACCATCGACGGCCCGCGCGAGAATATGCGTCATGTCGTAGGCATGCGCCACCCCGACAGGACTTTGTATGTCTTCGATGCGCGTGATGCCGAATTTGCTCGCCGTCGCCATGAAGCGCGCGAGCGGCTCTTTAGCCGCCTCGAAAAAGCTGAACGTCTGGACCACGGAGAAATCCACCTGCGACAGCGCGGCCCCCGCGGCCTTGACGAAATTGCCGCCGGTGACCCCCCAGTGGCTGATGATCGGCACCCGCTGGTCCGCCGGCAGCGCAGCGACCTCCCGCACGAGCACTGCGGCTTCATCATCATTGGCCACAAGCACGATCGCGTCGGCACCCGCTTCGCGTAGTTTCGCGTAGCGGTCGATGAGCGTGCGTTCCTGCCAGTTGTACCAGGCCGTCGCAACCACCCTGGGAATCGGATTGGTCGCGCTGTAGCTTTCGACCGCTGCCTGGTTGCTGCGCCCCCACGACGTATTGGTGAGCAGCAGACCCACCCGCTTCAGTCCGCGCTTCTTCGCGCTGTCCATCATGAAAGGCATCGCCAGGCTGTCGCGCAAAGACAACCGGAACGCATAGTTCGGCCGGGTTCCATTGTCGACGATGGCGTCGGCGGCCGACCAGACCGCCAGGAAAGGCAGCTTCGCCTCTTTGAGCGAAGGCAGCTCCTCGATCACCACAGGACTGAAGCGCCCGCCGAATACTGCTACAAGCTCGGGCATGACCGCGAATTCGGCAATATTACGAATGCCGCGCGCCGGAATGGAACGATGGTCCTTCGTCACGACCTGAAGCGGCCGTCCGCCGAGCACCCCGCCAGCCTCGTTGATCTGGGCTATGGCTATTCGAACGCCCAGCTCGATCGCCTGGGCCGATGTACTGTTTTCGAGTCCGAATTCTCCGTCGATGCCGAGCAAAACCGGCTTTTTCTCGGCGGCAGAAACGGCGGATGGGATTGCGAAGAAGGCAACCAGGGTGACCTGTAGCAGCCACCGCAGGAGCGGCATCCTAAAACTCTTATGATTGAGCATCGGGCGTTATCGTGACCAGTTGCAGCGGGCAAACCGCGAATGTAACGAATTTTTTTGTTTATTTCTCGAGGCCACGCCACGCCGCGACACCCGACTTCGCTTTTTCCGGGTCGCTTACACCCGGTTCCGCGGTGGGGTATGTAACGGAGCACGTCGTGCGGATTCGAGTTATCGCGTGGAAAGCAACCAGTATGCCCACCCATCGCACGGCGGCGACGATTCCGGGTCCACGTGGGAGCCCGGGGCCGGTGTTACAGAGTCCGGATCAGCACGTCACAGGCGGAGATATTTCGCCTCATCGCGCTGCACTGCACCCAAGCCCAGCGAGGCTGCGCCCCCCGCCGGGTAGTCGCTCAGGAACGCGGCGAGCACTTTCGCGCCGGCACGCTCGGCTTCGAGCAGCGTATTCAACAGCTCGAGCAGCTCGGCTCGCGGCATGGCCTGGGCACCCGAGGCGGCTTCAGCTTCAATCGCCGCGCCGGCCTGGCGTTCACGCCTGATGCTCGCAGCGATCGCGTGCAACTCGGCGCGCCGGCTCTTTCTCCATTCGACAACGTGGGCAGGCATGGACATGAATTGACTCTCTTCAGGCAAGGCCGGATAAGCGTGCGTCCGGTCGACGTCGGGCGCTGCAGCGCAAATCATGCATGAGGTTGAGCGAGCGGCCGATATTCTCCGCCCGGGCGTACCACTGCTCGGCGAGATCGGGAGGCAGGTGCCTGGCCAGCGTCTCGCGGAACAAGACGAGCCAGTCCACCAGCAACTCGGGCGTGAAACCCGCCGCGGCGTGCTTGTCGGCGACGCGATAGGGCTTGTCGCGATAGGGCTTGCCGCCCAGCGTCACCCACCAGAAATGACCGAGGTGGACCTTGTGCTCGGCCCAGTCGTCGACCGCGCCGAAAGGGACACCGAGGGTCGCGTGGTTGCGCACCTCATCGTAGAAGTCGCTCACGACCTGAGCCACATTGTCTTTTCCGATCATCTGGGCGATGTCGTTCATGCGCCTCCTCCTTCACGCGCGCTGCAAAGCAGCCGGTGATTTGACGAAATGCACTGGCGAAGCCCTCGAGCGCCGCGGCGCGAGATCCTTCAGGGTGTGCGCGTCCAGGTGCGCGTAGAACCCTGCCTGCGCTTTGCGCAACACCGATTTCAATCGGCACGAGGGCGTGAGCGCGCAGGCTCCACCGTAGTCCTGTACCAGACACTCGACCACGTGCAGCGTCTCCTCGGTGTTACGGACGACTTCGCCGATATTGATCCGCTCGGGTGCGCGCGCGAGCTTGAGCCCACCGCCTTTGCCGCGCAACGTCGTCACATAACCGAGGGTGGCCAGTCGATTGACGACCTTCATCAGGTAATTCTCGGAAATCCCGTGCCTGTCCGAAATCTCCCGAATCGTCGAGAGCTCGTCTGCTTTGCCGGCGAGATGAATGAGAACGCGCAAAGCGTAGTCCGTGTGCTTCGTGAGTTGCATTGCTCGCGCCTGTCATTTATTGCTCGGGAGTGAGAAGTATACGCCGGTTGTCACTAAGATGCTTACGTTAAGCATCTTATACGGGACAAGCAGCGCTGGATTGCGTTCTCTTTAATCCGTGACCGTTCAGCGCGCGTCGACGCGCGGCCTGAGATACATCGGAACGTAGCGCGCCGCCCAGGCGCCGAACGATGCCAGCCACACGAATGCGGCCGCCAGCATGAGCGTCGAGCCGGCGGTGCTGCCCGGAAGGAACTCCGCCGCCGCCCGGAGCGCCGCAGCAAGCAGCACGCCCCGGTAGCAGGTCCAGGTCAGCGCGTCCGCTTCCAGCGCGCGCCCGGAGTGGCCGAGCGAGACGCGCGACACCATGCCCAGCACCATCGCGGAAAAGTAACCCACGACCAGCAAGTGCAGCGGCGCGAGGCCGACGCGCGAAAGCGTGCCCGCAGCGACGGCCAGGCTCAGCACGCCGGAGAGCAGAAACGCGAGCGCCAGTACCGCGAGCGAGAGGTGCAGCACCGCCAGCAGCCGGACACCCAGGCTCCTCGTCAGACCCCACCGCCACGCAAGCACCGCTACGGCGAATGCCATAGGCAGATCGACCAGCCACAGCAGATGCTGTGCGCCCCGAAGCTCCAGCATGCCGTGCGCGAGCGCGCCCGCGATCAGCGCAGGCCGTGCCCACGCCGGTTGGTAATCGAATTGCGGCCCGAGCACGCGACTCGAAAAGAACGGCACCATGCGCGTCGTCACGCCGAGAAATACCGGAAGCAGGAAAAACCACACCGCAGCCTGCAGCGCATAGGCCGCGTAGCCGTAGGCGCCCGTTGCGAGCGAAAGCGCGAACACCGCATCGCCGACCAGGCCGACGCCGACAAAAGCGAAAATCAGGAGCGCGTAGCGCGCCTTGGGGCTCCAGTGGCTCACCGCCATGCGTATGAGCGCGCTCGCACCCCACAACCACCCGGCGAGATGAAGGAGCACGCCTGCCGCTGCGACACCGCGAGCCGTCGCAAGGCCGGCGTAGAAAAGCGCGAGGCCTGCTGCCATACCGAGCGCCGCCGGCACGAATACGGAGCGCGGCGGCGCGGGCGCGCCGATCCAGCTCGGGCCGGCAGTCATCAGGAATCCGAACATGAAGAAGGGGAACAGGCCGTAGAGCAGCAGCCACGCGTGGGCCCACATCGGCGGCACCGACCAGGCGATCGGCGCGTACCACGCGGCATAACGGCCGGTGAGGTCGCACAACCACCACGCCATCGCCGCCAGCGCCTGAACGGCGCCGAAGAAGAACATCAGGCGGTGCGGCTGCGAAGAGAGCACGCGCCACTGTGCTCCGCACTTACTGCCGTCGCGCATTACAACCCATCTTGTCTGAACAGGATCGGCTCACCGTGCCGGTCGAACGGAAGAAACGAGCCGAACGAGCCCGTCTTGATGGACTCGACCATGCGCTGAAGCGGCTGGTCGGCTTCCCTGCTCGTGGGTACGCGGCCGCCCTGCCCCGGCAGACTGGCCACGAAAACGATGGCCCAGTCGTGTGCGAGCTGTTTCGACTCCTCCACCAGCGCATCGAACGTCTCCAGTTCCTCAGGCGTCTTGTCCACGCACATCAGCGGCGTGAGCGCCCCGCCCTGTCCAGCGTGAAAGCGGGCGCGCTGTTCGGGCGTGCTGGCGTCGGGCAGCTCTGCGCAAGCGAAAACGAACAGCAGCCGTTGCGGCTCAGCCTGCTTGCGCGCGGCGCGCAGCAGGTCGTCGAAACTCGAAATGTCCATGCTATTGCACCAGCGGCGTGTCGGCCGCGTCGAGGTCCACGCCCTGCGTTTGCGCCGCACCGGCGAGCACGCGCAAGTACTGCCGCAGCGCGGTCACGTAAGCGTGCTGGCGCAGCGACATCGCCACCGCACCGCGCACTCCTTCGAATGGTTGCTGCGTGCCGGGCTCGCGCTCCAGCACCTCGACCACGTGCAGGCCGAAACGGCTGTGCACCAGGCGTGACAGCACACCCACTTCGATTTGACCGAACAATTCGCGCGCAAATTCGGGGGCGCAGTCCTCGGCGCTGAGCCATCCGAGATCGCCCCCTTGCGCGCCGCTGGGGCAGTTGGAGAATTCCGCCGCTGCCTTCGCAAAATCCTCGGAGTCGTCCCCCGCGTGGCAGCGCACGTCGAGGTAGACCGTCTCCGCCCTCTTGCGCAAAGCCACCACGTCCACACCCGGAGTGACCGCGAACAGGATGTGCCGCACGCGCACGCGCTCGCCTGTGCGGTACTTGCTCTGGTGTGCTGCGTAATGACGGCGGCACGCTTCTTCAGAAGGTTCCGGAACGCTCAGGCTTTGTTCGAGCAACGCATCGATGGCTGCGGCCGCCGCCTCGCTGATGACGCCGTCGGCAGTGGGCGCATCGCGCTGATCGAGCAGCGCGGCGTGCTGCGCGGCCTGGCGCGACAACTCGGTGCACGCGCGCTGGCGCAATTCTTCGAGCGACAGGGTTTCGCCGGATGTGTTCAGCGCTACGCCGTTGATGCATGCGACGACGGGAGCGACGGGCGTTTCGATCGGCATCGTGTGCTCCTTAAACCCGCCCGCCTGACTGGGGCGGCTGGTTATGACCCGGGGGCAGATTCAGGCGGCGGCTGCGCACCACCTGGTACGGTCGGAAAAGATAACCCACCGCTGCGAAGCCGCTCCACACGTGCACCAGCCGGCTGAACGGAAAAAGCAGGAAGATGGTCATGCCGAACACCACATGGAGAAGATAGGGCCACGGCAGCGTTGCCATCGCCGCGGAGTCGACAGGACGGAGGGTGACGACGCGCTGGGCCCAGTCGGCGAGCACCAGCATCACGCTGCCGTCGGCGTGCTGCCACGAGTACGGGAGCGTGATGAGACCCACCACGAGCTGAACCCACAGCACGATGAGAACGGCAAGATCGGTGGGATGGCTGGTGGCGCGGATGCGGGGGTCGAACATGCGGCGATGAATCAGCAGCGACAAGCCGACGAAACACACCACCCCGGCGATCCCGCCCGCCACGACGGCCAGCATCTGCTTGGTCGCTGCGGTCATGAACACGCCATACACCCCGTGTGGCGTGAAGAGCCCGACGAGATGGCCGAAGAACAGGAACAGGATACCGACGTGAAAGAGATTGCTCCCCCAGCGCAGGGTGCCCGTGCGCAGCATCTGCGACGAGTCGCTCTTCCAGCTGTACTGGTTCTGGTCGAAGCGGATCAGG
>JBKJKJ010000183.1:0-7184 GCA_046597455.1 Burkholderiales bacterium
GGAAATACGGCGTTGGCGAGCGCGACCGGCACCAGAAAGCCCAGGGGGCATCCCAGGCGATCGTGGAAGGCCTCGATCAGTGTTACTACCCCATCGTGAATGCGCTCGACGGACCGCGATGCTCTGCCCGTCACGTCAGCTGGATAGAAGGGGAGCGGCTCGCTTTCGGGTATTTCGAGGTTCCGGCGGGTTATGACGAGCCGGAAATGGAGGCGCAGCGCGGAATGTTCATTTATGTGCTGTCGGGTGCCCTGCATGCCGAAGCCGCCGGCGAGAATAAAGAGGTTGCGACGGGCGATATCATTCACGTCCGGCGAGGCGAGCGTTACCGCCTGAGTCCGACCGCGCCTTTCGTGCGCTACGCCCTGGTGTGCTCGACACCGTACCTGGAAAAGCGTATCGACTCGATGAGCGAGGAGGAGGCGCAGCAGGCGCGGATCAACATGAAGCCTAATTAGGCCGGCATGACAAGGCTACCGCGGGACAAGGAGACAGGGTGATGCATGGGTGAGACGGGGAGGGTGGCGGTGAGTACAGGAACGGCAGGCAAATCGAGCGTCTACAGCGGTCCGGTCGGACAGATCGGGCTGGGCATCATGGGTGGGGCATTTGCAAAGCACCTGCGGGCAGCGGATCTGGAAGTGGTCGGTTTCGACCTCGATGCGCAGCGCCGCAGCGAGCTGAAAAAGCTTGGGGGGAAGGCCGTTAAATCGATCGGGGAGGTTTTGGATCGATGCCCCGTATTGATCACTTCCCTGCCGCATCTGCCGGCGGTGGATGCGGTGTTTTTCGCCGCCGGCGGCGTGCTCGAGCGCGCCGCGCCCGGCACCGTGGTCATTGAAACCAGCACCTTGCCGCTGGACGTGAAAGTCGATTTGAGAGACCGCTGCGCCCGGCGCAAGATTACGGTCCTCGACTGCCCGATCAGCGGCACAGGCGCCCAGGCCGCCGCCAAGGATATTTCGGTGTACGCCAGCGGTCCGCAAGGCGTGGTGAAACGTCTGGAGCGGGTTTTCGAGGGTTTCGCGCGCAGCATGCACTATTGCGGCGAGTACGGAAACGGCTCGAAGCTCAAGTTCATCGCCAATTTGCTGGTCACGATCCACAACCTGTCGGCGGCCGAGGCGATCGTCCTCGGGCGCAAATCGGGCCTCGACCTCGATCTGGTCTACAAGGTGATACGCGACGGCGCCGGGACTTCGCGCATGTTCGAGGTGCGGGCACCGCTGATGATCAAGGGCGATTACAGCCAGGCGACGATGAAAGTCGACGTGTATCAAAAGGATATTGATATCATCAGCGATTACGCGTCGGGGCTGCAATGTCCGACGCCGCTGTTCGAGGCAAGCAAGGCGTACTATTCCGGCGCATACGCGCAGGGTTACGCCAAGGAGGACACGGCGGCGATCTGTGCCGTGCTCGAGAACATGGCCGGCGTGCCGCGCCCGGCCGACCGCAAACCCCGTCAAAAGAGAAAGGTGTCCAAAGCATGAATCCAACATTGTCCACTCAGGGCCAGGCCTCGCAAACCCTCGCCTGGAACATGAAGCTCCTGTCGCACAACGAGCTCGCCGGTTTCGGCGGCGTCGGTGAGGGCATCAGCATGCAGGTCACCGGCGACGGCCGGCGCATACTGTGGCTCGCGCATGAGTCCGCGCCCAAGAATTTCACCGGGGTCGATGTGACCGACGTGCGCAATCCGAATGTTGTCGTGCAGACCGACCTTCCGCACGCCAAGGTGCGCTCCAACTCGCTCGACGTGGTGGGCAACATCATGGCGGTCGCCTATCAGACGAAGGAACTGGGGCAGAAGCCTGCCGGCTTCGACTTGTTCGACATCAGCAAGCCCGAAGCTCCCAAGCTCATTTCGCACTACGACACTTCGGGCCCGCACTCGCGCGGCGCGCACTGCGTGTTTTTCGTCGACGGCGAGTTCGTGCACCTGTCCTCCGGCGCCCCCGACTTCGAGCCGATCGACCCGAAAGACGATCAGTTCTACCAGATCATCGACGTGCGCAATCCGTCGAAGCCGACCGAAGCCGGGCGCTGGTGGCTGCCGGGGCTGCGCAAAGGCGACAGCGCGCCGCCTCCGCCGCGGCACCCGAAATTCGACGCGGGCTACCGCACCCACAACTGCAACGTCTATCCGCAGCGGCCTGACCGCGCTTATCTCGGCTATATCGACGGGGGCGCGATCATCCTCGACATCGCCGACAAATCGAAGCCGAAGATGGTGACGCGCTGGCGCTACTCGCCGCCCTTCAACGGATTCACGCACACGGTCATGCCGCTGTTCGAGCGCGGATTGCTGATCGTCAGCGACGAGTGCGTGAAAGACGATGGCCAGGACTGGCCCAAGCTCACGTGGGTCGTGGACGCACACGACGAGACGAACCTGGTCCCCGTTTCGACGCTGCCGCTGCCGCCGGTGGAGAGCTTCGCCAAGCGCGGCGGGCGCTACGGCTCGCACAACATGCACGAAAACCAGCCGGGCCCGGCGTCGTTCCGCTCCGAGACCATCGTCGTGTGCACGTTCTTCAACGGCGGTGTGCGCGCCTACGACACGTCTAACCCCTACCAGCCCCAGGAGATCGCATACTACGTTCCGGGCGCGCCCAAGCTCGCGCCGGCGGGTGCCATCCAGATGAACGACGTGTGGGTGGACGAGCGCGGGATCATTTACAGCGTCGATCGTTTCGGGGGTGGGCTGTATATCCTCGAGATGAACGCTTAAACCGCGTCCCTGCCTTATTCACAGTCGGGGGCGGCGGCGAGCGGAGGGCAACCGAATGCCCCCCATCCGGGAGAGGGCCAGGGACCCAGAGCGCGAAACCGAAGGGTGCCTCTGTAACCCGCCGTCTTTCGGTGCTTTACCGATAACAGTTGGAAGCTACGCTTATGGCACTCCTTACTGAAGCCTCTGCAGTGGGTCGCGATGCTTTCGCCGGCCGCATTCCGGTCAGCATCGTCACCGGCTTCCTCGTCAGCGGCAAGACGACGCTCATCAACCGGCTGCTCAAACGCCCGGACATGAACCGCGTGGCGGTCATCGTGAACGAGCTCGGCGAGCAGAGCATCGATCACGATCTGGTGGAAGTGTCCTCCGAGCAGATGATGCTGCTCAACAACGGGTGTCTGTGCTGTGTGCTGCGCGGTGACCTTCAGGAAACCCTGCGCGAGATGTTCGTGAAACGCCGAACCGGGGAGATCATCGATTTCGAGCGTGTGGTCATCGAGACCACAGGTCTTGCGGATCCCGCGCCGGTGATGCAGACGCTGATGACCGATACGATGCTTCAGGCGCAGTATCGGCTCGATTGTGTCGTAACCCTAGTGGACGCCGTAAACGGCGCCGGCCAGCTCGACACCATGCAGGAAGCGGTGAAACAGGCAGCGCTCGCCGACCGGCTCGTCGTCACGAAATCGGATCTCGCCGACGAGGAAAAAATCGCAGCGCTCGAGGTGCGCCTTCGCGAGCTCAATGCACAGGCGCCGATGAAGCGCGCAGTGAACGGGGAAATCGACCTGCCGTTTCTGATCAACGTAGGGCTGGGGAATTCGAAGTCGCGGCTCGAAGACGTCGAGCGCTGGATGGGCGCGGAGGTCCACGACGAGCACGGTCACGTGCATCGCCACGATTCCGCCGTGAGCTCGTTCTGTCTGCGCTACGACGAGCCTTTCAGCTGGACGACGTTCTCTCAATGCCTCGAAGTCCTGACCACGTTGCGCGGGCCGGATCTGCTTCGCGTGAAAGGCATCGTGAACGTCGAAGGGCGCAAGGGGCCGCTCGTGATCCAGGGCGTGCAGCACCTGTTCCATCCACCCATAGAACTCGCGGCGTGGCCCAGCGAAGACCGGTCGACGCGCATCGTTTTCATTACGCGCGGTATCGCGCGTTCCGTCGTTGAGAATCTTTTCACGGTGATCGGTTCCATCGCAGCAGCGGCACCTAGAGCCTGACGCCGGAGCGGGGCGGGGCGGCGGAGAGCCGGCTGCGCGTATTCCGGCGCATCACCCGCCGCGATATGCGCTGGCACGATCAGTGCTCAAGCGCCCCGGCTCCGGTCAACCCCTGAGGACTATCCTGCCATGCCCTTCCCCCGCTCCCTCTTCGCCTGCCTCGCCGCTGCCGCCATCACATGGCCAGCGGCCTCAACCGCGCAGACTTATCCGTCCAGGCCGGTGCGCGTCATCGTGCCGTTCACGCCGGGGGGGATCTCGGACGTATTGTCGCGCGTCATGGCGCAGCACCTGAGCACTGCAATGGGGCAGCAGTTCGTCGTCGATAACCGTCCTGGCGCGGGCACCACCATCGCGGCCGATCTCGTTGCGAAATCACCCCCCGACGGCGCGACGATTTATTTCATAGACATGACCACCCATGCGATCAACGCGACGCTTTATAGCAAGTTGCCTTACGACTCGGTAAAGGATTTCACCCAGATCGCCATGGTCGCGCAAACGCCTCTGGTCATGGTCGTGCACCCCTCGCTGCCGGTGAAAAACGTGAGGGAGCTCATCGCATTCGCGAAGGCGCGTCCCGACGAAATTTCCTACGGTTCTTCCGGCAACGGCACGATCCTGCATCTGACCGGCGAGGCGATCAAGGCCATGGCCGGCGTCAAAATGGTGCACGTGCCGTACAAAGGCAGTGCGCCCGCCGTGGCCGCGGTACTGGGTGGCGAGATCGCGTTGACCTTCGGGACGACGCCCGCGGCCATTCCTCAGGTGCAGGCGGGCCGGCTGCGTGCGCTGGGTGTGACGACCCCGCAGCGCTCTGCGGCGTTGCCCGACGTGCCGGCAATTGGTGAAACGCTGAAAGGCTTCGACATCGTCCTGTATAGCGGCGTGATGGGCCCCGCAGGCATGCCGCGCGAGATCGTGGCGCGGCTCAACAAGGAGCTCGCACGCATGGTGACCTTGCCGAACATCAAAGAGGCATGGGCGAAGCAGGGCGCAGAACCCATGGCGATGGCGCCCGAGCAGACGACCGCGCACCTGCAGTCAGACATCCAGAAGCTCGGCAAGCTGGTTCGCGCTGCGGGCGCCAAGATCGATTGACAGCATGCGTGTGGCGAGAGGAGAGAGTCTCAATCGCCGCTGGGCCGACGAATTGGTTATCGATAGATAACAGAAGGGAGGCTACGGAGGGAAACCCTTCGGTTTCCCTCCGTTCGTTGTCCGGGCCGCACGCCGTGCGGAAACCCTTCGGTTTCCCTCCGTTCGTTGTCCGGGCCGCACGCCGTGCGGAAAGCCTTCGGTTTCCCTCCGTTCGTTGTCCGGCTGCCGAAGGCTACTTCGGCTGGGGCACGATGCGAAGGTACGGTTTCGGCGATTTCCAGCCGCCCGGATATTTCTGTTTCGCTTCTTCGTCCGACACCGTGGGCACGATGATCACGTCCTCTCCCGATTTCCAGTTCACCGGTGTGGCCACCTTGTGCTTGGCGGTGAGCTGGAGCGAGTCGATCACCCGCAGCACCTCGTCGAAGTTGCGGCCCGTCGTCATCGGGTAGACGAGGACGAGCTTGACCTTCTTGTCGGGGCCGATGACGAACACGTTGCGGACGGTCTGGTTGTCGGCCGGCGTGCGCGTGAGTGGGTCGCCCGAGGTGTCGGCGGGCAGCATGCCGTAGAGCTTCGACACGTTGAAGTCGACGTCGCCGATCATCGGGTAGTTCGGCGCATGCCCCTGCGTCTCCTCGATGTCGCTCGCCCAGGACTCGTGCTTGTCGACCGGGTCGACGGAGAGCCCGATCACCTTGACGTTCCGGCGGTCGAACTCGGGCTTGATCTTGGCCATGTAGCCGAGCTCGGTCGTGCAGACCGGCGTGAAGTCCTTGGGATGCGAGAACAGCAGCGCCCAGGAGTCGCCGATCCAATCATGGAAGTGGAGGCGGCCTTCCGTCGTCTCCGCCTCGAAATCCGGTGCCGAGTCGCCAATTTGCAGAGTCATCGCCCGCCTCCTCTGAAACCGAACGCTACCGTCTCGTCGAGCGCGAAGCTGCTCAAGTCGCGCTCGACGCGCAAGCCTACCACACGTTCTCAGACATGAGGGCGGTCGATGTGGAAGACCCGCTCGAGGATCTCCCTGACCGCGCTCAACGGGTCGAGCTCGCGCGCCTGCACGGCATCGAGCAGCCTTCGCAGCTCCGGGTCGCCCTGCACGGTAGCGACGAGGTGCTCCTTGGCGCGGGCCGTCGCGACCGAGAACACCTCGCGGGCGAGGTTCTCGCGCCGGCGCCGCTCGAGCTCGCCGCTGCGCTCGAGATACGCACGGTGTTCCTCGATCTTGGCCCAGAGCTCGGGCACGCCCTCCCCGCGCATCGCTTCGGTGAGCACGATCGGCGGCTTCCATTCGCGGTCGCGATCGAGCGCGAGAACCGAACGCACCTCGTTCGCCATCGTCTTCGCGGCAGGGTGATCCATCTTGTTGACGGCAATGACGTCCGGGATCTCCATGATGCCGGCCTTCAGCGCCTGGATCGAGTCGCCCGAGCCGGGCATCAGCACGAGCAGCACCGTGTCGACGATGCCGATCACCTCGACCTCGCTCTGACCGGCGCCGACCGTCTCGATGAAGATGTGCTCCTTCCCGGCCGCGTCCATCATCAGCAGAGCCTGCAACGTCGCCTCGGAGAGGCCGCCGAGGTGGCCGCGCGAGCCCATCGACCGGATGAACACGCCGGGGTCGAGGAAATGCTCGGTGAGCCGGATGCGGTCGCCGAGCAGCGCCCCTGCGGTGAACGGGCTGGAGGGGTCGACCGAGATCACGCCGATGGTCTCCTCACGCTTGCGCACGTGGTGGACGAGCGCGCTGATCAGGCTCGACTTGCCGACGCCGGGCGGCCCGGTGACGCCGAGCGAGTGCGCCCGCCCGGTCTCCCGGTACAGCTCACCGACGACGGCGTAGGCGAGCGGGTCGCCGTTCTCGACGAGCGTGATCGCGCGCGCGAGCGCACGCTTCTCGCCGGAGCGAACGCCCTCGACCAGCGTCTCCTTCGTCCAGTCACGGCGCCCTGACACCCCGAGAGCTTAGCCTGGATCCACCGTTTCGCGTGATCGCGGGGGCGCTCGACCGGGCCGTCAGGACGCGCTCGGGCCGCACGGGGCGGGCCGGTGGCCCGTCCAAGCGGCCCGAGCGCGGAGCGTACCGGCCTGGTGCAGGCCGGGCGCCGCAGGCGGTC
>JBKJKJ010000387.1:0-18311 GCA_046597455.1 Burkholderiales bacterium
TACCGCCTCGGTAACCCGCTCGATGCTGCCACGACGCTGGGGCCGATGGTTCGGTCAGACGCTGCACGCACCGTTCGCGAGCAGATCGCCGAAGCCGTCTCCATGGGCGGGCGCGCCCTCATCGAGCCGACGCAATTCGCCGCCGAGCGCGAAGGCACCCCGTATGTCGCGCCGCAGGTGCTCGCCCACGTCGACCATCGCATGCGCATCATGACGGAAGAGACTTTCGGACCTGCCGTCGGAATCATGCGCGTTGCCGACGACGAGGAGGCGGTCGCACTCATGAACGACAGCCGTTACGGTCTGACGGCGTCGATCTGGACAAGTGATGCGGAAGCGGCGCTGAGCATCGGAGATCGAGTAGAGACCGGCACGTGGTACATGAACCGCTGCGATTACCTCGATCCCGCGCTCGCGTGGACGGGCGTCAAGGATTCCGGCCGCGGCTGCACGCTGTCCCGCCTCGGCCTCGAAGCGTTCACGAGGCCGAAATCGTTTCACCTGAAGCTGACGCTGTAACGCCCGACAGGCGTTCAGCGCCTGTGACGCTGGCTGTATCGGACGCGACACCGGATGAGGATTTCGATTTTTTCGGTGTCGGGTGCCTCATGCCACGCGCAGATTTCGGAAATCGACCGAAAGCACCCCAGGCACACGTCCTGCTCGTCCAGACAACAGTTGCGCACGCAGGGCGAGGGGACGCCACCATTCCACTTTTCGGATTGTTCGTCGATCATGCGACAAGCTTATCGCGAATTGCAGGCTGCGCTGCACGCTTCCAACTCCTGAGTCACCAATACGCCTGAAAAAAAACCGTTCGCCCTGCGCGGGCGCTCTGCGCTTGCGGTCGAAGGGGAACGGCGGCTCCTCCATGCTTCGACTGTGCCGCCGTGCGAGACGCAACACAAAGTCAAGCTGCGAGCTTCCGACTCACCACATCAGACCTGCGTGTCGAATCAATTGGGATACGATACGGCTTACCCGCCTGCCGTCATCACGAACCGCACCTCACCATGCACATCGGCCTGCTCGCCTGCGACGACGTCCCTGACCGCTTCAGACACATCGCAGGCCGCTACCAGGACATGTTCGATGCGCTGCTGAGGCCGCATATGCCTGAGCTGCGTTTCACACGCTACGACGTGCGCCGAAGCGAAATTCCGGCCACGCCCGACGCGTGCGACGTTTATCTGTGCACCGGGTCGCGGTTCTCCGCGTATGACGAGGTCGACTGGATCGAAGCGCTCAAGGCGTTCATCGTGGACATCCACGACGCCGGCAAGACCTTCGTCGGCGTGTGCTTCGGTCACCAGATGCTCGCGCAGGCGCTCGGCGGTCACGTCGAAAAAGCGCCTCAGGGCTGGGGCATCGGCGTGCTCGACATGCACATCGTGAAACCCGAGCCGTGGATGCAGCCGCCGCAGGTTCACTGCAACCTGCAGTACATGCATGGCGATCAAGTGGTGCGCATGCCGGCCGACAGCACGCTGCTCGCGACTGCCGCGCACTGCCCCGTCGCGATGTTCAGAGTCGGCGAGACGATGCTCGGCATCGAAGGTCATCCCGAGTTCCCGGCCGCCTACGAAGAAGCGCTGCTGCGTGTACGCCGCGACCATATCGGCGCCGAGCACGTGGACGCAGCGCTCGCAACCCTGAGCCGTCCGACCGATCACGAAGTCGCCGGGCGCTGGATCGCCAAGTTCATCGAGGCGGCGAAGCTGCGCTGAAGCGCGCGCCGTGACGCGAATCACTGCCGTCCCAAGGGCAATGCCCTTTCTCGCTTATGATCGCGAGATGATCAGGGAGCGCCTGGATGGCATTCGGACTCCATAAGAAGAACCTCGGTCGCGCGCTTGCTTTTCTTTGCAGCGTGTTCGCAACCGCGACGGTGCTGGCAGCGCCCGAAGTGCAGCGCTTCACGCCGCAAGGCGAAGCCAGGGGCGTGCGCCAGGTCACGGCCCGCTTCAGCGAGCCGGTCGTGGCTTTCGGCGATCCGCGTCTCGCCGATCCGTTCGTCGTTCAGTGCGACGGCGATCCGGCGCGAACCAAAGGCCGCGGGCGATGGGCCGACACCCGCAACTGGGCCTACGACTTCGAGCGCGACCTGCCCGCGGGCCAGCGCTGCCGCTTCATCCTGAAGCCCGAGTTCAAGGCCGTGAGCGGCGAGTCGATCAAGGGGAAAAACGAATTCAGCTTTCATACGGGCGGCCCCGGGGTCCTCGCCTCCCGCCCCCGCGAAGGCGACGAATCGATCGACGAAGAACAGGTTTTTCTCCTGGCGCTCGACGCGCCGGTCGATACCGGCAGCCTGAATGGCGCGTGGTGCGAAGCGGCGGGAATCAACGAGCGCATCCCGGTGAAGCTCGTGCCCGAGAAGGAGACGCGCGAGATCCTCGAGGCGAACCGCTACGGCGCTTACGATCTTTTCAACGTCTATGTCGAAGGCGGCCGCTCGGCGCTGCCGTTTGCCCGGTTCAAAGTCGACGACAAGCGCTGGAAGGACCTGCCGGTGGTGGGCGTGCGCTGCGCGCAACGCCTTCCGCCAGGCGCCGACGTGACATTCGTACTCGGCCCCCAGTTGAAAACGCGAACCGGAATCGAGCGCTCGGCACCCCAGCGCCTCGCTTTCAAAGTACGCCCTGCGTTCACGGTCAAGCTCACCTGCCCGCGCATGAACCGGGATGCCGCGTGCCTGCCGGTGAGCTCGATCACCGTCGACTTCAACGCACCGGTGCCCAGGGAGACGGCGCAAGGCATACGTCTGAAAGCGCAAGACGGGAAGACCTACGAGCCCACGCTCAAACCGAACGTGAAATCGGTGACGGCTATCGAATTCAAGGCGCCGTTTCCCGAGAAGACGAGCTTCGTGGTCGAGCTGCCGCGCAACTTCAGGGATGACGCCGGGCGCGAACCCGAGAACAAGGCGTCGTTTCCGCTCACGACCGCGACCGACGAATATCCGCCGCTCGCGAAATTTCCGGCACGCTTCGGCATACTCGAGCTCAACGCCGATCCGGTCCTGCCCGTCACCGTGCGCAATGTCGAAGCAACGCTCGCCGGGCGCCGGCTGGAGATACCGACAGGTTCGGCCGGAGCCGCGGCGATACCCGGCCGCTCGCTGCGCCTGAGCGACGAGACGGCGATCATCCAGCGCCATCGCGATTTCATGCGCAAAGCCTACGAGCAGCGCGCAGAAAAGACGCTTAAACGCGACATACGCGAAGGCGAGATCCGCGCAATCCCCGAAAGCGAAAAAGCGGCGCCATTCGAAATGCCTCGCGCGCAAGGGGGAAAAGAGCTGGAAGTGATCGGCATCCCCCTGAAGAAACCCGGCTACTACATCGTCGAGCTCGCGAGCCCGCGCCTGGGTCGGGCGCTGCACGGCGAAGACAAACCGTATTACGTGTCGACCAGCGTGCTCGTCACCAATCTCGCGGTGCACCTGAAGCACGGCCGCGAAAGCTCACTCATCTGGGTGACCTCACTCGACCGCGGCAAACCCGTTCCCGACGCACGCGTCACGGTGCGAGACTGCACCGGCAAGGTCTGGTTCGAAGGCAGGACGGACGCGTCGGGACTCGCACTGGCGGGAGACCAGCTCCCGCTCAGCGAATCGGTGGCGCATTGCGGCGATCACCAGCGCGTGCTCATCGCGTTTGCGCGCACGGGCGACGACCTCGCGTTCACGTACTCCGACTGGAACCAGGGCATACAGCCGTGGAACTTCAACCTGCCCACCGAACAGCGTCGTCGCGCGCCGGTCGCGGTGCACACGGTGTTCGATCGCACGCTGTTCCGCGCGGGCGAGACGGTGAGCATGAAGCACCTCGCGCGCGTCCCCGTCGGGGTGGGTTTTCGGTTTCCCGTCGCGCTCGAGCTGCCCACCGCCTTCGAAATCCAGCATCTGGGCAGCGGCCAGAAATACAAGCTCGCCGCCGCCTTCGACGCACAGGGCATCGCCGAAAGCACGTGGACGATACCGCCTGAGGCTAAGCTCGGGACTTATCATGTCGTGTGGGCCCCACGCGACGTGCAGAGCGGCGCCACGTTTCGCGTCGAAGCTTTCCGCGTGCCGCTCATGCGCGCCGTCCTCGCCCAGCCCAAAGAACCGGCGATCAAACCGGGCGCGCTAAAGATCGATGCGGCCGTCACCTATCTCTCCGGCGGACCCGCTGCGAACCTGCCGGTGAAAATGCGCTATCGCATCGAGCCGCGCGCCGTCGATTTTCGCGATCACGCTGATTTCCAGTTCGGCGGCAAACCGGTGAAGGAAGGGATACAGGAAGGCGCAGACGAGGATCTCTGGAGCACGTTCGATCCCGACGACGACGTGCAGACGCCTGCACAGAATGCAGCGCCGACCACCGTGCGCACGCTCGCCCTCGACGCATCGGGCACCGCGAAGCTCGCCATCGACAAGCTGCCGGCGATCGACCGGCCGGCGAATCTTCTCGTCGAGATGGAGTACAGCGATCCCAACGGCGAAGTGCTCGCCGTCGCCACGCGCGTGCCGCTGCATCCGTCGGGCGTCTATGTCGGGCTCAAACCCGAAGGCTGGGCGGCCGGCAAGACTGCGGTGCGCGCGCAGGCGGTCGTGCTCGATCCGGCGGGCAAGCCGCTGGCCAACCGTTCGGTGACGATCGACGTCTACGAGCGCAAGCGGTATTCGAACCGGCGGCGTCTGGTGGGCGGTTTCTACGCCTACGACACCACAACGGAAGTAAAGCGCGTCGGCGCCGCGTGCTCCGGCATGACCGACTCACGCGGCCTCATGTTCTGTACCGTAAAACCGCGAACCTCGGGCGAAGTCATACTCGCCGCGCGTGCGAAGGACGACAGCGGCCGCGAAGCGACAGCCACGGCCAGCGTCTGGGTGCGCGGCGATGACGAGTGGTGGTTCGAGCCGGGCAACCACGATCGGATCGATCTCATTGCAGAGAAAAAACGCTACGAGCCCGGGGAAACCGCGAAATTCCAGGTGCGCATGCCTTTTCGCCAGGCGACCGTGCTCGTCACCGTCGAGCGCGAAGGCGTGCTGTGGCAGAAAGTCGTCGAGCTCGCGGGCAAGTCGCCGGTGGTGGACGTTCCCATCCTCGGCCAGTACGGTCCGAACGTGTTCGTCTCCGCGCTCGCGTTGCGCGGACGGGTGGACCCCGAAGTACCCGGACCGTACGCGTGGCTGAAGCACTGGGTCTACAAGATCGGTCACTGGTTGGGGCTCGTCGACGACATCCCCGTCGAGCGCGACACGCGGCCCACGGCGCTCGTCGATCTCGCCAAACCGGCTTACAAGCTCGGCATGACGGAAATCAAAGTCGGGCGCCGGGATTACGAGCTCAAAGTCAAAGTCACCCCTGAAAGCGCCGTGCTCAAAGTGCGCGGCACTGCGCGCGTGAGCGTCGAAGTCGTGGACAGCGACGGCAAACCGCCCGCCAACGGCGAGATCGCGCTGGCGGCCGTGGACGAAGGGTTGCTCGAGCTCATGGACAACACCTCGTGGAACATCCTCGAAGCGCTGCTCGACGAGCGGCCCACCGAAGTCGTGACGGCCACTGCGCAAGGCCTCGTGATCGGCAAACGCCACTTCGGCAAAAAGGCGGTCGCGCCGGGCGGCGGCGGCGGGCGCGGCGGTACGCGCGAGCTGTTCGACACCCTGCTCCTGTGGAAAGGCCGCGTCGCGCTCGACGATCACGGCCGCGCATCGATATCCATACCGCTCAACGATGCGCTGACGAGCTTTCGCATCGTCGCCATCGCGAACGCGGGCGCAGCGAAGTTCGGCCACGGCTCGGCCACGGTGCGCACGACGCAGGACCTGATGCTGTTCTCGGGACTGCCGCCGGTGGTGCGCGAGCAGGACGAATACGCCGCGATGTTCACCCTGCGCAATGCCACCGCGCAGCCGATCAGCGCCCGGTTCACCTGGCGCGTGCGCGACCGTCCCGCTGACGACAAGTCGGGCAACACCCTCGCCAGCGGTGACCAGACGGTTGCGCTCACCGGCAGCGAAGCGAGAATCGTTTCGGTGCCGATGAAGACCCCGATCGGCATCGAGCGCCTTTACTGGGAGATCACCGCGGGAGGCCGCGACGGTCAGGACGCGCTGCGCACCTCGCAGAAAGTGGTCGCCGTCAACCCGGTGCGGATTTACCAGGCGACGCTCGCGCGCATCGACAAGCCGCTTGAAGTCCAAGTCGAGCGGCCTGCCGATGCGATAGCGGGCCGGGGCGGCATCCGCGTCGACCTCATGGGCACGCTCGGCGCCGAGCTTCCGGCGGTGCGCGAATACTTCAATCAGTATCCCTACACGTGTCTCGAGCAGCGCACGTCCAAAGCGATCGGACTCGATGACCCTCGTCTGTGGGACACAGTCGCGAACGCATTGGGCAACTACCTCGACCGCGACGGGCTCGCCCGGTATTTTCCCATCGACGCGATACAGGGCAGCGACACGCTGACGGCATACCTGATCCAGATCGCACACGACAGCGGTCGGGAGTGGCCCGAAGCGGCGCGGCTGCGCATGCTCGCGGGGCTCGACGCATTCGTGACCGGCCGCATCACGCGCTATGGCGCGCTGCCCACTGCGGACCTGACAATACGCAAGCTCGCTGCCATCGACGCGCTTTCGAGGCACGGCCAGGCGAAACCGGCGATGCTCGAACCGCTCGCGATCGATCCCGCGCCGTGGCCGACTTCCGCGCTGATCGACTGGATCGGCATCCTCAAACGCGTGAACGGCATTCCGAAGCGCGCCGAGCGCCTGAACGAAGCGCTCGGGCTGCTGCGCGCACGGATGAACTTCCAAGGCACCGTCATGACGTTCTCGACCGAGCGCAACGACGCGCTGTGGTGGCTGATGGCGTCGGGCGACGTGAATGCGAACCGCGCATTGATCGCCGTGCTCGACGAGGCCGACTGGCGCGAGGACATCGCGCGCCTCGTGCGCGGCACGCTGTCGCGCCAGAAGCGGGGACGGTGGGGCACCACGGTCGCGAACGCGTGGGGCACGGTCGCCATGGCGCGCTTTTCGGAAGCTTTCGAAAAAGTCGCGGCGAGCGGCAACAGCACCGTCTCGCTGGGCGGCAAATCGGTGCCCGTCACCGTCGGCCCCGCGCCGCAAACGCGCGGCTTCGATTGGCCTGCCGGACGCGCGGCGCTGAGCATCGCCCACAGCGGCGCGGGTGCACCGTGGGCGATCGTGCAATCGCGTGCCGCGCTGCCGCTGAAAGCGCCGCTGTTCACCGGCTACTCGGTGGCGCGCACAGTGACGCCCGTCGAGCAGAAAGACAAAAGCGGTTACTCGCGCGGCGACGTTTATCGCGTGACGCTCGACATCGACGCGCAAAGCGACATGACCTGGGTGGTGGTCGACGACCCGATTCCGAGCGGCGCGCTGATCCTCGGATCGGGCCTGGGACGCGATGCGGGCTCACTCACCCAGGGCGAGAAGCGCGCGGGCTGGGCGTGGCCGACATTCGTCGAGCGCACCCAGGAGGCGTACCGCGCGTATTATCAGTTCGTGCCCAGGGGAAAGTTCAGGATCGAATATACCGTGCGCCTCAACAACCCCGGACGGTTCGATCTGCCGGCGACTCGCGTCGAAGCGCTGTACGCGCCCGAAATGTTCGCCGAGTTGCCCAACCAGCCGGTGGTGGTGAAACCGTAAAAGCGCAAAGACTCTTCCCATCGAGCACGGCGGGCGCTTCGTGATCGACGCGAAAGCGCATGGCTACGCTCTTCAACGAGGGAGAATGACATGACCCAGGTCGGCACAGGCCCCTACACGTACGAGCTCATACCTGACTTCCCCCGGCTTGCCGAGGGACTTACTTTCGGCGTCGTGAGCCGGGTGGCGACCGATTCGAAAGACCGTCTCTACGTCTTCCAGCGCAAGGACCCGCCGGTGCTCGTCTTCGAGCGCGACGGCACTTACGCCGGCTCCTGGGGCAGCGGCGCCGTGAAAGATCCTCACGGCATCCGCATCGTCGACGATGTCGTCTATACCACCGACCGGAAAGATCACGTCGCGATGATCTTCACGCTCGAAGGCAAGCTTCTGAAGACGATCGGAAAGCGCGGCGTGCATACCGATACCGGCTGTGACAAATCCCCTTGGCTCGCGGCCAGGGCAGCCGGCCCTTTCAACGAGCCGACCGACATGACACCCGGCCCATCAGGCAATCTCTTCGTCACCGACGGTTACTGCAACAGCCGCGTGCACAAGTTCACGCGCGACGGCGAGCTCATCAAATCATGGGGCGAGCCGGGAAAATCCGGGCCCGGCCAGTTTCACCTGCCGCACAGCGTAGCGATCGACCCGGACGGCAAGCTGTATGTCTGCGACCGCGCCAACCGGCGCGTGCAGATCTTCACCGCCGACGGCGATTACGTCGGCATGTGGAACGGCATGGGCGGCCCCAACGACATCGCCCGGGACAAGGACGGCGTCTTCTACGTCTGCGAGCAGGAGGCCGACGGCAATCCGGCGTACATCTGCGTTCGTGATGGCGACGGCAAGGTGCTCGCCAAGTGGGAAACGCGCCATGCGCACGGGCTCACGGTGGATGCCCACGGCGACATCTACGTCGGCCTGACGACGAGCCACAACGTCGACAAGTACGTCCGCCAGGCCGGTGTAACGTAACGCACCGCGTCTGCACCAGGCCACTACGCGAGCCGCGAGATGAAAACGACGGGACGATCATGAATACCGTAGCCGACCCGAAAGTCGTCAGCACCGAAAGCCCGACCGCAAAAATCGCGGCCCTCGTCGCCGGCTTCACGTCGTCCTCGCTCGACGACCAGGCGATCGCAGCGGTCAGACTGCTGATCGCCGACGGCATCGCCGTGGCCGTCGCAGGCAGCGTGGAAGAGGCCCCCGGAATCGTCGCTGCGCACGTGCAGGACATGGGCTGCAGAGAGGAATCCTCGGTGTGGAGCTTCGGCTTCAGGACTTCGCCCAGCCAGGCGGCCTACGCCAACGCGGTCTCGATGCACGTGCTCGACTTCGAGCCGATGTCGAGCCCGCCCACCCACGCGGTCTCGCCGACGCTCCCGGTGGCGCTCGCGCTCGGCGAGATGCTAAAGGCGAACGGACGCGAAATCGTGACCGCCTGCGCCAAAGGCTTCGAGATGCAGGGGCGCGTGCTGCTCGCATCGAGCCACGAGCGCGGCGCGCTGCCGTTTCACACGCCCGGGGTCGTAGGCGTCATGGGGTCGGCGGTCGCGGCATCGCATCTGCTGCGATTGGAGCCGAAGCAGATCCAGCACGCGCTGGGCATTGCCGCGTCGCGCTCCGGGGGCCTCTCGGCCAACACCGGCTCGATGGTGAAGTGCACGCATTGCGGCAACGTCGCGGCCGCGGGGCTCGAAGCAGGCCTGCTCGCCAAGCGCGGCTTCATCGCGAATCCGGGAATCTTCGAAGCGAAAGCCGGCTACGTCGAGACGTTCTTTCCCAAGCACTTCGATTACGAAGCGCTGTTCGGGTTCGGCAGGCCATTCCGTTTCGTCGATCCCGGCATGGCGATCAAGTTCTACCCGTCGAAGTATCCCACCCATTTCGGAATCGCGGCGGCGACGGCGCTGCGCAAGCGCATCGCCGACCCGCGCGAGATCGCGCGGGTGCACATCGACATTCCCGAGATCACGGATGCGGACAGGCCCAAGCCGCGCTCGGGTCTCGAAGGCAAGTTCAGCTTCCAGTACACAGTCGCCGCGGGCCTGCTCGACGGGCGGGTCGGCATCGACACCTTTACCGACGACCGGCGCTTTCGCGCCGACATGGTCGACCTGCTCGACAGGATCGAGCTCACGCGCGATCTAACGCGCTCGCGCGACACGCGCACCATGCGAGTCGAAGTCAGTGCCACCCTGCGCAACGGCACGACGCACAGGGAAATCTGCGCGAGACCGCCCGGTTCGTGGGGCGCGCCGATCGACCCTGCAAGCCACCGCGCAAAAGTCCAGAGCTGTCTCGACGTGAGACTGTCGAAGGCTGACGCCGCCTCCGTGCTCGACCTGCTGGACACGTTCGAGCAGCTTTCGTCGCATGACGTGCAGCGGTTGATGGCGCTGCTTCGGGGTCCGGCGCAACCAAATTGAGTCATCATCGTCAATCAGGCGTACGCGCCTGCGCCGGAATCCACTTGATCACAACGTCAACAATGGATGCTGGCCTTCGCCAGCATGACAGTCTTCCGACGACGTAACACGCGACTACAAGAAAGCCGCCTGGACCCGAGGGACGAACGATTGATGAGCCGCACTCTTCGCACTGCCTGCGTACTCGCCGCTGCCGGCGCGATGGCCTTCGCGGCCTCGTTCTTCATCGCGCCCTACCCCGTCGCCGGTTTCGACGACCTGCGCGCATCGTGGCGTGCTTCGGACGCCTGGCTCCTCGACCGCAGCGGTGAGCCGCTTTCGCGCATCCGCATCGATCACCAGCGCCGCCGCGGAGCATGGGTACCGGCAGCCGAGATATCTCCGGCGCTGACCTCAATGGTGCTCGCCTCGGAAGACAAGCGCTTTCGCGAGCATGCGGGCGTCGACTGGCTCGCCTTGCCGGGCGCGATCAGGCAGACGCTGGCAGGCGAAAGGCGCGGCGGCAGCACGCTCACGATGCAACTTGCGGCGTATCTGAACCCGGCGCTTGAATCCGGCGGCAGGCGCAGCGTGCTCGACAAGTGGCGCCAGATGCGCCAGGCCTTCGCGATCGAGCGGCGCTGGCGCAAGGCGGAAATCCTCGAAGCGTGGCTGAACCTCACCCCCTTCAGAGGCGAGGTCGAAGGTGTGGACGCGGCGGCGCGCACGCTTTATGGCAAGCGCGCGCAAGGGCTGG
Organism: Burkholderiales bacterium; assembly: GCA_046597455.1. Taxonomy (GTDB): domain Bacteria; phylum Pseudomonadota; class Gammaproteobacteria; order Burkholderiales; family SG8-41; genus JAQGMV01. The sequence goes on from JBKJKJ010000387.1 coordinate 10,841, forward strand.
ACCGTGTCGAAAGCGCCGTGCTGGCCGCGCTGGTGCGCGCGCCGAACGCCGCGGGATCGCGCGTGGCCCGGCGTGCCTGCGCGCTGCTCTCGGGACGAGGCAACGACGAGCGCGAACGCCCGACTGCCGCCCAGGCCGAGCACGATTGCCTGATCGCGCAGGGGCTCTGCGCCGGCGGACTGCGCGCGGGACGATTGGCGCGCGATCTCGACGGCGCGGCGCCGCACCTCGCGCGCAAGCTCCTCGAACGTGCAGGCGAGCGCGTGACGAGCACGCTCGATGCGCGGCTGCAGCGCTTCGCGGTGGCTACGCTGCAGCGGCACATCCGCGAGCTCGAAGGGCGTCATGTCGAAGACGGCGCGCTCGTCGTGCTCGACAACGAGACCGGCGAAGTGCTCGCGTGGATCGGCTCCAGCGGCGAGCTTTCGGTTGCGCGCGAAGTCGACGGCGTGCTCGCGCCGCGCCAGGCCGGCTCGACGCTCAAGCCTTTCCTGTATGCGCTGGCGATCGGGCAGCGGCTCCTCACCGCGGGGTCGGTGCTCGACGATTCCCCGCTCGCGGTGACCCTGCCCACCGGTCTGTATGTTCCGCAGAACTACGACCACAGCTTCAAAGGGCAGGTGTCGCTGCGCCAGGCGCTCGCCTCTTCGCTCAACGTGCCGGCGGTGCGCACCCTCACCCTGATGGGTTACGAGCCGTTCTACCGCGAGCTGATAAGACTCGGCTTCGAGACCCTCACGCGCGACGCGGATCACTACGGCTACTCGCTTGCACTCGGCGGCGCGGAAGTGACGCTGCTTCAGCTCACCAACGCCTATCGCGCGCTGGCGAATGGCGGACGCGCCGGTCCCATCAGCTACGCGGTGCGTACCGAGCGTAACGGCGCGAAGGCGAACGATGAGCGATCCGTTCGTCCTGCGCACAGCGACCCGAAGTCGAACGATGAACGATCCGTTCGTCCTGAGCGTAGCGGTGCGAAATCAAACGACGAACGACCCGTTGGTCCTGAGCCTAGCGGCGCGAAGTCAAACGATGAACGATCCGTTCGTCCTGAGCGTAGCGGTGCGAAGTCGAAGGATGAACGCATTGCCATCGACTACGCCCGCGCCGCGTACATCGTCAGCGACATCCTCGCCGACTCTGCGGCTCGCGCGCTCACTTTCGGTCTCGCGAGCCCGCTCGCGACCCGCTACCGCGCCAGCGTAAAAACCGGCACGAGCAAGGACATGCGCGACAACTGGGCGGTCGGTTACGCCGGGCGCTACACGGTCGGCGTCTGGGTCGGCAATTTCTCGGGGGCGCCCATGCACGACGTGTCGGGTGTGGACGGCGCAGCGCCGATCTGGCGCGACGTCATGGATTTCCTGCAGGACGGCGCGGCACCGGGCGAAGTGCAGGCGCCCGAGGGACTCGTGCGCCGGCGCATCACCTACGCGGGTATGCTCGAGCCCGGGCGCGACGAGTGGTTCATCGAAGGCACCGAGCGATCGACGATCGTCGCGCTACCGGCACAGTCGGTACGCCCGCACATCGAGACGCCGGCGCACGGTGCGATCTACGCGATCGACCCCGACATCCCGGGCAATCGCCAGCGGCTGAGGGTCACCGCGCGAGGCGCGCCGCGCGGTGCGCGGTTCGTGCTCGAAGACGGCAGGCAGGCGCGCGCGGACCGGCCGCTGATGTGGCTGCCGCAGCCCGGACGGCACGAAGTGGTGCTGAAAGGCACGGACGGGAAAGAGCTCGACCGGGTTCGCTTCGAAGTGCGCGGGCTCCCGGGTCGGCGGAAAGCCGCAATCGGCCAGTGAACCCATCGAGGCAAACTCGATGTTTCCTCCGTAACCTTCATGCTTTGGTTGTCTACCGATAAACGGCGATGGAGAACCGCAGGAAGGGTAACGGGGAGAACTTTCGGGTGCGGTTTCGGATAGTGACCGGGAGGCAGCGCGGATACTACCTGCCAAAAACAACTATACTGTATGCCAATTGGCGCGAAGGGTTCCTATGTCAGGCATCGCTACACCGGCTCCAGAAACGTTCCGTGCTGTCGAGAATCTGCTTGGCGGACGGGCCGTTCTGCGGGGGAAGTCTCGTTCGACGCTGGATTGGATCGAAATCATTCGGCAAGGTCTGCCGGCGGCCGCAGTCGAGTCCATGCTCAAGGCGATACAACTCTCGCAGTCGGACCTTGCACGCGCCTTGGATATTCCCGAACGAACGCTCGCTCGGCGCAAACGCGAAGGTGTTCTGAATAGAGAGGAGTCCGCGAAGCTGCTGCGGCTGGCGCGAGTCGTGGGCCGTGCGAATGAGGTGTTCGAAAGGCCGGACGCCGCCGTTCAGTGGCTCAAGGGGGCCAATGCTTCGCTGGGCAGTCAAACGCCGTTAAGCCTCCTGGATACCGATATCGGAGCCGAGAGCGTGCTGGATACGCTGGGGCGAATCGAGCACGGCGTGTTCGCCTGACGGTACCCATGCTGAGCGTCTGGCGGTTGACCACCGTTCGCTTCGCAAAGTCAGCCTTTTCCGGAGACGGCGCGCGTCTCTACGGGGGGCGGTGGAACAGGAAGGGCGTTCCCCTCGTGTACACGGCGGGAACTCAATCGCTGGCGATGCTGGAGATGCTCGTGCAGGATGATGCTCTGCAGGCACGCTACGCCGTCGTCGAAGCTCGCATTCCGAAGAGCGTGACGATCGACCGTATCAGGATTGAAGATCTACCGCCTGACTGGCGACAAATAAATGGCCGCGAGAAGCTTCGGGCCTTAGGAACGGAATGGGCGCGCAGGCTGCATGCCGCCGTTCTTGCCGTACCGAGTGCCGTCGTCCCTGCCGAGCTCAACTACCTGCTCAATCCGCTACACCGCGATTTCGGGCGGATCAGGATCGGCAAGCCGCAAGAGCTCCGGACCGATCTGCGCCTGATCGAAGTGGGGAGATAGGGATCGCGAAAGGTCCAAAGGATCCGGCGCGGGCACCCGGTGCAGAGGACACGGGCAGGACCATCGTCGCGTTGCACCGGGCCATGACATGAGACCCGCAGCTCCCTTCCTGCAGCTGGAGGCCCGCGTCATGACTTCCAGCACGTCAAGCCGTTCGTGCTGAGAGCGGCATCGTCTCGAAGCGCGAGCAGCCGCGAATGGCGCTCAGGCTGTGGGCACCTCGACTTCCTGCAGCGTCAGCACAGCGTATTCTGGCCACCCATCTTCCGACTGTGCCACCGCGACGCTCGGGACGAACGGGTCAATGAAAGACGCAGTCGAAGCCCGCCTTGAGAAAGGTGCCGAGCGGGACTCCGTGCATGCGGTTTCGCAGCAGGCCGCCAGGCCGTCCCTCATAATGACGCGGTCTATCATGCGGAGGCGCCATGAAGTCATACTGGATCGTCACGAAAGAGGGGCAGGCAACGCTCGAAGCGCGTGAGGTGCCGATTCCGCAGGCCAAACCTGGCGAGATCGTCATACGCGTACACGCCACGGCACTCAATCGCGGTGAGCTTATCGTTGGCGGCGCGGTGCACGGCGGGCCCGAGAAGCTCGGCGGCACGGAGGCCTCGGGTGTCGTCCACGCACTGGGCGAAGGCGTGACCGGCTGGAAAATCGGCGACCGCGTGATGGGCCGCGCGCGCGGCACGTTCGCGGAATACGCGCCGATGCTGGCCGGCCAGATCATGCCCTTCCCTTCCCGGCTCACGTGGGAGCAGGCCGCCGCCATTCCCTCGAGCTTCCTCACCTCTTATGAAGCCATCGTCCGCTACGGCAAGCTCCAGGCCGGCGAATGGCTGCTCGTCGCCGGCGCATCGTCTGGTGTCGGCGTGGGCAGCGTGCTCACCGCGCAGGTGCTGGGCGCACGCACCCTCGGCACCTCCGGGTCGGATGAGAAACTCCAGAAGCTGAAATCGATCGGACTGGACGTCGGGATCCGGACGCGCTCGCCGGATTTCGCGGCGCAGGTGATGGACGCAACCGGCGGAAAAGGCGCGAACCTCGCAGTCGATCTGGTGGGCGCCTCGGTGTTTCCCGAGATCATGCGATCGCTCGCATACGAAGGGCGCGTCGCCATCGTGGGCTACGTCGACGGCCAGTACCGCGCGGAAATCGACCTGGGCGAAGTACATCTGAAGCGCTTCCAGGTCTTCGGCATCTCGAACGCGAAGCTCAGCCCTGAAAGTCGATTCGAGACCACTCGCGGCTTTGCGCGCGACATCCTTCCGGCGATCGTCGACGGCCGCATCACGCCGCTCGTCGACCGCGTGTTCGGCTTCGACGCCCTGCCGGCTGCGAAAGCGCACATGGAGTCGGACGCGATGGTGGGTAAAGTGGTCGTGAAGGTGGCGGCATGAGAGCGATGCTCGCGACGAACCTGCTCGCGGCGCTTACCGTGCTTGCGCCCGGCGCCGCGGTCAGCCAAAGCTATCCCAGCAAGCCGCTGCGATTCATCGTTCCGTATCCCCCGGGAGGTGGCAATGATTTTGTGGCGCGTGTCATCGGGCCCCGGCTCTCGGAGAACCTTCGCCAGCCCGTGGTCATCGACAATCGCGGCGGCGCACACGGCATCATCGCCGCGGAGCTCACGGCGAAGGCGCCGCCTGACGGGCACACGTTTCTCCTCGGCGGCACCGGGCACGCACTCAATCCCATCATTTACAGCAAGCTGCCGTACGACAGCGACAGGGATTTCACCCCGGTCAGTCTCGCAGCGATTGCGCCGAACGTGCTCGTGCTCCACCCGTCGGTGGCAGCGGTTTCGGTGAAAGAGCTGATCGCCCTCGCCCGCTCGAATCCGGGACAGCTGCACTTTGGATCGAGCGGCGCCGGCGGCAACACCCATCTGGCGGGCGAGTTGTTCAAGCTGCGGGCGAACGTCGACATGGTGCACGTGCCATACAGGGGCACCGGGCCGGCGTCGGCGGCGCTGCTGTCCGGAGAGGTGCAGATGATTTTCTCCACGCTCCCGCCTGCGCTCAGCCAGGTACGCGCCGGAAGGCTGCGCGCGATCGGCGTCACCGGAACGAAGCGCTCTCCCGCCTTGCCGGACGTGCCGACGATCGCCGATTCGGGTGTCCCCGGTTATGAGGCGATAGGCTGGTGGGGCATACTCGCGCCGTCCCGGACGCCGCCCGCCATCATCACCGCGCTGAACGCGGCAATTGTGAAAGTCCTGAAAGGGGAAGACGCCAAAGCGCAGCTTTTCAGGGAAGGCATCGAAGCCGTCGGCAGCAGCCCGGAACAGTACGCCGCCCATCTGAAATTCGAGCAGCGCAAATGGGCGCGGGCGATCAAGGACGCCAACCTCAAGCTCGAATGATCTACGCGGTCGTTACACCGACCTCACGCAGTCGACGAAATACTTGAGCTCACCGTTCTTCTTCTCAGCGACGAGGCCGTGGATGTCGGTCTCGAAACCCGGGAACTGAGAGTTGAACTTCCGCGCAAACTGCAGGTAGCCCACGATCGTTGCGTTGAAGCGCTCGCCTGGAATGAGGAGCGGAATGCCGGGCGGGTAAGGCGTCAGCAGCACGCTGGTGATATGCCCTTCGAGCTCGTCGACCGGAATGCGGTCAATCTCGCCGTGCGCGAGCTTCGCCCAGGCGTCGCCCGGCACCATCGCCGGGACCATGTCCGACAGATACATCTCAGTCGTCACGCGGGCCACGTCGTTCGCCTTGTATACGCCGTGAATCTGGTCGCACAGGTCGCGCAGCCCGATCTTCTCGTAATTGGGATACTTCGCCAGGAATTCAGGCAGCACGCGCCAGAGCGGACGGTTGTTGTCGTAATCGTCCTTGAACTGCTGCAGCTCGGTTACGAGCGTGTTCCAGCGTCCCTTGGTAATCCCGATCGTGAACATGATGAAGAACGAATACAGCCCGGTCTTCTCCACGATGATCCCGTGCTCGGCAAGATAGCGCGTCACGATGATGGCGGGGATGCCGGTCTTGGCAAACTTGCCCGTCACGTCCAGCCCGGGCGTGATGATCGTCGCCTTGATCGGGTCGAGCATGTTGAAGCCCGGCGCAAGATTGCCGAAGCCGTGCCAGCGCTCGTTCGCGCGCAGCATCCAGTCCTCGCGGTTGCCGCTGCCCTCGTCGGCGAGGCGCTCCGGACCCCACACCTTGAACCACCAGTCCTTGCCGAACTCGGCGTCCACCTTGCGCATGGCGCGCCGGAAGTCGAGCGCTTCGTGTATCGACTCCTCGACGAGCGCGGTGCCGCCCGGCGGCTCCATCATCGCCGCAGCCACATCGCACGAGGCGATGATCGCGTACTGCGGTGACGTCGACGTGTGCATGTGGTACGACTCGTTGAACACGTGCAGGTTGAGCATGCGCTTCTCGCTGTCCTGCACCAGGATCTGCGAAGCCTGAGACAGACCCGCGAGCAGCTTGTGCACCGACTGCGTTGCGAAAATCATCGACTCCTTGCATCGCGGACGGTCCTTGCCGATCGCGTGCATGCCGCGGTAGAACTCGTGGAAAGTCGCGTGCGGCAGCCATGCTTCGTCGAAATGCAGGGTGTCGATCTTGCCGTCGAGCATTTCCTTGATGGTCTCGACGTTGTAGCTGATGCCGTCGTAGGTGCTCTGGGTCAGCGTGAGCACGCGAGGCTTCGTCATCACATCCTTCGCGAACGGGTGGGCGCGCAGCTTCTTCTCGATGTTCTCCCAGCGAAACTCTTCCTGCGGAATCGGACCGATGATGCCGAAGTGGTTACGCGTGGGCATCAGGAAGACCGGAATCGCGCCCGTCATCGTGATCGCGTGCAGGATCGACTTGTGGCAGTTGCGGTCCACGATCACCACGTCGCCGGGCGCCACACTGTAGTGCCAGACCATCTTGTTCGACGTGGACGTGCCATTGGTGACGAAAAACAGATGGTCGGCGTTGAAAATGCGCGCCGAGTTGCGCTCCGAGTCCGCGACAGGGCCCGAGTGGTCGAGCAGCTGCCCGAGCTCCTCGACCGCATTGCATACGTCGGCGCGCAGCATGTTCTCCCCGAAGAACTGGTGGAACATCTGGCCCACCGGGCTTTTCAGGAACGCGACGCCACCCGAGTGCCCCGGGCAGTGCCACGAATACGAGCCGTCCTGCGCATAGTGGACCAGCGCCCTGAAAAAAGGCGGCGCGAGGTTGTCGAGATAGGTTTTCGCCTCGCGAACGATGTAGCGGGCGACGAATTCCGGGGTGTCCTCGAACATGTGAATGAAACCGTGGAGCTCGCGCAGCACGTCGTTCGGGAGATGGCGGGAGGTCCGCGTCTCGCCGTACAGGAAGATCGGGATATCGGCGTTGCGAAAGCGGATTTCCTTCACGAACTTGCGCAGCTGAGCGATGGTTGCAGACGCTTCCTCGTCCGAACCGCCGCCCAGTTCCTCGTCGTCGAGCGAGAGGATGAAAGCCGAAGCGCGGCTTTGCTGCTGCGCGAAGCTCGACAGGTCGCCGTAGCTCGTCACGCCGATGACTTCCATGCCTTCTTCT
>JBKJKJ010000428.1:0-9615 GCA_046597455.1 Burkholderiales bacterium
CTGAGCACGGGCATCGCGGATTTCTTGATGTCGTCCCAGGTCGGATAGAGATGCTCGATCTTCTGCGTGAGCAGCGCGCGCGCCGTGGCGTCGGTGCCTTTCTCCAGGTTCGAGAGGATTTCAGCGAAGCCGAAAAGACCCATCGCAACGACCGTGAAACTCAGGCCGTCGGTCAGCGCCGGCACGCCGAAAGCGAACCGCGACATTCCCGAATTGACGTCGGTGCCGATGATCCCGAAAAGCAGGCCCAGGAAAATCATGGCGATCGCTTTGAGTATGTTGCTCGACGCGAGTACCGCGGAGGCGATCAGGCCCATCACCATCAGCGAACAGTATTCCGGCGCGCCGAACTTGAGCGCGACCTCCGCCAGGGCGGGGCCGAAACGCGCGATGAGCACGACGCCCACGGTGCCCGCGAAGAACGAGCCCAGCGCAGCGATCGCCAGAGCCGGTCCGGCGCGGCCTTTCAGCGCCATCTCGTGACCGTCGAGGCACGTCACGACCGACGCCGACTCGCCCGGCAGCTTGACCAGGATGGCCGTGGTCGATCCCCCATACTGGCACCCGTAGTAGATGCCTGCGAGCATGATGAGCGCCGCGACCGGATCGAGATTGAAAGTGATCGGCAGCAGCATCGAGATGGTGGCGAGCGGTCCGATGCCCGGCAGCACGCCGATCATGGTGCCCGCGAAGACACCGATAAAACAGTACATGAGATTCTGCGCCGACAACGCGACGTCGAACCCGAGATAGAGATTGGGAAACAGTTCCTGAAGCGCTTCCATGTTATCTCCCCCACCACAGTGGGAACGGCAGCTCGATGGCGTAAATGAAAATCAACCAGGCGCCGACGATCAATACGACGGTCTCGATTGCAACCTCGATCCAGCGGGATTCGCGCCCCGCAAGCGCGCTGAAAACGATGAGGATCGCGAGCGACGGGATGAAGCCGATCGTCTCCATTCCCCAGGCGTATGCGGCGAAAGCCAGGCTGAGCAGAACGATGGCGCGCCATGGAAAGCGGCCTATACCTTCACCGACCGTTCTGAAAGACACTGCTGCGATGATGGCGCCCAGCACCGCCAGGCACGCACCGATATAAGTGGGAAAGTAGCCGGGCCCCATCCGCATCGCCGATCCCATCGGGTAGTCGCGGGCGACGAACATGGCCACGGCGCCAAATGCGATGAACATGATGCCTGCCCAGAAATCCTCCGGATTCTTGAGTCTCATTGCGGTACCTCCATTTACTGCTCCTCGTCTACAGAATTATTGGTCTTTGCCTGTCGATGTGGACAGCCTGCCCGGGAGCACGCTGCCGTTCGGATCGATGTGATGCCCGTGCCAGGGTCGCCTTCGAATCGAGGTGCCCCAGGCGCTGAGTGCCTGGACCCTGACGCATCATTCGGGCCGTCACATGAAGGCACCGACGATACGATGACTCGAGGTCGTCGTGCAAGGCGTGAGGCTGCAATTTGTCTGGAGTGTGGTCCCGGGTTGCGACTCGAGCGATCCATTGCGCCGGTGCTCGTGGGCGGCGTCGGCGTAGCGACGCAGCGTGCGCTGTATGATGGCGTCACTGTGTGATCACCGGTAAGGCGTGCCGATCGCGGCGCGATACGTAAAACAATGACATGGAGCCGCTGTGCTGATCGATCGGCGCACGCGGGAACGCGGGGAGAGGCGACGTGCACCATCCGTTTCAGCAGGTCGAACACATCAAGGCAGAGGTCCACACCGCGCTGCCCGGCCGCTTTCGAAAGAAAGGCCGCAACGAGTGGACGGAAGCCAATCGCGGCGGCATCGAAGTCGAATGCTTTCTCGAAGGCCCGTCGTTCGACCGGGACGGCAATCTCTGGGTCGTCGATATTCCCTTCGGCCGCATCTTTCGGATCGATGCGCGCGGCGACTGGGACCTCGTGATCCAGTACGACGGCTGGCCCAACGGGATGAAGATCCATCGCGACGGCCGCCTTTTCATCTGCGACTATCGCCGGGGTTTGCTCGTGCTCGACCCGAAAACGGCGCGGCTCGACACGGTGCTCGGAACGTTCCACAGCGAAAGCTTCAAGGGCCTCAACGACCTGCACTTCGCGGCCAATGGTGATCTCTATTTCACCGATCAGGGGCAGACCGGTTGCATCGATCCGACCGGACGGGTCTACAGGCTGGGCGCGGACGGACTGGTCGAGCGCCTGGCTGACAACGTGCCCGGCGCGAACGGCATCACGCTCAACAGCACCGATCGACAGCTTTACGTTGCGGCGACCGGCGTGCAGCAGGTATGGCGGCTTCCGCTCATGTCCGACGGTGCCGTGACCAAGAGCCGGGTCGCTTTACAGTTCACCGGCGGCATCGCAGGTCCCGACGGCATCGAAATGGACGCCGACGACGGACTGCTGGTGTGTCATCTGGGCGTGGGCGTCTATCGCTTCGATCCGCGCATGCTGCCGACGCATCTGGTGTATTCCGACGATCCGCGGCACCTTAACCTCGCCAACATCGCATTCGGTGGGGCCGATCGGCGCACTCTACACATCGTGCAGGCGATGACCGGTGAGATTCTCACCGCGCGCATGCCTGTGGCGGGCAAGACGCTCTACGCACACCAGTAGCGGGCCGCGCGAGAGGGGCCCGGGAGACTTTGCAACTCAATCGAGGAGAGGGCATGCACGTGCAACTTGCAGCAATCGCGACCGCGGTCGCGTGTTTGACGATGACCGGGGTGAGCGCGCAGGGCTATCCTTCGAAGCCGATACGGCTCGTCATACCGTCTTCGCCAGGCGGCGGCACGGACATCGTGGGCCGCATCGTCGGGCACAAGCTCACCGAATTGCTGGGACAGCAGGTTATCGTCGACAATCGCGCCGGTGCGGGAACCCGCATCGGAAACGAGATGGTCGCCAAAAGCCCGCCCGACGGCTACACACTGCTGATGGGGCTTTCGACGCTCGCCATCATTCCCGCCGTCTACAAATCGGTCAGCTACGACGCGCTCAGGGATCTTGCACCGATCTCGCAGGCGGTCAGCGTCCCCAACGTCCTGGTCGTCCATCCGTCGCTTCCGGTGCGCAGCGTGAAAGCGCTGATCGCGCTCGCCAAGCGCCGGCCCAATGAGCTGACAGCGGGCTCGGCAGGCACCGGAACGAGCCCACATCTTTCGCTCGAGTTGTTCAAGACGATGGCTGCTATCGACCTGGTGCACGTTCCGTACAAAGGCTCGGGACCGGGAATGGTGGGCCTCGTGAGCGGTGAGGTCGCGGTGTTCGTCCCGTCTCTTCCCTCCGCGATGCCTCACATCAAAACAGAGCGCGTGCGGCCTCTGGGTGTCACCACCGCGACTCGCGCGGACACGCTGCCCGATGTGCCGACCATCGCCGAAGCCGGCGTCGCCGGTTACGAGGCGACGCAATGGTTCGGCGTGCTCGCCCCCGGCGGTACACCGCGCCCGATCATCGACAGGCTGCACAAGGAGATCACCGTGGCGCTGAAGTCCGCGGACGTGAGAAAGCAGCTCTCGACCGAAGGTGCGCAAATCGTCTCCAGCACGCCGGAGCAGTTCGCGGCCTATTTGAGGTCGGAGACCGAGAAGTGGGCGCGGGTGGTAAAAGCCGCGGGCATCACGCCGCAATAAAAGAAGGACGCATAAAACGGGCTACGCTGAACGGGCTACGCTGGGCACACGGCACCAGCCTATCGTCAATTCGTGATATCGCCACCCGGTGAATTCCCGAAGGCATACCGCATGCGTGGCGGTCCCGCATAGGTCGATAGCGCGCCGCTCGCGGGGAACCCCATCCAGGCATTACCATAGGACCGCATCGGGGGGGGCATGCCCGTCACCGCGTGCAGCTCGACCTGTCCAAAACAAATCAACGCCCGGCCGCAAACGGCCGGATACTTCGCTGACCAGGAGGAGAACGACGATGGCTGACGCGGTTCCGATGTCTCATCCGCTGAAGGACATATTCAAAGCCGGCAAGGTAGCGCTGGGCATGTTGACGCGCCTTGCGCGCTCGGGCGACATCGCACGCATCGCCAAGACGTCCGGACACGATTTCATACTCATCGATGGCCAGCACGCGCTTTACAGCGTCGAGACGATCGGCCACATGGCGCAGGCCGCTCTGGGCATCGGCATCGCGCCTCTGGTACGAGTTCGCAGTTGCGACGATCCGCAAACGCAGGTGCTGCTGGACAACGGCGTCACGGGCATCGTCTTTCCGGATGTGAACACCGCGGCGGAAGCGAAGCGTGCCGTGGACAGAGCCCGGTTTCCACCGCTCGGCAGGCGCTCCGTGGCGGGCACCTATCCGATTTTCGACTACCGGCCCATTCCCATGGCGGACACGGTTGCAGCGCTCACGCAGAACACGCTCGTCGCGTGCATGATCGAAACACCGGAGGGGCTGGAGAACGTCGAAGCCATCGCGGCGGTGGAAGGCGTCGACGTGATTCATGTGGGGCTGAACGATTTGCTCACGGCGATGGGCAAGCCGGGCGCATTCGGCAGTCCCGAGCAAACGGCTGCGCTCGAGCGCGTGTTCGCCGCAGCGAAAAAGCACGGCAAGGTGGCGGGTGTAGGCGGCGACCGCAACCTGCAGCGTCAGATGGAGGTCGTGCGCAAAGGCGCGCAGTTCCTGACGACCAACAGCGACATCGCGTTTCTGATGACCGAGGCGACTCGCGTGACGGGCGAGCTGCGAAAAGCGCTTGCGCAGTGAGCCCGATCGCGAGATCGATGCTTCACCGCTCGGTGATTCCGGCTTCGCGTATGACGCGGCTCCACTTTTCGACTTCCGACTTGATGTAGACGCCGAAGGCCTCGGGCGACGTCGTCCATACTTCCAGCCCCTGCCGCAGCAGCGCTTCACCGGTATCGGGCGCGTTGAGAATCTGCGCGAGCTCCCGGTTGAGCCGTGCGATGATGTCCTGCGGCGTCCGGGCCGGCGCGACGAAGCCGTACCAGCTGTGCGACTCGTATCCGGGGACGCCCGCTTCGGCGATCGTGGGCAGGTGCGGAAATATTTTTGAGCGCCGTGTCGTGCTCACCGCCAGCGCCCTCAACTTGCCCGCGCTGATGAAGGGTGCGGCACTGGGCGTAGACGCGAACGCGAGCTGTGTCTGTCCCGCCACCAGGTCTACCATGGCCGGCCCGCCGCCCTTGTAAGGCACATGCAGCAGCTCGGTTTTCGTCAGGATGCGAAATAGCGCGCCGGCGAGATGCCCCGAGCCCCCGGTGCCGGACGTGCCGTAGGCAAGCTCGCCCGGACGCGCTTTGGCCACTGCGATCAGTTCCTTTACCGACTTTGCGGGAACCGAAGGGTGCACGACCAGCACGTTGCCGCCGGACACCGCCGGCGTGATCGGCGCGAGATCCTTTAACGGGTCGTAACCCAGCTTCTTGTAGAAAAGCGTATTGATGCCGAGGTTGCCGACTGCGCCCAGCATCATCGTGTAACCGTCCGGAGACGATTTTGCCGTGAGCTCCGCAGCCAGGGAGCCGTTCGCGCCCGGCCGGTTGTCGACGATGACCGTCTGGCCGAGTGCGTCGCCGAGTCTCAACGAAACGATGCGGCAGACGGCGTCGATGCCGCCGCCCGGGGCCTGAGACGCGATCAGCCGGACCGACCTGGCCGGATACGGCTGTTGCGCCAGGACGTGGGATGTGCCCAGGGACCACGCCAGCGTTGCTGCGGATAAGGTCACCCATCGGGCATTGCGCTCGAGAAAACCGTCGGCCATCGTCACTCCTCAGTCTGCTTGGCGTTCGCGCTCGCGCCGGTGTGCGAAAACGCGTGGCTGAGGCTGAGCCGCGCTCGCGGGTTCGCGCCCCCGATCAGCCCGCCACGAACGGTGAGTCGGCGGCGTCAGCAGTCACGCCGCTGACGGGAGATCATACAACGTGATCGTTCGAAGCTAGTCGACGCCCAGTCGCGAGGAGGCATGAAGCGCGCCCCGGTCGATCGGCATCGGCCTTGCGCTCGATACGAAAGGGCGCATGTCGTCCTGCGCCGCTTCCCGCCGGCGGGTGTGGGTCCGGAAAGCCCACTGGTTTTGCAGGAAGGTCAGCTTGTCGTTGAACAGAATGGCCGACACCAGGAGGCCGCCTTTCAGCGTGACCGGGATCGTGCAGTCGTAGGCGCGTGTTTCCACGCCGCCGAACTCGCGCTTGAAATTGTTGATGTTCGCGTGCTCCGGAGGGGTCTCGTCTTCGAACATGCCGCCCCAGCACAGGTATCGATGTCCCAGCGCCTTGAGGGTCAGCATGTCCCGCCAGTGCAGCCATCGATTGGCGCGGGCGATCAGGGCGCGGCGTTCGCGCTCGATCGCCCTGAAGTGCGATGCCGTGTGTAGCAGGGTGGCGGTCCGATGATCCGTGATGTAGGCGTGCCACACGAGGGTTTCACCCTGGTGCGAGGCGGTGGTGAGAATCAACCGGTTCGCGTCGCAGGCCGCTGACAAACCCCGCCGGTACGAGCCGAAGAGCGCTTTCTGCGCGGCGAACGTGTCGTAAAAGTCCCAGAATGCGGGGAGGTCGGCGCGGGCATCTGCGCTGTGACGATACTCGAGGTCATCCCGGTTATTAGCCCGTTTGATCTTGTAGCGGTTGGTCGATCCGAACGCCGCGAATAATGCGTTCTCGCTTTGCGCGAGGTCGTTGCTCAGACTCAGGAACAGGCTGTTGCGCCGCCCGGGAACCGGCGCTGGCCGCTGCCGTATTCTGATGATGTCGACATCCGGATTTGCCGGAATCGATTCGTCGAACCATACTTCGCCAGCAGGCGATCTTGCCTTGAATCCGAATCATGACGCCATCCGCGGGTAGTTCAGTCGATCCTACAGCATCGACCCGAGCGCGTCCGGCATCAGGACATCGAGCGTCGGATGTCAGGACCTTGGACCTTGCTTCATACTGTTCATCCCGACTCAGGACGTCGAGGGCCGCTATCAATAATGCGTTCGGAAAGAGATTCGTGAACGAGAAACGCGATGTTCAGAATTGTCAGAATTGTTTCGAAAGGCGTGGGGGGATGAGAGCACGCGCCCGGTTAGCCATGATCAGAAGCGCCGTCGCCGCTCTCGTGCTCACGTTGATCGCGACTTCGGCTTTCGCGGCCCCGGATAGCCTGCGTGCGGACGGCGGTGCCCGCGAGTCGAAGCAGACCGCGACACCGAGGCCGGAGCGGGTTTTCGCGGAGCTCAGGAAATACGTCACCGAGAAGGCGGCGAAGACCGCGGAGGTAATCAAGAGAAACGCCGCGAACCTCCGCAAGCGTTTCGATTCCGAACCGAAAACGGCGCCGGGCGCAAAGAAGGCCCAGCCGGGGAAATCTGCAAAGGCGCCCGAGGCACCACCGGCGAAGCCGGCCGAATAGGCCGACGGCCGGGGGAGCGTGAAAGGGGCTGGCGCTTGACACCCGGTTTCGGGAATCATGCTCGAAGAACCGAGCGACGGCATCAGCCGTGGCGCATATGGCCTATAGGCATATTTGCCTGAGGCAAAAAGGGGGCAGCACACATGCGATCGATCGTGTTGGCGGCAAGCCTGGCCGTCGTGGTGTGGTCCGCGCCGGCTCAGGCGCGTGTGACTCGAATCGTCATCGACGAAAGGGCGCCGGCTTTCTGCAAAGGCGCCGCGTGCACGGCGTACGGCGACGCCGGGCAGTACGAGCAGGTCTCGGGCCGCGTATTCGGTGAGCTCGATCCGCGCGATCCGCGCAACAGGCTGATCCAGGACCTCGACCTCGGTAAAGATGCAGACGGCAAAGTCCGCTACGTCGCCTCCTTCGTGCTGACCAAGCCGGTCGACATGAGCAAGGCGAGTGGCCTCATGTGGCACGACGTTCCGAATCGCGGGCGCCCCGTCGTGCTCGATGCCTCGGAGCGCGCATTCGGCGACATCGGGCTGGCGAGCGCGTGGCAGGGCGACAACGCCGGGATGAGCGAGCAGCTCGGTACGACCGTGCGCGAGACCATGAAAGTCGGTGCGAATCACTGGCTGCAGGTCCCGGTCGCGAAGAACGCGGACGGTTCGTCGGTCACCGGTCTCGTACTCGCACGCATCATCAACCGCTCCGGCATCGGCGCACAGCCGCTCATCGTGCAGACCAATCCCGTGCCCTATATGCCTGCGACGCTGGACACGTCGAAGGCGAAGCTTGCCTCGCGCGATCACGAATCGACGGACGGGGTGGTTACGGGGGAACGCCCGATCGCATCCGGCGACTGGAAGTTCTGCGGCGGGGGCACCTTCGACGCGCCGATGCCGCTCACCAGGCTGCCCGTGCAGATCTGTCTCAAAGGCGGCTACGACGCGGCGAAGCTCTACCAGGTCGTCTACACCGCGAAAGACCCGTACATCCTCGGCATCGGTTTCGCCGCGTGGCGCGACGTTGCCTCGTTCTTCAAATACGCGGCGAAGGACGATTCCGGCACCGCGAACCCGCTTGCGGGCCAGATCAGGCACAGCATCACGCGCGGCCGCTCGCAATCCGGCAACTACCTCAGAGGCTGGATCCATTTCGGATTCAACCAGGACGAAGCGAACCGCCAGGTTCACGACGGCATGTGGCCGATCATCGCCGGCCGCAGAATCGCGCTCAATCATCGCTGGGCGCAGCCTGACGGTGTGGTCGAGCTCTACCAGGCCGGCAGCGAAGGGGCGCAGTGGTGGGTTCCGTATCCCGACGAAAAGCGCGGCTTGCCTGCGCGCAGCGTGCTGGACCGCTGCATGGCGACCAAGACGTGTCCGAAAATCGTGGAGCAGTTCGGCGCCGCGGAAATTTGGGGGCTGAAGCTGGGCGCCGAATGGGTCGGCACCAGTTCGAAGGAAGACATCGCGCTGCCCGACAACGTGCGCCGCTATTACATCGCGAGCTCGCCGCACGGCGGCGGCGCGGGCGGCTTCGACACGAGCCTGCCGGGCGCTGGGCTCATGCAGCCGATCGAATGCCCGGGTAACAATTCAGGCTACGGCGTGCTGCCCGGCAACCCGCTGCCCCACGCGGAGACGTTCCGCGCGCTGAGCGTGCACTTTCGCAACTGGGTCGTGCGCAACACCCCGCCGCCCGCGAGCCGGTGGCCGACGATGCGTGCGGGGCAGTTGGTAGAACCGACCAAGGCCGCGATGAAATTCCCGACTATCCCGGGCCTGCGCACGACAGCGCCCGAGCCCGGCTTCATCAATCCGCTGATCGATTACGACTGGGGCAAGAGTTTCGATCCGAACGACGCGACCGGCATTCCGACGAACGCACCACCGCGAATCAAACAGGTCATCCGGACACTCGTGCCGAAAGTCGATGCCGACGGCAACGAGATCGGCGGTGTGCCGGTCGTGCTGCTCGAAGCGCCGCTGGCAACGTATCTCGGATGGAACATCACCGCTGACGGCGACAAGCCTTTCCACAAAGGCAAGCTTTGCATGTACGCGGGCGGGATGGTGCCGTTTGCGAAGACTCGCGCGGAGCGGATGGCTCGTGGAGATCCGCGGCCATCGCTGGAAGAGCGGTACACGGATCACGCGGGGTATGTGGCGGCGGTGAGAAAGGCTACGGCGAAGGTGATGGCGGAGGGATTTCTGCTGCAGCGGGATGCGGATGCGATGATAAA
>JBKJKJ010000453.1:0-4415 GCA_046597455.1 Burkholderiales bacterium
GCGTCGTCGGCATTCGCAAAATGCGTCATCACCGTGATCTCGCCCACAGCCGGATGTTCCCTGATGCGTTTCAACGCAGCGGGAAAGACGTCCGGCTGAAAACCCAGCCGGTTCATGCCCGTATTGAGCTTGGCCCACACCTCGACGGCGGCGCCTGCCGCAAGATCGCGCATCATGTCGATCTGCTCGGCGCTGTGCACCACACACGCCAGCCTGTGATCGACGATGACGCGAAGTTCACGCGACTCGAAAAAACCTTCGAGCAGAACGATGCGCTGCGCGTAACCGGAATCGCGCAGGCGAACTGCGGCTTCGAGCTCGACCACGGCAAAACCGTGCGCGCCGGTGAGCGCGCCGGCAGTGCGCTCGACGCCGTGCCCGTAGGCGTTCGCCTTGACGACGGCGATCGCCTGGGAACCGGGCGCGCGTCGGCGCGCTACGCCGTAGTTGTGGCGTAGAGCGTCCAGATCGATCGTCGCGGAAATCGGTCGCACGAAACTAATCGCCCCTCACCCTTCGGCCGCGTGCGAGGCGGCCAGCTCGCGCATCCGGCTCGTCGCGAAGTCGACGAATGTCGTAAGCAGGCGAGAACGGAATTTTTCTCTGGGATGGACGACCGAAAGGGTGCGTATGAGGCGCGGGGCGAGCGGCACGGCCACCACCAATCCCAGCCTGAGCTCCTTGGCGATCGTCGCACGCGACACGATGGCGACTGCAATGCCGGTCTCCACCACACCTTTCATCGCCTCCGGGCTGCCGAGCTCCATCACGAGACTCACATCTTCGGGCGCGACGCCGCATTGCCGCAGATAGTTATCGGTGAACTCCCGCGTGCCCGAGCCCGGCTCGCGGCGCACCATAGGCACGGTGGCGAGCTTCTGCGCGCGGATCGTCTTGCACGTTGCGAGCGGGTGTCCCGGCGCGCAGATCAGAACCAGCTCGTCTTCGCAGCACACCTCGTTCTGGAGGCTGGGCAGATAGGACGGCGACTCGATCAGGCCGACGTCGATCGTGTGATCGGCTACGCGATTGACGATCGTCTCCGAATTCGCCACGGTCATGTGCGCCTGCACTTCTGGGTGCAGCCCTTTGAACTCACCGAGAATCTGCGGGAGGATGAATTCCGCGATGGTCGTGCTCGCACCGAGCAGGAGCGGCCCGGCCACGGTGCCGGTGAGATCGGCCACGCGGGTGTCCATTTCCTCGGACATCGTCAGGATGCGCTCCGCGTATTCCAGGACCAGGCGGCCGGCAGGGGTCAAGGCAATTCTGCCGTGGCTACGCTCGAATAAGCGGGTGTTGAAGTGCTCTTCGAGCTGCTTGACCTGGAACGTGACCGCCGGCTGGGTCATGAAGAGTTGCTCGGCGGCCTTGGTGAAGCTCGACTGCTTCGCCACGGTATAGAAGACTTGCAGACGCCTGTCGGCCATTCGTTTAGTATTCTGTCGAAGTTAAGAACAGAGCCTACCAAGCCCGGGGAGGAATTACCTGAACGTTTTTTACTGCACCTGCACACCTTCGCTGGACCCTGCACCTGATCGCGCCCGCCGGGGCGATTATGGTATAAACGCGCGGTCTTCCACAAAGCCCCGGTAAGTCTTCCGTTCCAGCCCTCCCGGCACGATGCCCCTCGGTTTTTATATCATCATGGCGGCGCAGTTTTTCTCGTCGCTCGCCGACAACGCGCTGCTCGTCGCCGCGATCGCACTGCTCATGCATATGAACGCAGAGCCGTGGATGCCGCCCCTGCTGAAGTTCTTCTTCACCGTGTCGTACGTGATTTTCGCCGCTTTCGTGGGCGCGTTCGCCGATTCCATGCCCAAGGGGCGCGTCATGTTCCTGACGAACCTGGTGAAGATCGGCGGATGCCTGATGATGTTTTTCCACGAGATGCTCACCATGCCAGGCGTGCCCGGATACGTCATGGTGCTACTGGCCTACAGCGTGGTGGGCGTAGGCGCATCGGCGTATTCCCCGGCGAAGTATGGCATCCTCACCGAGCTTTTGCCGCCCCATCGTCTGGTGATCGCAAACGGCTGGATCGAAGGGCTCACCGTCGCGTCGATCATTCTCGGCACGCTGCTGGGCGGCGTGCTCATCAGCCACGCGGTATCCTCGCTGCTGCTGGAGTTCGACTTCCCCGGCATCGACACCGGCATCGATTCGCCGCCGGAGGCCGCGATTGCCGTGATCGGCCTGTTCTACGTGATCGCAGCCATCTTCAACCTCTATATCCCCGACACCGGCGTCGACCACCGCGCGCCGAGCCGCAACCCGGTGTTCCTGGTACGCGAATTCGCACATTGCGTGAAGCTGCTCTGGCGCGACAAGCTCGGGCAGATCTCGCTCGCGACGACGACGCTTTTCTGGGGTGCGGGCGCGACACTTCAGTTCATCGTGCTCAAATGGGCCGAAGTCTCGCTCGGATACTCCCTTTCTCAGGCGACCGTCCTGCAAGGCGTGTGCGCGGTGGGTATCGCGATCGGAGCCGTCGTCGCCGCGCGTTTCGTGCCTTTGCGCCGCGCGGTCGACGTGGTACCGGTAGGCGTGGCGATGGGCCTCATCGTGATCGCGATGAACTTCGCGACCACCGTGCAGGTCGCGATACCGCTGATGATCCTGATCGGCGCACTTGCAGGGTTCTTCGTGGTGCCGATGAACGCGCTGCTTCAGCACCGCGGACACATACTGATGGGCGCAGGGCACTCGATCGCCGTCCAGAACTTCAACGAGAATCTCTCGATCCTCGTCATGCTGAGCGTTTATGCCCTGCTGATGTGGCTCAACTTCTCGATCTATACCGTGGTGGTGATCTTCGGGCTGTTCGTATCGAGCACTATGCTGGTGGTGCGGCACCGCCACAAGCAGAATCTGCGCGCCGGCAGCGTTCCGGTAATACCGACGGATGCCCAGCACTGACTGCGGTGACGCGGTGATGCGGTAACCGCACTGCGGTCAGACGCGCGGCGGAACTACATCACCCCATCACCCCATCACCCCATCACTTCATCACTTCGTCACTCCATATCACCGCGTCACCTCATCACTGCCGATCACACCGGCTCGAACTTGAACCGTTTGACCTTCTCCATATTCGTGCCTTCGATGCGGATGAGACGCGTCGGGCCGACCCGGCTGGGCGAATGCAGATCGCCTTCGTTGTACACGTGGGCGACACCGGGCGTGAGCTTGTAGTCGCGGGTTTTCTTCACCTTGCCCGGCTTGTCCGCCGATGCGGGCTCGAGCAACTGCCAGTCACTCATCGCGGTTTCGCCGCGGGCCTGGCCGTAAATCGCCCACGACGGGCCGTGATCGTGAGGGGGGCTGCTTTTCGGGCCGTCATAGTTGTGCGCAAGAATGCAAAAACCGAGCTCGGGATCTTCGTACAGTATTTCGCGCTCGGGGGTTTTCTCGCTGAAGCTCTTCGACACGAAGTCCTCGTCTTTGAGGGCTTCGCGCAGCAACGCTGACACCTTGCTGCGTCCCGCCGGATTATTCTCGGCTTTGAGGATGTCGTGGCATTGCGCCGCGAAAGCTTGAAGGGTATGGGCCATGGTTTCTCCTATGAAGGCGAGTCGAAGGCGGTAGCCTGGGTGGTTGGCCGGATGATGCTATCACGATTCAATCCGGGCGCCGATCGGCGACCCGCACGCACAATACGCCTCCTTTACGGTGGCGAGTCCCGACCACCACTGCCGTTTCGCTGAAACAGCGCACGCGCTGCGCGCGGCAAACTGCCTCCGGATCGAATCGTGCGCCCGGCCGCAGCACAAGGTGCAGGCGGCACTGCCTAACGCCGCAAGCGGAAGTAAATTTCCGGCAGCTTGTTGGGCAGACTGTTGATATGGTCGAGCACGAGGTAATGGCCTTTGCCGAATATCTGCGGCAGGTACTGGTTGGCCATCGTATCGACCGTAATGCAGAACGGGTGCACGCCCTTGGAGACCGCTTCCTTCACGGCCATGCGAGTGTCTTCGTGCAGATAACGCCGGTCGCCGCCGTCGTCGTAATCCTCGGGGCGGCCGTCCGAGAGGATCAGCAGCAGCCGGCGGCGGCTTTCGATCCCCTCGAAGCGGGCGGTGGCATGGCGTATCGCCGCGCCCATGCGGGTGGCGAGCCGCCCTGACATGCCGCCGATCTGGCTGCGCACGTCCTGCGACAAAGGCTCATTGAAGTCCTTGATGTTGTAATAGCTCACGTTATCGCGATATTTGGAGCAGAAACCGGCGATCGAATAGCTGTCGCCGACTTCTTCCATGCTTTCGGCGAACAGCAGCACCCCGGCCCGCACCCGGTCGACGAGGCGGCCGCCGCCCTCGGGCAGATGCTGCATGATCGACGTAGACATGTCCGCAAGCAGGGTGACGGCGACTTCGCGCTGACGCATCTCGCGGCGGCGGTAAATGTCGGCCTTG
>JBKJKJ010000191.1:0-24360 GCA_046597455.1 Burkholderiales bacterium
GGCTTCGGCCTGTTTGGCGATGGCGCGGATCATCGATTCGTTGAGGTTCACGTGCTTGATCTCGACGTTGGCGACCTTGATGCCCCACGCATCGGTCTGCGCGTCGAGGATTTTCTGAATGTCCATGTTGAGCTTGTCGCGCTCGGCGAGCATTTCATCGAGCTCGTGCTTGCCGAGGACCGCGCGCAGAGTGGTCTGTGCGAGCTGGCTCGTGGCCTCGTAGAAGTTCGCGACCTGGATGATGGCTTTCTCGGGATCGATCACCCGGAAATAGACTACGGCGTTGACTTTGACCGAGACGTTGTCGCGCGAAATGACATCCTGGCTCGGCACATCCATGACGATCGTGCGCAAGTCGACGCGCACCATTTGCTGGAGCCCCGGAATGACGATTATGAGGCCTGGCCCTTTGACCCGGGTGAACCGGCCGAGGGTGAACACCACGCCGCGCTCGTACTCCCGCAAAACCCGCAGCGCGGAGAAGAGCAGGAAAATAAAGAACAGCAGCGCGATTCCGCCGAGGCCCATATTCAAGATCGCGTCCATGTATTTCCTTTTTGAGTGTGTCTGCTATTTCTCGACCATCAACGTGAGACCGGACAAACCGGTGACCCGCACGCGCTCGCCCGCGCGCAGAGGCACGGCGCTTTTCACGCGCCAGGTCTCTCCGTGCACATGAGCCCAGCCTTCGCCCTCGAAGTCTTCGAGCACGACCGCTTCGGCGCCCTGAAGCTGCTCGCGGCCTGTAACCACCGGCCTGCGGCCCGCCTTCACGGCAAAATACGCGGTCGCGAACACGATTGATCCCATGAGACCCGACAAAGCCGCGACGAAAGACAGCGGAATCTGCAGCCCCGGCGCAGTTTCCGGGTCGACGAGGACGAGCATACCGATGGCGAGCGCCACGATGCCGCCGATGCCGAGCGCGCCGAAGCTGGGCACGAACGCCTCCGCCACGATGAACGCGACGCCGAGCAGTATGAGCGCCACACCGGCGTAGTTGATCGGCAGCAGTTGCAGCGCATACAAACCCACGAGCAGACAGATTCCGCCGACGACCCCGGGCAAGACGAAACCGGGGTTCATGAACTCGAAGATCAGGCCGTAGATGCCGATCATCATCAGGATGACTGCCACGCTCGGGTCGGTGACGACCATCAGCAGGCGTACCCGCCAGTCGGGCTCGATCTGGGTGATCTCGGCGCCCGCCGTACGCAGCACGCGTTCGGCCCCGTTGATCGTGAGCTTGCGTCCGTCGAGTTGCTTGACGAGGTCGAGCTCATCTCGCGCCACGAGGTCGATCACTTTGAGCTTCAGCGCCTCTGACGCAGACAGGCTCACCGCTTCACGAACGGCACGCTCGCCCCAGTCAGCGTTACGGCCTCTGAGCTGCGCAAGCCCGCGTATATACGCCGCCGCGTCGTGGATTTGCTTGCTGCGCAGGCTGTCTCGGCTGCTCGGTGGGCTTTTGCGCTTGCCGTCCTTTGCCTCCTTGCCCGGGTCGCCGTCCGGCTTGCCACTCTCGTCCCCTCCGCCAATCGAGACCGGCGTGGCGGCACCGAGATTCGTCGCAGGAGCCATCGCCGCGATATGGCTCGCGTAGAGGATATAGGTGCCGGCGCTCGCCGCGCGTGCCCCGTGCGGGGCCACAAAGGTCGCGACTGGGACCGCCGAACCGAGTATCGCCTTGATGATGGTGCGCATCGACTTGTCGAGGCCACCCGGTGTGGCGAGCTTCAGGACGACGAGTTCGGCTTCCTCGCGCGCAGCTTTTTCGATGGCACGAACCGCGTAATCCGCAGTGGCGGGCGTGATCGCCCCGTCGAGCTTGACGACCACTACACGCGGCGCAGCGGTCCCCGCCCACGAGACCGGGACCCAGGCGAACGCCAGAACCGCACACGAGGCAAGTACCGCGAAGATCGGCATGAGCCGCAGGAACCGAGACCTTATCCCCAAGGACCTGCGCTGCGCCACAGCAACCCTCCAGTACGTGTGTGAGCCGCCCGCGCCTCTTCAGGCGGGACGGCTCAGGTCACTATACAGCAGCGGCTGCGGAACTCGAAATGCGCTTTAACGTTGTTGTGGTTCCTGCGGACCCGTTCCGAGAATTTGCCCACCGGCTTGAGCATTTGCAGTGCCGACACCTTGCTGCTCCACGCTCACCGGCCACCGAAATTGGGTGGTTTTCATGCCGGATTTTCCGACGGTCAGCTTCTGGGTGACGGCGTGCCCGTTGTAGGTCGCGACTGCGGTATAGCCGCCCGCGGGAAGCCGTGCCAGCAGCCATGGACCATTGGAGGTGTCGTCAATGACCACGCGGCCCGAGCGGTCGGTCACTTTAACGTGCACATCCGAGACGTAATTGCCGGTGTTGAGTGAAAACACCATTTTCGTGTTGGCGTTACTTTCCGACCCGCGCAGCGTTTCCCGCGCGTTGAGACCTACGCCGCCGCTGACAGCGGATACGCTGGCGTTCGCCTGGGCAGCATCGGTCTTCACCGCAATGCCCCCACCGGCTGTCGCCCCGGTAACCACGCCTCTTGAACCCTGCGTGCCCGATTTCTGGCCGGATTGTTCGCTCATTTGCGCCCACGCGGTCGTGGTTGCAAGCGCTGTAATTGCGATCATTGCGCCGAGTTTCTTCATGTGTTCACTCCTTGTAGTCTGTTGGACACGCGCGGGTGTCGGGTCCATCACGGCCCGCGCCTTCAGACGTTCACAGCAAGCGTCGGGCCCGGGCTAGATGGGGACATAATCCCCTGTCGCTTCAGGCACATAGTTCTCCGGCTGGGGATAATCCGATAGATCGCGCTCGATTGCAGCCTGAAGGTACGTGTCGACCCACCAGAAGATGTCGCACTCGCGCACGCCACGGCGCAAACGTCGCATCCGGTTGCGCCGCTCCTCGTCGCTCATCGTGTAGGCGCGATATATCGCATCCGCCACACCCTCGATGTCATGGGGGTTCACGAGCAGCGCACCGCGCTGCAATTGTGCGGCCGCGCCCGCGAACTCCGAAAGAATGAGGACACATTCCTCCTCGATGCTGCACGCGCAGTATTCTTTCGCGACGAGATTCATCCCGTCCTTCAGCGGCGTCACGAGCGCGATGTGGGCGGCGCGATAGTAAGCGAGCAGGTCGCTGCGGGAGAGGCTGCTGTAGAGGTACCACACCGGCACCCAGCCGCCCGGGCGCATGAAGTTGCCGTTGATCTCGCCCACGAGCTGCTCGATCTGGGTCTTGAGCTCGTGATACTCGGGAATGTCGACGCGGCTCGGCACCACGACCTGAATGAGCGACACACGATCGCGCAACTCGGGGTAGCGGTCGAGCGCATTGCGAAATGCGCGCAGCCGGTGCGGGATGCCTTTCGTATAGTCGAGCCGGTCGATGCCGAGGATCAGCTTGCGGTCCGGCAGGAGCCGGTGCAGCTCGTCCGCGCGCGCCGAAACTTCGGCCGATGCGGCCTGGCGGGCAAAACTGCCGTAATCGATACTGATCGGGAAATTGCCAACGCGCGTCGTGTACGCGCCGGCAGTCACCGCCACCACGTTACCTTTGCCCTGCACCGTCACCTGCCCTTCCGACAGGCGCAGACACTGGATGAAATTCCGGCGGTCGCGCACCGTCTGAAAACCAATGAGATCGTAGCGCAACAGCGCGTGCAGAAGGGTTGAGCGCCACGGCAGCTTGAAGAAAATGTCGGGGGGCGGAAAAGGAATGTGCAGGAAAAAACCCATGCGCACTTTGCACCCCAGCAGCCGCGCCTCGGCGGCGACGTTCATGAGGTGATAGTCGTGCACCCAGACGAAATCGGCTTTCCCGCTCTCTTTGACGACCGCGTGGGCGAATCGTTTGTTCACTTCCTTGTAGCTATGCCAGTACTTCGGATCGAACAGGCACAGCGAAGGCATGTCATGGAACAGCGGCCAGATGATCTCGTTGGAGAAGCCGTGGTAAAAATTGTCGACGTCGGGCTCGTCGAGCTGAACGCCGGCCAGGTTGAAGCCCAGCTGCCTGCTCGCGGTGGCCAGCGCATCGTCGAGTCCCGTCCTGTCGCCCGACGTGCCGGGCCAGCCGATCCAGGTTCCCCCGCGATCACGCAGCACCGGGACGAGCGCGCTGACGAGCCCGCCCGATCCGCCTTCGGTTTTCCAGCTGCCGTCGGGCGCGCGTGCGAAGACGTACGGCAGGCGGTTGGATACGACGATCAGGCGTTCTTTATTTCGCTTCATGCGGCTTTCCCTGCTTGCGTTTGCTGCCGGCTGCGATGCGCATCGATTGCCCTGTTTATGTTCTTTATTTGCCTGGCTGTCCACGGGAAAAAGAACGAAGAAACGCACGCTGCGAGGATGCCGGCGCCATTCACGCCGCGCCCCGCATCGAGCTGACCCGTGGCCCCACCGCGTTCGCGCTTCACGATGCCATTTGCCTCTTCACACACCAGTGCTTCAGGAAGGCGGCCAGCTCCTGCGGCGGCTGCAGCCAGACATCCGCCGCAGTCTCGCGGAATTCGGGACGCACCAGCACGCCGAGCCCGCGTGGCTTGACCGCCCGAAACGCGTCCTCGTCGGTGTAGTCATCACCCAGGTAGGCCACGGGGCTATCCTGTGCCGTCTCGGACAATATCGCTTTCACGGCGTACTGCTTGTTGCAGCCTACGGCTCTGAGTTCGAGGCCGCCGTCGAAAGGCAGGAGCTCGAGCACGCCTTTTCGCGTGGCCGGCTCCCAGCACGCCGTCGCTTCGGCACGCAGGCGCTGCGCGCCATCCTCTGGCAGACCACGCCAGTGCAAAGCGATGCTCGCCAATTTTCGCTCCAGCCTCGCCCCACTCGGGAGAATCTTTTCGAGCGCGGCCGCCGCTTGCGTCAGCGCATTGCGTGCGTCGCTGCCCGGCTGCTCGACGATGCGCCGCCCATCCGCAAGCAGCCGCTCCCAGCCGTGTGCGCCCCAGATTTCAGGCCGCTCGGTGAGCGTGAGCAGCGGCAGCACCTCATCGGCGGGCCGGCCGCTTATGATGACCACCCGCGTGCCGCCCGCGTGCACGATTTCCTGGAGCACTGCGGCGACTTCCGGGTACGGCACCGCGAGCTCGGGGCGCACGTGAAAAGGAGCGAGCGTGCCGTCGTAGTCGAGCATCAATACGCGCTCCGACGCGTGGGGGAGGCTTGCGACAAACGCAGCAAAATCGACGCGGGGTGTGAGGACCTGCAAAGTGTGTGACCTCTCAATGATTAGGGAGCGGATAGCAACCTTCGCACCAGCTTGCAGCCGGCGCACCGCGCACCCGCGACAGGACGCCCCAGTGCGCGAACAAAAAAGGGCTTGCACGGCATGCCTCGGCGCATGCCGCGATTTCGTTATCGGCAGCAACAGCGGGCCGACCCAGCCCTTCCGCTCCAGTAAATGTTACACCCCAATGAGCAAACACTTCTGTGCCGCGTAGGGCAGTGAGCTCACACACCGCAGAGGTACGAGTCAGACGAGTCACACCAGGATGATGTGGACACGGTACGGGCCATGCGCACCCATCGTAACCGTCTGTTCGATGTCTGCGGTACGCGAAGGCCCCGAAATAAAGGTGACCGCACGCGGCAGCGCAGCGGCGTGTTCGCGCAGCAGCGTCCAGGCGTCTTCCATCGATCGCAGCACGCGCTCGCGCCGCACCACGGCGATGTGGGTCTCCGGCAGCAGGCTGACCGTGGGTGCCGTGTCGGGACCGGAAAGCATCATCAGCGTCCCGGTTTCCGAGATGGCACAAAACGCGCCCGTGATGCCGACCAGATCATCTCCCCGCGCTGGACGCGCCTCCGTTGCGACGCCCGCCGCCGCCCAATCGAGATCTGCGAGCTCGCTCCAGCAAACCGCTTTCGACGGCAGACCGTGTTCCTGCAAGTAGGTCGCCACACGCGCGGGGACTGCGGCCCGGTCGGGTGCGTCCTCGACAGTGGACGCCAGGAGCAGTGCACGCTCCCGGAAGCGAGCGAGCGGTTCCCACGCGTCACGCGGCGCAGCGTTGCGCGGGTGTGCAGCAAGATGGGACCGCACGGCGTCGATCTCCTCGGCGCCCGGATGCGCTCGCTTGCCCTGGCGCTCGCGAATGAGCGCGAGAATACGCTCGCGTGCGCTCATGTGGGCCGCTCTCGCCGTTACCCGAGTGTGGGCATATGAAACCCGGTCGGAATCGCATCGGCGTCCGGCCAGCGCGACGTCACCACCTTGCCGCGTGTATAGAATCGCACCCCTTCCATCCCGTGCACATGCGTGTCGCCGAAAAGCGAGCCGCGCCAGCCGCCGAACGAGAAGAACGCGATCGGGACCGGGATCGGCACGTTGATGCCGACCATGCCCACTTCGATCTCGCGCTCGAACTTGCGCGCGGCACCGCCCGAACGGGTGAAGACCGCAGTGCCGTTGGCGTAGGGATTGGCGTTGATGAGCGCGATGGCTTCGTCGAGTGTCTTGGCGCGCAGCACCACCAGCACCGGGCCAAAGATCTCGTCTTTGTAGATCGTCATCTCGGGCTTCACGTCGTCGAACAGCGTAGCCCCGAGGAAAAAGCCGTCCTCGTGGCCGGGCGTTTTGTGATTGCGCCCGTCCAGCACCAGCTTCGCGCCTTCGGCAACGCCCTTGTCGACGTAACCCGACACTTTGTCGCGGTGGGCGCACGTGATCAGCGGTCCCATGTCGATGTCCTTGCCGTTGCCCGGGCCGATGTTGAGCCTGGAGGCGCGCGCCTTGAGCTTGGCTACCAGCGGATCCCCGGCCTCACCCACTGCCACGACGGCCGAGATCGCCATGCAGCGCTCACCTGCCGAGCCATAAGCGGCCCCGATCAGCGCATCGGTCGCGAAGTCGAGATCCGCATCGGGCAAAACCACCGCGTGATTCTTGGCGCCGCCGAGGGCCTGCACGCGTTTACCGCGCTTCGCGCATGTCTCGTAGATGTACTGCGCGATCGGTGTCGAACCGACGAACGAGACCGCCTTGACGTCGGGGTGTGTGAGGAGCGCGTCGACCGCCTGCTTGTCGCCGTGGACGACGTTCAACACACCGTCGGGCAGTCCCGCTTCCTTGAACAACTCCGCCAGCCGCATGGCGGTCGATGGCACTTTCTCTGAAGGTTTCAACACGAAGGTGTTGCCGCACGCGATCGCCATCGGATACATCCAGAGCGGCACCATCGCAGGAAAATTGAACGGCGTGATGCCCGCACACACGCCGAGCGGCTGGCGCAGCGAATGAGTGTCGACACTGGTGCCGACTTCCTCGCTGAACTCCCCTTTCATCAGATGGGGAATGCCCATCGCGAACTCGACGACTTCGAGCCCGCGCTGCACCGACCCGAGGGCGTCGACGTGGGTCTTGCCGTGCTCTTCGGTGATGAGCCCGGCCAGCTCGTCACGATTCGCATCGATCAGCTCGCGGTAACGCATCAGGATGCGCGCGCGCCGCAACGGCGGCGTATCGCGCCAGGCGGGGAACGCGGCCTGCGCCGCAGCGACCGCAGCGGCAACGTCGCTTTCGCTGCACAACGGAACGCGGCGCACCACCGCGCCGGTTGCGGGGTTCGTTACGTCGCCCGAGCGCGGGCTGGACGCGGCCTGCTGGCGCCCGTTCACCCACATTGCAACGGTCTCAGTGGTTTTCATGTCAGTCGGCTTGTTCATCTCGTTCTCCTCTATGCTTTCGGCAGCCAGTCGTAAATGGGCAGGGCAACCGAAGCTTGCACCCGTCACCCGTCTTTCGGTCTTGCCAGTCGCTGCCCATGGTGGCTCCTCGCGCTTGTGACCTATGTTCGGCGTTGGCCGGCGCGCCGTTCGGCATACAGCGCGCGAAATGTTTTTCCTTCGGGCACCGGCAAGTCACGCCCGCCGGTCCATCCTCGCGCCCCAGGCAGGTTGTCGATGCGCTTGTCCCTGCCGCCGAGCCATGCGAGTGCGCGGGCCCCGGTTCGCGCCATGAAGGCGTAAATCCTGGGACGACGCGCGGCCCACGCCCACAGCGCGAGGCCCAGGCGCTCGGTCCACGGCCGCAGCCCCTGCTCGAACTGGCGCTCGCGCAGCTTGCGCAGGAGGTCCGGCAGGGGAATTTTAACCGGACACACCACACCGCACTGATTGCACAGCGTAGACGCGTGCGGAAGGTCGAGCGCTTTCGACAGGCCGACGTAAGTGGGCGTCAGCACCGAGCCCATCGGCCCCGGGTATACCCAGCCGTAGGCGTGACCGCCGATGTTCTGGTACACCGGGCAGTGATTCATGCAAGCCCCGCACCGTATGCACCGCAGCATCGCCTGCATCTCGTCGCCGAGCAACTTGCTGCGCCCCGCATCCACGAGAATGACGTGGAAGTGCTCGGGGCCTTCAATGTCTTCGGCGCGTCGCGGGCCGCTCGTGATGGACACGTAGTTCGTGATCGTCTGCCCGGTTCCATGCCGCGGCAGCAACCGCAGCAGCGTGGTGACGTCCTCGAGTGTCGGCACCACTTTTTCAATTCCGGTGATGGCCACGTGCACGCGCGGAACGCTGGTCACCATGCGTCCGTTGCCTTCATTCGTCACGATCAGCGTCGATCCCGTTTCGGCGATGACGAAGTTCGCACCGGTGATGCCCATGTCGGCGGAAAGAAAATGAGGCCGCAGGATTTCGCGCGCTTCGCGGGTCAGGTCGGCGATCACCGTCTTGCGCGAACGCCCATGCCTGGCCTCGAAGAGATCCGACACTTCTTCGCGGGTTTTATGCACCACGGGGGCGACGATGTGCGAAGGCGGCTCTTTGGCGAGCTGCAGGATGTATTCGCCGAGGTCGGTCTCGACGACCTCCACGCCTGCGGCCTCGAGCGCGTCGTTGAGCGCGCACTCTTCGGTGACCATCGATTTGGACTTGGCCGCTTTGCGCACGCCGTAGCGTGCCGCGAGCTCGCACACGATGCGGTTCACATCGTCGACCGTCTCGGCCCAATGCACGACCGCGCCGTGCGCGGTGGCGTTACGCTCGAATTCGGTGAGATAGAGGTCGAGATTCGCCAGCGCGCGGTCGCGAATGGCCGTCGCGGCGTCGCGGATGGCCTCGAAGTTGTCGAGCTCGGCGACGCGATCGGCGCGACCTTTTACGAAATTGCTCTGCAACTTCTCGAGCGCAGCCTGCAGCCGGGGGTCGGCGAGCTTGATGCGCGCGGTCTCTTTGAACCGATCGGAAGTAAGATGCATTCAGAAGTTTACGACACGATGGTCACGGCTGCGACGCTCGCTCATGCCATGGTGCACTTTTTAATCGTCGCGTCGTCCCACTCGAGCCCGTTACCCGGCCGCTCCGAGGGCAACGCCATCCCGTCGACGATTTGAAGCGGCTGCCGCAGCAATGGCACGGCCCAGTCCACGTACTCGAGCCAGTGCGCGGTCGGGGTTGCGGCCAGCAAATGCGCGCTCACTTCAGGGTAAAGGTGAGAGGACATCGGTATGCCTGCTGCGCAGGCCAGTGCGCTCGCGCGCTGCCAGCCCGTGGCCCCGCCGATGCGCTCGACATCAGGCATGACGTAGTCGCTCGCGCCGGCCGTCAGCGCTTTTTGCATGTCATACACCTGCGAGAAATTCTCGCCGATCTGTACGGGCGTGCGAATGTCCGCGGCGAGCCGTGCGCAGCCCGTGTAGTCGTCGTGGCGGACCGGCTCCTCGATCCAGTACACCCCTTCGGCATCGAGCGCATGGCTGCGCCGTATCGCCTCGGGCACGCTGAGCGCCTGGTTGTAATCGACCATCACCGCCACCGTGTCCGCGACGCGGCTGCGCACCGCATGGAGCGCTACCAGATCCTCTTCGAGCGTGGCATAGCCCAGACGCAGCTTGACCGCCCGAAAGCCTGCACCCACCAGCTGCTCCGCTTCATCTGCGAGCGGTCCCACGGGCATGAGTCCAAGCCCGTTGCTGTTGTAAGCCGGCACCGGTCGCGGGAGGCTTCCGAGATAACTGGCGAGCGGAAGGCCCGCGGCCCGCGCCAGTGCATCCCACGCCGCCACGTCGATCAGCGACATGCACATCCGAACGATGCCCTGGACGCCGATCAGCGTATAACGCTTCGCCAGCCGCGCCCACAGGTCGACTGGGGCGACCTCATTGCCTTTGAGCGCGACGAAAGCGTCTTTCAGCAGATCGATGACGGCGTGCGCCGCAGCGGGCACGTAGCAGAACTGATACGCGTGCCCGGTGACGCCTTCCTCCGTTTCCAGATCGACCAGCAGCAACGGGGCGGCGCGAACGGTTGCCGCACTCGTGCCGAGCGCGTAACGCATGGGAATTTCCACGGGCACCGCGCGAAACGACCGCACAGTGAGGCGCGGCGCGATCATGTGCGCTTCCGGGTCCCCGCCGCGTGCAACGCCAGAATGTCCCATACGGCGCGGTTCGCCGGCGTGGGCACGCCGACTGCGCGTCCGAGCTGAACGACCCCACCGGACAACCACGCCACCTCGAGCGCATTGCCAGTCTCGAGATCGTGATGCATGGACGAGCTCATGGCCGGCGAGACACTGTCTGCAAACTGCAGCCGCTGCGCGGCATAGTCTTCCGGCAGGTTCACGCCATGCGCGCGGCCGACCGCGACAGTTTCCTTCATGAGATCGAGCAGAAAAGCGCGGGTCTGGGGATTTTCGCGAATCGGTCCGATCGGACTGCGCATCGAAGCCGTGGTGCCTGAGAGCCCGACGAGAAAGACATACTTTTCCCACAACGTGCGCCTGATGTCGTCCGAAAGCTCGGCCTGGATGCCGGCCGCGAGCAGCGCTTCGAGCAACGCTTGGGCACGCGCGGAGCGGCTGCCGTCGTACTCGCCGAACACCAGGCGCTGCAAAGCGCCGGTTTGCAGGATCACGCCAGGTCGATCGATATGCGTGGCGACGTAGCCGACGCCGCCCATGACTGCTTTTGCGCCGAATTCCCGGCGCATGATGTCATCCTTGATCACGCCGTTCTGCAGCGAAAGCACCGCGGTGTGCGGCCCCACGATGGATTTGACGGCCCGCGCGGCCGCTTCGGTATCCCACAGCTTCACCGCGATGATCACCAGATCGGCAACGCCGATCGTGGCCGGATCGTCGGTCGCTTTCACGGTGCTGACGACGATGTTGTCCTGCGTCGCGTTCTCGATCGTGAGGCCGCGCTCGCGCATCGCCGCCAGGTGCGCACCACGTGCAACGAAAGTCACGTCGTAACCGGCGTGGGCAAGCCGCCCGCCGTAAAAGCCGCCCACACCGCCCGAGCCCATCACCGCAATTTTCATTTCTCCTGCCTTTGCGTTGGCGAGGGCGATCGCTCGCCGCCCGTATTGCCGGTCAGCACTTCAGCCACGTGCAGCACGCGGGTGGTGGCGTCGCCGCGCCTGCGCAGCCGGCCTTCGATATTGAGCATGCATCCCAGATCGCCCAGCACCACCGCATCGACTGCACACGCGGCGATATCCTCGCACTTGCGCTCGGCGATCCGGGCCGAGATCTCGCCGAACTTCACCGCGAATGTCCCGCCAAAGCCGCAGCACTGCTCGGGCTGTGCCATCTCGGTGAGCCTCAACCCGGGGACCTTGGCGAGCAGCGTGCGCGGTTGGGTCTTGATCCCCATCTCGCGCAGCCCCGCACACGCATCGTGATATGTCACCGCACCTTCGAAGCGCCCGGGTACCGCGTCGAGCCGCGCAACGTTCACCAGAAAGTCAGTGAGCTCATAGGTCTTCGCGCACAGCGCCTGCGCGCGGGCGAGGTCCTCGGGCGCGTCACGGAACAGATCGGGATAGTGGGTTCGGATCATCCCCGCGCACGAACCCGATGGCGCAACCACATACTCGCACGCCTCGAACTCGGCGACCACTTTGTGCGCCAGCGCGAGGGCCGAGGCGCGATCACCCGAGTTGTATCCGGGCTGACCGCAACAGGTCTGCGTCTCAGGCACGACGACTTCGCAGCCCGCAGCTTCGAGCAGCTCGATCGCGGCGAAGCCGATGCGCGGGCGCATCAGATCGACGAGGCAGGTGACGAAAAGACCGACTTTCATGGTTGTGAGAGAGCAGCGCTCAGATCGGCTTGATTCCCGCGGCGTTCACGACCTTATCCCACTTCGCACGCTCGGCACGAATATGGGCGGCGAACTGGTCAGGGGTCGATCCCACCGGCTCGATGCCGTCCTTGAAGAAGCGCTGTTTGATGTCGGGCGCCTGCAGCGCACGCGCCACCTCTTGCTGAATACGCACGATGATTTCCTTCGGCGTTGCCGCCGGCGCGGCGATACCGTTCCACGATACCGATTCGTAACCGGGAATGCCGGCTTCCGCAATGGTCGGGAGATCGGGCACTGACGCGAAGCGCCTGGCGCTCGTCACGGCGAGCGCGCGAAGCTTGCCCGCTTCGACCTGGGGCCACGAGCTCGTGATCTGATCGAAAGCGATCCCGACCTGTCCGCCGATCAGATCGGTCATCGCCTGGCCGCTGCCCTTGTACGGAATGTGCACGATGTCTACGCCAGCCATCATGCGAAACAATTCGGTGGTCATGTGAGTCGCGCTCCCCACACCCGAGGACGCATAGCTCAGTTGCCCCGGGCGCGCTTTTGCCAGCGCGACCAGGTCCTTGACCGATTTGACCGGCAGCGAGGGGTGAACGATGAGGATGAGCGGCAGTGCGCCGATCTGGGTTACCGGCGCGAAGTCGCGAGCCGCGTCAAAAGGCAGTGTCTGATACAGCCGGTGATTGATTGCCATGACGCCCGTGGTGGCAAGCAACAGCGTATAGCCGTCGGCGGTCGATTTCGCCACCACATCCGCACCAATATTCCCGCCGGCGCCGGCGCGATTGTCGACCAGGACCTGCTGCTTCCAGGACTCGCCGATTTTTTGTGCGACGATGCGCGCGGTGACATCGGTCGATCCGCCCGGCGCAAACGGCACGATGAGACGCACCGGCTTGACGGGATACGCCTGTGACCAGGCGGGGGCGGCGAGCACGGAGAAACACATCACACAGGTCAAGCGAATCAGCATTCTGCCCTCTATGTCCATGATGGTAATTAGTCAGCGTTGGAAGCCGCGTCCGGCAATGCACAGCGATGCTTTTGCGTTGGCACTCGAAGTCCGGGCATCAGCCTGGATTCCCGCACACGTCGATGACACCGGTCGCGACGCGGGCCGGCAGACCCAGCGCAGTATAACGGCGTTGCACCCGGTACACCCCCGCGACCTTCGAGCACCTACAAAACCCGCCACGGATGCAGATAAGCCATGCGGTCCGCGGTGCGCACGGTGACCTGCTTCACCGCCTTGTTGTGCAGCACTTGCAGCATGACGTCGCACCCCGCCTCGCCGCTCGACCACAGCTTGTAATAGAAATCGCTCTGCCCGCCGATCGACTGGCCTGCGACGCCGAGGATGACGTCGCCGCGCGTGAGGCCCGCGCGCTCCGCGGGCGAGCCCGGCAACGTGCGCGAGACAAAAACGTGCTGCTCGTGTTGCTCCGAATAAACCCCGAGCCACGGTCGCGCCGGCCCGCGCCGGCGCCCGGCGCTGACGAGGTCCTCGAGCAGCGGCTTGAGCAGATCGATCGGCACGAACATGTTGCCGGGGAAAGCCGCGCCGATTTCAAGCGTGTCGCTCACCCAAAGGGACGCTATGCCGACGAGCTTTCCATCTTCATCCAACAGGCCCGCACCGCTGTGCTCGTAGCGCGGCGGAGACGTAAAAATCGCGTCTTCGATCATGTACTCCCACCACCCCGTAAATCGGCGGCGCGCGACGACCGCTGCCGCGGAGTTGCCCCCGGCGCCGCTGTGCGCGACGACCGTCACGGTGTGCAGCTCACGCGCGGCACCGGAGTCACCGAGCTCGATTGCGGGCGCCGCGAGGCCGCTCATGACGCGAACGAGCCCGAAGCCGCTGGCGTGATCGAAACCCGCCACGCTTGCGGGGTAGACGCGGCTGTCGCGCGTCACCACGAGGATCGACGCGGCCTCGAGTATCAGATAACCGATGGTGAGGATGAGCCCGCGCTTCGCGTCGATCACGATGCCCGTGCCGTCGCGCTCGGTGCCGAGCGTGTCTGCCGTGCGGCCCGCGGGGATCGCCTTGATGCTCAGCTTGACGACCGCATCGCTCGCCTCGGCCGAGGCATAGCCGCCCGGCAGCTCGGTATAGGCCGCGCGCCACGATGCGAGGGCGGCGGTGAAGAATGGAAGCGGCATCAGTCGAGCGGCTCGTACCGCACGTCGACCACTTCGATCTCCTCGACGCCGCCCGGCGTCGCGAGGCGCACCACGTCCCCCGCCTGCTTGCGCAGCAGCGCCGTGGCGATCGGCGAGATCCAGCTCACCCGTCCCCGCCCGGGATCGACCTCGTCGAACCCGACGATGCTGATGGTCTGCGCCTCACCGGCGGCGGTCGCATAAGTCACGGTGGCACCGAAAAATATCTGAGCGGTGTCCCCGCGCTCGGCCGGGTCCACCACGACCACGGTGTCGAGCCGTCTGCCGAGGTAATGAATGCGCCGGTCGATTTCGCGCAACCGTTTCTTGCCGTAGATATAGTCCCCGTTTTCCGAGCGGTCGCCATTCGAGGCGGCCCACGAGATGACTTTCACAAGCTCCGGGCGCTCCGTATCGAGGAGCTGCGTGAGCTCGATTTTCAGACGCGCATAACCCTGGGGCGTCATATAGTTGCGCGGACCCGGCGCGCCCGGCGTTGAAGCCCGTGCGCCCTTGCCGGGGCGGTTCTGATGCATGGCCATAAGCCCACTAGTGTAGCGGAGCCCGGTTCAGCTCATAGCGCCTGGCGCCCCGGGATGGCGAACGCGCCGCCGCAAAATACTCCCGCCCACAGTGCGTGTTGCTCCGCAAAATTTCATACTATAAGATTTGTCCTCCATCAGTCGCGGCTCCGGAGCCGGTCTTGGCTCTAAAAGAAACAAAATCCTCAATTCAGGTGATCGAGCGGATGATGCATCTGCTCGACGCGCTCGCCCACCATTCGGTCCCGGTCAATCTGAAGCAGCTCGCGACCGAGACGGCGCTGCACCCCTCCACTGCCCATCGAATACTCGGGGTGATGGTCGAGAGCCGGCTGGTCGACCGCATAGAGCCCGGCACCTACCGGCTCGGCATCCGACTCGTCGAGCTCGGCAGCCTGGTCAAATCGCGCATCAGCGTCAGGCAGGAAGCGCTGCCTTTCATGCAGCTTTTGCATCAGGACCTCGGCGAGACCGTGAACCTGAGTATTCGGCACCATGATGAAGTCGTCTACATCGAGCGCACGGCCGCCGGAAATTCAATGATGAAAGTCGTGCAGATCATCGGGACGCGCGCCCCATTGCACATCACCGCGGTGGGCAAGATCTTTCTCGCTCAGGACGGCCTTGCGAGCTGCGCCGCGTATGCGCAGCGCACCGGCCTGCCGCGCTACACCGAGAGCACCCTCGTCGACCCGGAGGCGCTGACGCACGAGATCGAGAGCGTGCTCGCGCAGGGCTACGCCTTCGACAACGAGGAAGCCGAGAAAGGCGTCTCGTGCATCGGCGCCGGAATTTATAACGATGAGGGCCGCGTGGTGGCCGGGCTGTCCGTGTCCGCACCTTCGGATCGCCTGCAGCGCGACTGGGCACTACAGGTTCGCGAAACTGCCGAGAAAATATCGCGGTCCATCGGTTTTCACGGCTGATACGCGTCCTTCAGGATGCGGCTAAGGCGCGGCGATCGGAGCCTGAAAAGCCGTATCGCACGCACCGTGCAACGCGACCGGCTATCGGTGCGCGCAGCGGCACGCTTCACGTGTCGGCGGGAAGCAGCGCAGCGTGGACAGTTGCGGCATAATTGCCCGCCCCCGATAAATCCGCATCACCCGAGGAGAACCCAGCATGATCAACGCGCGCAAACTCGCGGCCATCGCAGCCGCAGCGCTCAGCGTGGGCACTTTTACAGCACACGCACAGCAATACCCCAGCAAGCCGGTTCGCGTCATCATTCCGTTTCCGCCGGGCGGCCCGACCGACATCATGGGGCGCTTCACTGCGGACACGCTGACCAAAGCCTACGGCGTGCAGTTTATCGCTGACAACCGCGCCGGGGCCGGCGGCAACATCGGCATGGAAGTGTGCGCGAAA
Source organism: Burkholderiales bacterium (assembly GCA_046597455.1). Taxonomy (GTDB): domain Bacteria; phylum Pseudomonadota; class Gammaproteobacteria; order Burkholderiales; family SG8-41; genus JAQGMV01. Next base: position 16,130 of record JBKJKJ010000191.1, read on the forward strand.
TCTCCGCCCGACGGATACACGATCTGCATCATGACCGTGGCGCAAAGCATCGCGCCCGCGATCTACCGCAAGCTGCCTTTCGATCCCATCAAGGATTTCGCCCACGTGACGCTGCTCGCGCAGCTTCCGAGCATGCTGACGGTGCATCCTTCGCTGCCGGTAAAAAATGTGAAAGACCTGGTCGCGCTGGCCAAATCGAAACCCGGACAGCTGTCGTACGCATCGACGGGCAACGGCACCAGCCCGCACATGCTGATGGAAATGTTCAAGTCCATGACGGGAACCGACATGGTCCATGTCCCCTACAAAGGCCAGGCGCCTGCCGTCCTCGATCAGATTTCCGGGCAGGTACAGACGGCATTCAACACCGCGATCGGCGTCATCCCCCACGTGAAGTCGGGACGGCTGCGAGGCATCGCAATTTCCACACGCGAACGCTTTGCGGCGATGCCGGAGTTGCCGAGCGTGGAGGAAAGCGGTGTCAAAGGCTTCGACGGCAGCTCGTGGAACGGCATCGTCATGCCCGCCGGTACTCCGCAGGACATGGTGACCCGGATCAACGCACCGATCGCCGCCGTGCTGCGCTCGCCGGCAGGCAAGGAGGCGATGCTGCAGAACGGGGGCATTGCTGCGGGCGGCTCGCCGGCCGAGTTTGCCGCCTACATCAAGGTCGAAGCCGCGAAGTGGGCCAAAGTCGCGAAGTTCGCGAAGATCCAGCTCGACTGAGCGCGAAGTCGCGGACATCCTCCCGGTAAGCACCAGCCGCATGCGCACCGTGCAAGTGTCGTACACCGCCAACGGCGTCGAGCTGTACTTCCCGCCGATGCGCATGCCCGAGGTGGCGGTGCCGCTGGCCGCGTTCGGCGCACTCTGCGCCCTGATTCCCGGGGTCCTGATGCTGGCGCTTTCCTCCGTCGCATCGGACGCATCGGGCCTGCTCAGTGCGACCCTTATGGGGGGCTTCGCATTGCCATTCGTGATTTTCGGCGGCGTCTTCGTGCTGCTGGCCGTCTACATGGTTGCCAATGCACTGATCGTTCGCGTCGAACCGGAATCGGTCTCGACTGCGCGCCTGCTTTTCGGTGTCATCATCAAACACCGCCGCATCGTACGCGCTGACATCGCATCGATCGAGCCTGAAATCGCTTCGAGATACCAGAGCATGTTCAGTTCCGATCCGGTGTACCACCTGGTCGCGCGCGCAACGGACCGCTCGCGCACGGTGGTCGGGGAAACACTGCGAGGCACAGCGGAGATGGAAAGGATACGGGCGCTGATCGAAAACCCATCCGCGGCCAGTACCGGGAGTTCTGCAGCATGAACGACGAACCCGAACAACTCGCGCGCATCGATCTCGCCGCGGCGCTGCGCTCGGCGGCCCGCCTCGGCTTCAGTGAAGGCGTGTGCAATCATTTCAGCGTCGCGTTGCCGGAGCGCGGCGACCGCTTTCTCATAAACCCGCAGGGTCTCCACTGGTCTGAAGTCACGCCCGCGGACGTGGTCATGGTCGATGCCCACGGGCGCAAGATCACCGGCCGGCACAACGTCGAGCCCACGGCGTTTTTCATTCACGGCTGCATACACCGCGGCAAGCCGGCTGCGAAATGCGTGCTTCACACACACATGCCTTATGCGACAGCCTTGACGGTCATCGACCGCGGCCGCCTGGAATGGGTCAGCCAGAATTCGCTGAAGTTTTATGGCCGGGTGGCGTACGACGATGAATACAACGGACTCGCGCTCGACGAGGCGGAAGGCAGCCGCATGTGCGGCCAGCTCGCAGAAGCAGACATTTTATTTCTGGCGAACCACGGCGTGGTCGTCACAGGTGAAACGCTTGCCACCGCTTTCGACGATCTCTATTACCTCGAAAGGGCGTGCATGCTCCAGGTGCTCGCGATGGGGACGGGCCGGACGTTACGCAGCGTGACCGAAGACATCGCGGCAAAAACCGCGCGACAGATGACCGGGGAAGCGGAGCAGGCGAAGCTTCACTTCGAAGCTCTCAAACGCATGCTCGATCGCCACGAGCCGGGATGGCGGGGTTAAGAAACGGCTCGCAGCCAACTGTGGCGGCTGGTGTGCGGAGTGATGCGTCCCGCATCACGAATAATGCGCTGACGATGCCAGAAGGCGCTCAACGGGCACCCGCACGGTGCACGAAGCGCTCCACGGCGGCGCAAGCGACATGATCGCCGCGCCGCGCGACGCGCCTCAGTGAAACACGACCGGCAACGTGAGCAACACGTCGAACTGATCGAGGAACTCATCGACGTGCTCCGCCGATGCATCTTCTGAAATCGCGTGTTTCATGGACGCCAGGAACATGGCCGCGGTGTCACCCTCCAGGTACGCGCCGCGCGCCGCATGCTTGTCGACGAGCTCGTAGCCATGCTGAGCGGGATACTCGACAACGTAGTAATTCTCGCTGTTGTAGATGACGTTCATGTTGTTTCCTTTGTTCACACCGCAATTCGCGGCACGTCTGGAAGTCCTCACCCTGTGGTTAGCAAACGCGGTGCCCGACGCTAAACATTGAGCAAATCAGGCTTTTTTCAAGCGCAGCCACATTCAAACCAACGCACGCCGCCTCTCGCGGGCCGACATGACGTTTGTCGGCGCACGACGACAACGCCCGCGACAACACACCGCTCACGCCCGTCTACCGCGCCATTGACTGAGCGCAATGCCCACGAGTATCAGTATGAGACCGGCGTAAGCAGACACGCCCGGCGTTTCACCCAGCAGCGTGACACCGAGAAAGACAGCGACCGCGGGACTCATGTAATTCACGAGGGACATGAAGGTCGGCCCGGCCAAGCTGATCAGCCTGAAGTAACAGATGGTCGCAATCGCAGTAGGGCCGATGCCCAGCCATACGATCGCGCCCAGCGATGCGTAACCCGGATGCGCTGTCCACGGTCGGTCGATAATGAGCGCAGCGGGCACCATGACGGCGGTTGCAACGAGGACAGTGCCGGTCGCCGCGACGAGAAAATCGCTTTTGATCAGCAGCCGTGCGAGTACGCTATTCGCCGCGTAACACAGTGCGCCGCCCAGCACCGCGAGCTGGGAAAGAACCTGTATCGAGATGCCGCCGAGGGCTGTTGCGGCCGCGGGCTCCATGAGGAACACGATGCCGGCGAAGCCAAGCGCAAAGCCCGCTGCGCTGCGCAGTGTCATGCGCTCCCCCTGCACCAGAAAATGCGCAAGGACGAGCGTGGCGAGCGGCATCACCGCCATGAATATTCCAGCCAGGGCGCTGTCGACGATTTTCTGCCCCCAGGTGATCAGCAGGAAAGGCAGCGCGTTGCCGAGCACGGCGAGCAGCGCGTAGCTCCCCCATACCCGGCCCGGCTTTGGTAGCCGCTGGCCGCGCGCGTAAAGCAGGATCACGAGCGTGAGCGCGCCGAGCCCCAGGCGTGCGGCGACTATCGTTGCCGGAGGCACCGTCGCAACGCTCAGCTTGTTGAACATGAACGACGAGCCCCACATCGCGACGAGCGCGAGGAGAAGCGCCCAATCCGTCAGGGTGCGTTGCTGTGGCATCGTAAGAGTCGGCGCGAAAGGCTTACCGGACGCGAGGCGAGACCTGCAAGAGCAGGCCCTCCCGGCGATGAAATCGCCTGTTAATCGTGCCTGTTATTCGTAATCGGGAGGGCGCTGCCCGCATGTTAAAATTGCGTACTAGTATAGCGTCTTGAACTTGCGGCTTTCGTTCCGATCGCCCCCCTCCTTTCGCCGATCTTAAATCACATGCTCCCCTCGCCCCTGACTGCACTCTCCCCGCTCGACGGCCGCTACGCCGCCAAAGTTGCACCGCTGCGGGAACTGTTCAGTGAATACGCACTGATCCGGTTCCGCGTGCTGGTCGAAGTCGAGTGGCTCAAGGCACTCGCGGCGGAGGACGCGATAGCGGAAGTGCCTGCCTTCTCCGCGGCGACTCTCGAACAGCTCGACGCGCTGGTGAGTGGCTTCTCGCCGCCCGACGGCGCGGCGGTGAAAGCCATCGAGGACCGCACGAATCACGACGTCAAGGCGATCGAGTATTTCCTCAAGGATCGCCTCGCGGGCAACGCCGAGATCGCGCGCGTCACCGAATTCATTCACTTCGCCTGCACGTCGGAAGACATCAACAACCTGTGCCACGCGCTCATGTTGAAACGTGCGCGCGAAGACGTGATGTTGCCCGCGCTCGATGGCATCATCGCAAGACTCGCTGCACTTGCCGCCGACCTCGCCGACCTGCCGATGCTCTCGCACACGCACGGCCAGCCCGCTTCGCCGACAACGCTCGGCAAGGAGATGGCAAACGTCGCATACCGACTTCAGCGCGCGCGCGCGTGCATCGCAGCCGTTCCACTGCTCGGCAAGGCGAACGGGGCCGTTGGCAATTACAACGCCCACCTCGCCGCGTATCCGGAAGTGGACTGGGAGCGGTTTTCGCGCGATCTCGTCACGCGCCTGGGCCTCGAATTCAATCCTTACACCATTCAGATCGAGCCGCACGACGCGATCGCGGAGCTCTTCGACGCGTTTGCGCGAGCCAACACCATCCTCCTCGATTTCGATCGCGACGCATGGGGCTACATTTCGCTCGGCTATTTCCGGCAGAGGCTCAAGGAAGGCGAAGTGGGCTCATCGACCATGCCGCACAAGGTGAATCCGATCGATTTCGAGAATTCCGAAGGCAATCTGGGATTCGCGAATGCCTTGCTCAGGCACATGAGCGAGAAGCTTCCGGTTTCCCGCTGGCAGCGCGATCTGACCGACTCCACGGTTCTGCGCAACATGGGCGTGGCACTCGGTCACACGCTGCTCGCCTACGATTCGTGCCTGCGCGGCCTGGGCAAGCTCGAAGCGAACCGCGAGCGGCTTGCCGAGGACCTCGACCAGAACTGGGAAGTGCTCGCCGAACCGATACAGACGGTAATGCGGCGTTACGGCGTGAGCGGTGCATACGAGCAGCTCAAGGAACTCACTCGCGGCAAGGCAGGCATCACCCGCGAATCGTTGCATGCGTTCATCAAAGGGCTGAACGGAATCCCCGACGCCGAGCGCCAGCGCCTGCTGGCCATGACGCCGGGCAGCTATACTGGAAAAGCAGCTGATCTTGCCCGGCGCCTCGGCGCGAAGCGCTGATGAGCGCGCATACCGTAGACGTGGACAAAGGCACCTTCGACGCTCTCGTCGTGGAAGGCTCCAAGGCCGTGCCTGTCGTGGTCGATTTCTGGGCGCCGTGGTGCGGCCCCTGCCGCTCGCTCGGGCCGATCCTCGAGAAGCTCGCGGATGAATACGGCGGGCGCTTCACGCTCGCGAAGATCAACTCCGACGAAAATCCCGAGCTGTCGGCGCGCTACGGCGTGCGCGGCATCCCCAACGTGAAGGCGTTCATTGGTGGCGAGGTGGTCGACGAATTCAGCGGCGCACTGCCCGAAAGCGGCGTGCGGCAGTTTCTCGACCGCATCATTCCCTCACCCGCCGACGAGCTGCGCAGCGAAGCCGCGCAGGTGTACGCGCAGACGCGCGACGCCGACAAGGCGCTGGCGGTGCTGGCGCAAGCCGAGGCGAGCGATCCGGCAAGCGAAGACGTGCGCATCGATCGCGCGGCCATCCTTGCGGATGCAGGCCGGCACGAAGAAGCACGCACGGCAATCGCGGGGCTCAAGCCCCTGACGCAAATGGACGAGCGCGTCAGCGCCCTCACGTCGAAGCTCGATCTGGCCGAGGGCGCCGCCGACGCGCCGGACGAGGACGCGCTCGCGCAGCGTCTCGCGACCAACGGGAACGACCTCGAAGCGCGGCTGCAGCTTGCGCATCTGCGCACCGCACAGAAAGACTATCGCGAAGCACTCGAGCAGCTCATGGAAATCGTACAGCGCGATCGGGGGTTCCGCGACGACATCGGACGCAAGACGATGCTCAAGATCTTCGAGCTCCTCGGCGGCCAGCACGAGCTCGTCAGCGTATTCAGGAAACGCCTTGCCGGCGCGATGAATTGAGGCTTCGCGCAGGATTTCGTCACGTGGGCCAGACCGACCCGGTCGGGTGCCCCGGAATCTGCCAGAGGGGCCGCATGGAACGCCGCATCGAGCCCCCCTCCGCCGCAACGCGGCGTAAAGTGTAAACGAGTGTAATTAAGCGCGATTCGCGCAAACCTGCGCCCTACACTGGACTCGAAGTGCTAAGCACGGTAAGCGTATCGGAGATCCTGGATTCTCCCGGTTACCGTCTTTGCCTCATTCGCACGGTGACTCGCGGATGAGTGCCACGCTTCAGTGAGGAGGGTTAGTCATGATGCGGGCGCTGAAAGTCTTACTGGCGTTACTGTTGATCGCATCCGGCGCAGCCGCTTACGCCGATCCGCCGGGCCGCGTCGCTCGTCTCAACCAGATCTCGGGGCCGGTATCATTCGCGCCTGCCGAGGCGCCGGACGCCTGGACTCAGGCGGTGGTCAACCGGCCGCTCACGGGCGGTGACCGTCTGTGGGCGGACAACGCAGCACGCGCCGAGCTGCACGTGGGATCGACGGCGCTGCGCCTTGCCGCGCTGACGAGCCTGGACATCCTCAATCTCGACGACGAGACGCTCCAGCTGCGACTCGCGCAAGGCGCGGTGAACCTGCGCGTGCGAGAGCTTGCCCGCGGCGACATCGTCGAAATCGCCACTCCGGCGGGGGCGGTCGTCATACGTCAGCCCGGCAGTTATCGCATCAGCGCCGATCCGCAGAGCGACACGACCCGCGTGCTCGTGAATTTCGGGCAGGCTGACGTGGTCACGCCGAACCGAACCGTGACGGTTCCTTCGAGCCAGTCCGCCGTGATCTCCGCGCAGGGCATCGCGTTCGAAGTGGCTGCGTATAGCCCCGGCGACGATTTCGATCGCTGGAGCGCCGAGCGCGATCGCCGCGAAGACCGGGTCACGTCGACCCGCTATGTTTCGCGCGACATGACCGGCTACGAAGACCTCGACCAGTACGGTTCGTGGCGTACGGTCCCGGAATACGGCGCAGTGTGGACACCCACACGCGTTGCCTCCAACTGGGCGCCGTATCGCTACGGGCATTGGGCCTGGGTGTCGCCCTGGGGATGGACGTGGGTCGACGATGCGCCGTGGGGATTCGCGCCTTTTCATTACGGACGCTGGGTACAGACGGACGGTTACTGGGCGTGGGCGCCGGGTGCAATGGTGCGCCGTCCGGTGTATGCGCCGGCGCTCGTCGCGTTCGTTGGCGGAGCGGGCTTTTCGGTCTCCGTGAGCAGCGGTCCCGCCGTCGGCTGGTTTCCGCTCGGATGGCGCGAACCTTATCGTCCTTGGTACCGGGCGAGCGACACCTACGTACGGAACGTCAACGTCACCCATGTCAACAATGTGACGAACGTCTACAACAACAACACGAGCGTCACCAACACGAACAACGTCCGCTACGCCTATCGCGACAACCCGCATGCAGTGACGGTCGTTCCCCGGCAGGCGTTCGTATCGGCGAGGCCGGTCGCTCAGGCCAGCCTCAGCGTGGCCCCCGCAGAGCTCGCGAAGGCCGGGCTCGAGCAGGCGAAGCCGCCGGCCGAACCAATACGCGAAAGCCTGGCGCACGAACGTCTGGGCCACCGCCCGCCGGCACACGCTGCGGCGCGCGAAGTCCTGGCAGTCACCGCGCCGCCCACGCCTGTGGGTCAGTCGAGCGTATCGCTGCAGGACCCCGGCGCACGTCGCGCCGAGACCGAGCTGCGGGAGCGTGTGATGGGCAGCGAGCGGGGTGCAGGCAGGGGGGCGGAAAGAGCGCTTCCGCAAGCGGCGCCAACCACACCGTCCGCGCAGCGGTCGGCAACGGGCCAGCCCGGCCCCGCTTCAACACTCAGCCCGAGCCCCGCGCCCCGTACCGGCGCTGTCGCACCCGTTGTTGCACCGGCGGCATCGACTGTGCCACCGCAGGCGCCATTGGCGCCGCGCGCAGGGGACGAAGAGCGAAGGCGCGCGGTGACCGAGGCGCCGCCGGCGGGCACGCCGGAATCGCGGCCGCCACGCGAGGACCGCAGGGCGACGCCGCACGAGGTGCCTTCAGTGGCCCCTGTCCCGGCAACCGTTACCCCGCGAGCCGAGGTCACGCGCGAAGCGCCGGCACCGCAGATCGAGCGTAGAGACCAGTTGGAGCGGCGTTCGGCCCCCCGCCCAGAAGGCGAACGGCGCGCAGCGCCTGCCAGCGACCGCGGCGCATCCCGCAACGAGGC
>JBKJKJ010000094.1:0-3113 GCA_046597455.1 Burkholderiales bacterium
AAACGCATCACACTCCTCGATGATCGTCGCCCCGAGGCCCACGGCACCCCACGCAACTGGCCAAGACCGCGCTTATATGCGTATTCCGGACCAATCTGACCGCGATTTCCGGACGAAACTGACCGCAGATTCCGATCGAAACTGACCGCGGTTTCCGGATGAAACTGACCGCGGCGATCACACCGAAACAGACCTCCCAGGTCTCGCGCTGGATTTCAACTACGACGGGTTAGCCTCTCCGACTTTTTTGGGAGAAGCGAATGCCCCGGCGTCGGAGAGCCATGCGCAAGATCATCGAAGTTCTACGTCTGAAGTTCGAGGCGGGCTCGAGCCACGAACGCATCGTCGCCGCCACCCGAGTGTCCAAGGGTGCGGTGAGCGAATACCTGCGCCGAGCGCGCGAAGCCGGTATCACCTGGCCGCTGCCGCCGCACCTGGACGAGGCGCAGCTCGAGACGCTGCTGTATCCGCCTGCCGCAGCGCACGCCGAGCGCTACGCCGCGCCTGATTTCGCTCAGGTGCATCAGGAATTAAAGCGCAAGGGCGTGACCTTGACGCTGCTGTGGGAGGAGTACGCAGCCGCCCATGCCGGCCACGCTTATCGCTACAGCCAGTTCTGCTGGCTGTATCACCGCTTCGCGGCCAGCCTCAAGCGCTCGATGCGCCAGGTGCACCGCGCCGGCGACAAGCTGTTCATCGACTACTCCGGCCAGACCGTGCCGCTGATTGACCCGGCCACCGGCGAGATCCGTCACGCCGAGATCTTCGTGGCCGTGCTCGGCGCCTCGTCCTACACCTACGCTGAAGCGAGCTTAAGCCAGCAGCTGCCGGACTGGATCGCCTCCCACGTGCGCTGCTTCGAGTTCATGCAAGCGGTGCCCGCCCTGCTCGTGCCCGATCAACTCAAAAGCGCGATCAAGCTCGCCTGCCGCTACGAGCCGGAAACGACCTCGACCTATGAGGACCTCGCGCGCCATTACGGCACGGCCATTCTTGCCGCACGTCCGCGCCACCCGCGCGACAAAGCCGCCGTGGAAGCGAGCGTACAGCTGGTCCAGAGATGGATCCTGGCCCGCTTGCGCAAGCGCCAGTTCTTCTCGCTAGCCGAGCTCAATGCGGCCATTCGTGCGCTGCTCGTCGAGCTCAACAACCGCCCGTTCCAGAAGCTCGCCGGCTGCCGCAGCAGCGCATTCGAAGCAATTGAGCGTCCGGCGATGCGCCCGCTGCCCACCGCCCGCTACCAGTTCGCCACCTGGACGAAGGCGCTCGTAGGTATCGATTACCACGTCCAAGCCGATGAGCACTACTACAGCGTCCCGCATAGCCTGGTCAGACAGAAGCTCGAGCTGCGCGTGACCAGCACCACGGTCGAATGCTTCTTCAAGGGTAAGCGCGTCGCCTCGCACCTGCGCTCGGCCATACGGGGCCGGCACACGACGCTCCCTGCCCATATGCCGGAATCCCATCGCCGGCACATGGAGTGGACCCCGGGGCGGTTGCTCAATTGGGCGCTCTCGATCGGCACCGCCACCCGCGACGTGGTCAAGTGGCAGCTCGAGAACCGGCCGCATCCGGAGCAGGGCTACCGCGCCTGCCTGGGACTCTTGAACCTCGTCAAACGCTACGGCGAGGCACGCCTGGAAGCGGCGTGCCGCCGGGCGCTTGCCATCGGCTCGCCTCAGCGCAGGAGCATCAAGTCGATCCTCGAAGCGAACCTCGATCAGCACCCCGATCTGTTCCCCGCGGATAACGCGGTATCCAGCCGTCTGCCCGTGCACGCCAATGTGCGCGGTGCCGACTGTTTCCGTTCCACCCCTTCATCAGGAGACCTCGAACCATGCTCGTCCAAACCACCCTCGATACACTGAACCGGCTCAAGCTCTACGGTATGGCCGCGGCGTTGAGCGAACAGCTCACCCAGAGCGCCGCCGCCGGTCTCGCCTTCGAAGAGCGACTGGGGCTGCTCGTCGATCGCGAAATGCTCTACCGCGATAATCGACGGCTCACGCGCCTGCTGCAGCTGGCGCAACTCAAACACCGCAATGCATGCGTCGAAGACATCGACTTCCGCGGCAACCGCGGACTCGATCGTAGCCAGCTGGCGAGCCTCGCCAGCTGTGACTGGATGCGCCAAGGCCAGAATCTATTGATTCATGGTGCGACCGGCGCCGGGAAAACATGGTTAGCGTGCGCGCTCGCGCAGCAGGCCTGTCGTCAAGGCTTATCGGCACTCTACATGCGCGCGCCACGGCTGTTCGACGAGCTTACCGTGGGGCACGCCGACGGCAGCTTCCGCAAGCGCCTGGCGGCCATCGCCAAGGTAAACGTGTTGCTCATCGATGACTTCGCGATCGCCCCCATGGGCGCACGCGAACGCGCCGACCTGCTCGAGGTTCTCGATGATCGGGTCGGCACGCGCTCAACGATCATCACCAGCCAGCTCCACCTCGATCACTGGCATGACTACATCGGTGATCCCACGCTCGCCGATGCCATCCTCGATCGCCTGGTGCACAGCGCGCACAAGATTCATCTGAAGGGCGAATCGATGCGTCATGCAAACCGCAGCAAAGGGGGCAAGGCATGACCTACGAGCGCTACCACGTGAGCTTGGGGCGCAAGCGCACCACCATCAGCGTGGATAAAATGTTATCCACACTCATGAGCCTGCACCTGAACACGCAACCGAACACGCGCAGCGCCCGGCTCGCCGTGCGCGCGTGGCTGCAAGCGCGCCTCGACGAAAACAACGACCCCGGCCGCAGTCGCGTCAGCCAGTGGCTCCACGGCGAACTCGTGGAAGCGCTGATCGCGCCCGCTCTGAAGCAGAAATACCACGCGTGGCTCGATTCGGAATTGGATAACACGTTATCCGATCGGCCGCACCATTTGACGCAACAAGAGCACCGACTGTAAAACCAAACGACAGCGCTTGACCTGGGGGGTCTGGGGCCGGTCATATTCGTCCGGAATTCGCGGTCAGTTTGAAACGGAATCGCCGGTCAGTTTCAGCGGAATACGCAATCGAGCGCTGGTTGAGGAGGAGGTCGCATTCATGCGCTCGCGTCCGTTAGCTCAAAGAAGCCAGGATTTGCTGACCTAGTAATGGACAT
>JBKJKJ010000131.1:0-10706 GCA_046597455.1 Burkholderiales bacterium
GAACCGCGCGCACGGCCGTGCCGAGCTGGAGACGCACATCTGTCCCGCACAGCTGCTTCGCGAGATGCGACATCAGCACGCCGTAGCCGCCCAGCGGCCTGAATTGCGGCGCTTCGACGGATGCGCCACCCGTCCATTCCTCCACGATCGCCCGCGCGCTGGCGCGGGTCGTGTCGGCAGCATCGAAACCCTGCGCGAGCCGGCGCGCGGACTCGCGCGCTTGCGGGCTCAGCGCGTTCCCGAGACCCCGATCGAGAAACGCGTCGAACGAAAGATCGTGCTTCTTCAGCGCATGCGTGGCACGCATAACGTCTACGATGTCGCGGAAGAAGTCGTCCGGCCGGTGGAGCACGCCATCGTGCAGCGACCAGTGCTCGCCGGCCCGATCGATCGCCGCGGTGCCGGCGTTGCCCAGCAACGCGAACGTGGCTTCCGATTCACCGTGGATGAACTCGGCACCAAGCTCGACCGGCGTCGCGAGGCCGGGGTCATGATGCGACCAGATGCGCCCGCCGATGCGGCTGCGTGCATCCACCACCAGTGCAGAGCAGCCTGCGCGCGCAAGATCGGCGGCCGCGGCGAGACCGGCAGCGCCTGCGCCGATGATGATCACGTCGTGCAAAGCGTTCGGGGTGTTCATTCAGTGACTGCAGCCGGACGGTGCCGGCGAGCCGTAGTCGGACGTGGAGTCGAAGAATGAGCTGGTTTTCGTGAGGCGCATGACGACCCGATCGCGGGGGAGGCGGAACACAAGCGGCCTCGCGTGCTCAGTGTATTCCACATGTACACGCGGCCCCAATGCAGGCACACTCTGCCGATGGGATATGCAAATGGACTGTTCGGCCTCGACGCGCAAACGATCGCGATCGTGTGTGCCGCATTCGTGCTCGCAGGTCTTGTAAAAGGCGTCGTCGGGCTCGGCCTGCCCACGGTTGCGATCGGCGTGCTGAGCCTGATCATGGCGCCGGCGCAGGCCGCGGCGGTGCTCGTGGTGCCTTCGCTCGTGACCAACGTCTGGCAGCTCGCCGCGGGGCCGAGGCTGAGCAGCCTGCTGCGGCGGCTTTTCACGATGCTGCTGGGCGTATGCGTCGGCGTGTGGGCCGGTGCGGGGCTGATGACACCCGAAAATGCGCGCAACGCCTCCATGGGGCTCGGTGTCGCGCTCGTGCTCTACGCGCTGCTGGGCTTGAGTCCCGTGCGTATCCGGGTGCCCGGGGGCGCCGAGCCGTGGCTCTCGCCGGTCATCGGCTTCGCCACCGGGCTCGTCACCGCCGCGACCGGCATCTTCGTGCTTCCAGCCGTGCCGTACCTCGCGGCGCTGGCGCTCGATCGGGACGAGCTCGTGCAGGCGCTGGGAATTTCATTCACGGTCTCCACGCTCGCGCTCGCAGCGGTCCTCGTCGCTCACGGCACGCTCGACACATCGGTCGGCGGCGTATCGCTTTTCGCGCTCGCGCCGGCGCTGGTCGGGATGTGGATCGGTCAGCGGGTGCGCTCGCGAATACGGGCGGAAACGTTTCGGCGGTGGTTTTTCATCGGACTGCTCGCGTTGGGAACGCATCTGACGATGCGTGGGCTGCTTTGAAGCGTTCGGGTGAGAGGTGGAGGCCCATGCTACGATTTGCCGCCCCTCCCCTTCGACCGCCGCGCGGCGCTCACTCGGGGTCGTGATCGCAAGCTCGCCGCCGCGCGCGCCGACGCTGATAACAAATTCAGGAGGAATAGATGCTACACACCCGCTCGCTGCTCGCACACGCATGCGCTGCCGCACTGGCCTGCGCCCACCTGGCTGCGAACGCAGCGACATCCGACACCGCGTACCCGACGCGCCCGGTGCGGCTCATAGTTCCCTTCCCGCCTGCGGGCAGCAACGACATCGTGGGCCGGGTGCTGGCACAACGCCTGGGCGATCGACTCGGCAAGCAGGTCGTCGTCGACAACCGCGCGGGCGGCAATTCGATCATCGGCACCGACATCGTTGCCAATTCGGCGCCGGACGGCCATACGCTGCTCGTGATCTCGACGTCTTTTACGACCAACCCGGTCATCCATAAGCTGCCCTACGACCCGCTGAAAGCTTTCGCGTGGGTCGCATTTCTCGGCTACGGACCGAACGTGCTCGCGGTGAACAACAGCCTGCAGGCAACCTCGGTGAAGGAGCTGATCGCGCTCGCCAAGGCTAAACCGGGCCAGCTCGTCTACGCGTCGACGGGTGTCGGCAGCAACGCCCATTTCGGAACCGAGCTTTTCAAGCACATGACCGGCACCAACATGCTGCACGTGCCCTACAAAGGCGGCGGGCCCGCGCTCATCGACACCATCTCGGGGCAGGCGCAAATCTGCCTCGCCTCACTCATACAGGCCATCGGCCACATCCGCTCGGGCAGGCTGCGCGCACTGGCGACCAGCAGCGAGAAGCGCAGCATCATCCTGCCCGATGTGCCGACGATTGCCGAAGCGGGTGTCCCCGGTTATGCGACTGCGAATTGGTGGGGCGTAGCGGCGCCTCGCGGCACCTCGCCCGCCATCGTCGACAGGCTCAACCGCGAGATCAACGCCGTGCTCGTCATGCCGGATGTCGAAAAGCGCCTCGTCAACGAAGGCGCCGAGCCTTCGACCAAGACGCCGCAGCAACTGGGCACTCACGTCGCGACCGAGATGGCGAAATGGGTGAAGATCGCGAAAATCGCCGGTATCAAAGGCGAATAAACCGGGGTAGTGGCGCGTAACGCTAGAACCGGTAGGAACTTACCGGTGAGCGACGGGCCCGCTCCCGAGCGGGCGGCCGTTGCGAACATTACTCTCTAAATCACTGATACAGGCTGCGAGGCGCCGCCGTGAGCGGGAGGATCAACGTGCGGGAGCGCGACAATGCAGCCACTGATTCGTCACGCACACGCGATGCAAGCACAGATCGCCTACGCCCCCGGCGCGCGGCGTGCGAACGCAGCAATCATCCGCACGAGCTCTTCGACGTCGTAAGGCTTCGAGATATGCGCGTCGAAACCCGCCGCGGTCGCGCGATCACGGTCCTCGTCACGCGCATAGCCCGTCACTGCGATGGCCGGCACGTGCGAGCAGTGCGACGCGCTCGAACGCAGGCGCTGCAGCAAGGCGTAGCCGTCTTCGCCCGGCATCCCGATGTCGAGGACGAGCACCACCGGACGCCATTTGGTGCAGATGGCGATCGCTTCGGCCGCATTGCTCGCGATCATTACATCGGCGCCTTCGGAGACCAGCACCTGTGACATGAGTCCGCGCGCACTCGCTTCGTCGTCGGTCACGAGTATGCGCAAGCCTTTGAGACCGACGCCGCCCGCCTCGTACGGCGCCGCAGCGATCGGCTCGGCGGCGGTGTTTACAGCCGCGACGGCAGGATTCTCAAAGATCGGAAGCTTCACGCGGAAAGTGGAGCCGGCGCCCGGACCGGCACTTTCCGCAGTCACCGTGCCGCCGTGCAACTCGACCAGATGGCGCACGATCGCGAGACCCAGCCCGAGCCCGCCGTGCCTGCGCGTCGTCGAACCGTCGGCCTGGCGGAAGCGCTCGAACAGGTGAGGCAGCAGATCGGGGCCGATGCCCTCGCCGCTGTCCGTAATCTCGATCCAGTACATGTCCTCGACGCGCCGTGACGTCACGCCGATGCGGCCGCCTTCCGGCGTGAATTTGACGGCGTTGGACAGCAGGTTGCCGAATACCTGCTGCAGGCGGGCACCGTCGAATTCGATCGGCCCGATATGCTCGAGGTCGCTCACGATCTCGATGGCCTTGGCTTGTGCGGTGACGCGCACCGAATTGACCGCGGCTTCGACCGCTTCTTCGATGAGCCCGGGTTCGCGCTTCAGGTCGAGTTTGCCGGCGATTACCCGGGAGACGTCGAGCAGATCGTTGATGAGCTGGTTCTGCAGGTTGGCGTTACGCTCTATCGTCTCGATCGCCTTGCCGTGCTGCTCTGCGCTCAGACGCCCCGTGCGCATGAGGTGCAGCCAGCCGAGGATCGCGCTCATCGGGCTCCTCAGCTCGTGCGAGAGTGTCGCGAGAAACTCGTCCTTCAGGCGCGCGACGTTCTCCGCATCGTTGCGCGCACGCTGCTCGAGGCGCAGGAGCTGGTCGCGCCACAGCTCTTCGCGCTTGCGCGCCGTGACGTCGAGGGCGATGCCGATGAAGCGCGCGGGCTGCCCGCTCTCGTCGGCATGGGTTTTCCCGTACGGCGCAATCCAGCGCTCACCCGCGTTGCCGTCGTGGACGACGCGGTGCTCGAGCGAGAAGAGCCCGCCTCCGCGACGTGCCTGCTCCATGGCATCGCGGACCGCCTCCTGATCTTCGGGATGGATGCGGCTGCGCCACATGTCCCACGTGGCTGCGCCGGCGTCGGCTTCGTATCCGAGGAGGGCATAGAACTGCCGGTTCCAGTGCGCCGAGCCGTCGCGAAGATCGATATCCCACGTGGCGATGCCCGCACCTTCGGTCGCAAGCCGCATGCGCTCCTCGCTGTCGGCCAGCCCGAGCTCGGTCGTTTGCAGCCGCAGCAGCGTGCGCACCACGGTGATGAGCTCCTGCGCTTCGACCGGCTGCGCGAGAAAGATGTCGGCGCCGCTCTCGAGGCTGCCTATCTCGCTTTCCTCCGGGTTGCCCGTTGCCGTGATGTGCAGCACCGGCATGCGGCTCGTCAGCGGATCGCTCTTGATGCGCCGGCAGATCTCGAAGCCGCTCAGATCCGGCAGCTGGATGTCGAGGAGGACGAGCTGAGGACGCTCATCGCGAACGGCGCGCAACGCCTCGGCGCCGCTGGACGCTTCGATGACTTCGAAACCTGCCTGCCTGAGTACACGGCTCTTGGTGTAGCGTCCGATCTCGTTATCGTCGACGTTTAGAATGCGTGCGGGTCTCTGTGGTCTCACGGCCGTGCCTCGAACGCAGTGGCATTCAGTATTGCAATCATTCTCGGCACGATCTCGTTCTCGCAATCGCGCTTGTTCAGGACCGCTTTCGCGCTGCGCGCGAGATCCGCCGCTTCGCCGTCTGTCAGGTCCCGCGATGTCGCGATGAATACCGGAATGTGGCGGGTCGCCGGATCGTCGCACAGCCGCCGCAGCACTTCTTCACCGGAGATGTCAGGCAAGCCGAGATCGAGCACGATCAACTGCGGGCGTGTCGTGTGCGCGCTTTGCAGCCCGCTGCCGCCGTCGGCAGCCTCGATCACCTGGTGGCGCGTGGTGTCGAGCATTTTGCGCAGCGTATAGCGCCACGCCGGATCGTCGTCGATCAGCAGGACACGGCTACTCGTGAATGCATCGAGCTGGGCGAGCAGCGTGTTGCGCTCGATCGGCTTGACCAGATAGGCGTCTGCCCCCAGCGCATAGGCCTTGCGCTGGTCGTCGGTCGTGCTGACGATCACCACCGGAATGCTGCGGGTGGCCGGCTCGCTCTTGAGCGTGCTCAGCCATCGCCACGTCTGCTCGCCGCGCAGGGCGATGTCGAGAATGATCGACGCAGGCCGCTCCTGAATGAGCGCGTCGGCCGCCTGGCGCAGGGTGCGGGCAGGAATATACTGGTACGCCGTGTCGCGCAGGATTTTCTCGTACACGAGCTGTGCGTGGTCATCGTCTTCCACGACGAGCACGCGGACTCGCGAGACATCGACGACAGCGGCCGCCGCGGCGACCTCTGTGACGTCGCCGCCGGCCGCATAGCGCACGGGTATGGTCGCAAAAAACGTCGAGCCGAGTCCGCGCTCGCTTTGCACGCCTGCCGTGCCGCCGAGCAACGTCGCGAGCTTCCTGCACAAAGGCAGGCCGAGGCCCGTTCCTTTCACGTTGCGCTGCAGCGGTCCTTCGACCTGCGTGAAGTCGTCGAAGACCCGCGCCTGGTCTTCGGGGGCGATACCGATCCCGGTGTCGGTCACAGAAAAAGTCACCCTTTCACGGTCGGCCGTGAGTGTGGCTGATACGCGCACCTCGCCGCGCTCCGTGAATTTCAGGGCATTGGAAATGAAGTTCCGCAGAATTTGCGAGACCTTCGCTTCGTCGGTCTGAAGCAGGGGCAGCTCGTCCAGCTCGTCGAACCGCAGCTGCACGGTCTCGCTCAAGAGCAAAGGCTTGAGCATGCCGCGAAGTGCGCTGAAAAGCTCGGCGGCGGAGAAATCGACGATCCGGACTTCGATCTTGCCTGCTTCGATTTTTGCGAGGTCGAGCAGGTCGTCTACGAGCTGCGTGAGGTCTTCAGCGGCCCGGCGAACGTACCCCACCTGCTTTTCCTGCTCGGACGTGAGCGGTCCGTCGGTGCCGTCGAGCAGCAGGCGCGCGAGCGCGCGTATCGAGTTGAGCGGCGTGCGGAACTCGTGGCTCATGTTCGACAGAAAGCGCGACTTCATCTCGTCGGCGCGCCGCAGGTGGACTGCCTTCTCGTCGAGCTCGGCGTAAAGCGCGACGACCCCGCGATTGGTGTCTTCGAGCTCCCGGTTCAGCCGCTCGAGATCGTCCTGCCGCTCGCGCAGCTCTTCGAGTGTGCGCAGCAGCTCGCGATTCTGATGCTGGATTTCCTGGAACGGTGTCTCCGGATGATTCATCGCGAGCGTCTCGCCGATATGCGCGATCTGCTTCGGGCCGAAATACGGGGCGCTGACCGGCAGCATCTTCTTCAAAAGCACTTCGGTGCCTTCGCCTTGTGCGCTGCGGATCTCGAACTGGTCCATGAGCCGGCGCGCACCGGTAATGCCGACGCCCATACCCGTTGACGAGCGGTATTGGCCGTCCAGTATCGTCTGCAGGTCGGGGATACCGGGACCGCTGTCATGCACACGAATGATCAGCAGTTGCGGGGACGTGGCGCCTTCCAGCAGGAACTCGGCTTTACCGCGCCCGGCATATCGGTACGCGTTGCGCGCTATTTCAGATGCCGCAGTTGCAATGCGAACCCGGTCCTGCGCGTCGAACTGAAGCAATTCCGCGATCTGGCGCGCGCGCTGACGAATCGAGACGATGTCGTGCTCGAAATCGATCGCTGCGCCGAGTATCCGCGTGCTCACCGCTATGCCTCGCGGACGTTGCGCACGACAGCCAGCGTCGTATCGTCCCGCCCGCGGTTGTGATCGCGATAGAGCGCCCCGGCAATCAGCGCAGGATGGCGGGATTCGAGCCCGGTATAGGTGCCGGGATCCCAGCGTGAAGTCATGCCGTCGGAGTACGCGAAAAGGAGCGAGCGCCGCGGGAATGGGAAGCTGAACGGCTGAACCTTGCGCAAGTGGTGGCCGAGGATGCCGCCGTGCGATGCGAGACTGCGACTCTTGCCCTCCGCACGCACGAAACAGCCGATGTTGCCGATGCCGCAGAACGTGCCCACCTGCGCCGAAGGCTTGAGCTCGATGACAGCCGCCGCAGCCCCCCGCGTGCTGCGCAATGCCGCATGCATGGCCTCGACGTGCTCCGCAGTCGTACGCCCGATGTGAGCTTCGACGACGCGCCGTGCTTCAGCGGCCGCATGCGCGGCCTCGGGGCCGTGGCCCAGACCGTCGACGATGAGCAGCACGTAGCGTCCTTTGCACGCGCGCAACGCCCAATCGTCGCCGGCAACCGATTCTCCATTCATGGGAACGCACACGACCCCGCTCTCGACCTCGGCATTCGGCGGAGGCGGCTTATCCGCCCACACCACGCAACGAAGCACGGTGCCGGCGCCCGGTTGTGAATATACGTCAAAGTCGGAGCCTACGCGGGAGAGGGCCCCCAGCCCCAGACCCGGGCTGCCTGCAGTGGAATGGCCGTCGCGCAGGCTGGCGGCAACGTTCGCCATGCCGCGACCTCGGTCCAGTGCGATGAGCTCCACACCTTTTGCGCCCGCCACACCCGGGCTTGCGGATTCCTCCCCACCGCCGCCCACAGCCAGCGGTTGCAGCAGGATGGTGCCGCCCCCGCCGTGCTTGATGAGGTTGGTCGCGGCTTCGGTGACGACCAGCGCAACGGCGCCCGCACGCTCTTCGCTGAAATCCTGCGACTTCGCGAGCGCAACGGCGTGTCGACGCGCTTCTGCCACCTGGCTCGATTCGGTCACGAGGACGGCGATCTGGCGCATCATCGCCATCGCGTAATCGTCACCCGCGTGCCGCCGCCGGGTGGGGATTCGATCGAGAATTCGTGTGACAGACGTTTGGAACCGCCCAGGCCGAGCCCCAGTCCGTGGCCCGACGTAAACCCGTCGCGCAGGGCGAGCTCGATGTCCGGTATGCCGGGCCCGCGATCCGAGAACGTGAGGCGCACCCCGAAACGCACGCCATTGCCGAGGGATTCAATGAGCACTTCGCCGCCTTTGCCGTAATCCAGCGCGTTTCGGGCGAGCTCGCTCGCCGCCGTCACGATCTTGGTCTGGTCGACCAGACTGAAACCTTGCGCCACCGCACGCTCGCGTACGGCCTGGCGCATACGCACGATGTCTTCCGACGCACGTATGGGCAGCGTGCTGGGGTTGATCGCCATGACTACGATAGGTCTCCCGCGTGCTAGCAGCCTGTCGGACTTGCCAGTCGGGACAGGCTGCTAAAAGCAAAACCGGCCCGGTGTCCACAAACTATCATTTCAAAAAGACTCAAAGACATGTTTTCGACTTCAATTCCGCCGGCCGGTTTTGCATAAGGAGCTTGTCGCATCGCAAGTCCGACAAGCTCCTAGGCGCGCTCGCGCATGCGCCGATCGAGAAGCGCCATGCCTTTTTCCACGTTCAGCGCGGTATAGACCCCGTCGAGCGGCAGCCCGAGCTCCACGAGCGTGATCGCCACCGAAGGCTGCATCCCGACGACGACGGTCTCGGCGTCGAGCACGCGCGCCATGGCTGCGATGTTGGCGATCATGCGGCCGATGAACGAATCGACCATGTCGAGTGACGAAATGTCGATCAGCACGCCGTGCGTCCCCTCGGCAGCGATCCGGTTGGTCAGGTCGTCCTGCAGGTTCATCGCGAGCCGGTCATGCATGTCGACCTGGATCGTCACCAGCAGGAGGCGGCCCATCTTGAGTATCGGTATGCGCTCCATGACGGTATCTCAGGAACCGCGGGCAGGACCGCCGATCCGCGCGCCCGTGCGCTTCAGCGCAACGGCAAACGCATCGGCGAGCGTGGCCTTGGTCACCACTTCCCCGAGATCGACGCCCAGGTGGACGATGGTCTGCGCGATTTGCGGCCGTATGCCGCTGATGATGCAGTCCGCGCCCATCAGACGCGTCGCCGCGATCGTCTTGAGCAGGTGCTGCGCGACCAGCGTGTCGACCGTCGGGACCCCCGTGATGTCGATGATCGCGATCGATGCTTCGGTGTCGACGATTTTCTGTAGCAGCGTCTCCATCACGACCTGGGCGCGGGCGCTGTCGAGCGTGCCGACCAGAGGCAACGCCAGGATGTCGTCCCAGAGTTGCACGACCGGAGTCGACAGCTCAAGAAGCTCGCGCTGCTGGCGCGAGATGATGTGTTCACGGCTTTTCTGATGGAGCTCGGTGGTATGCAATCCGAGCTTGTCGAGGACCTCGGTGATACTCCCGACCGCCTCCATCAGACCTTGCGGATCGTCCTTGAACTCATCGCCAAGCAGCGCGAAAAGGGGTTCCTTGAGGGAGAAAACGAAACCCGCCGTTTCCGAGGCGCGGAAACCTTGTTGTGCACGCGAACCCGACAGACCGGACAGGAAATCGCGTAATTCAGTCCACTCCGCCGATTCGATATCGTCGGAAGGGGCCTTCTGCAGCGTTTGCAGCAGCGTTTTCAGAAATTCGCGCGACTGCTGATCCAGCTCACTTTCCTTGATGAGATCCGGACGATACGCAGGCGACGACTGCTGATTCCTCAACCACGCGGTCACGATTCCGGGCTCGTGCTTCCTAAGGACCTTGACGAGGGCGCTCGACGCTAGCGATTTCATATTTTTTCCTCAGGGAATGAGTCCGGAAGGCAAGATGCGGTCCCGGCGGGAGAGTCGCAGGCGCTCGCCGCGCCCGGATGCCGCCACTGGAGACGGCCGGACATGAACGGAAGGCCCGCGCAATTCTAGATTCTGCGGGACGTTTCGCAAAGCGTTTCCTGCCGTGCAGCGTCAGGGCAGGAAGGCTGGCGTGAGCACTCGCAGGCCCAATGAGAACCAGCGCTCGTCGCGACTTGCGCCCAGCCGATCGCCGTACGTCGCATCGATCTGCAGTCGGCTCGGTATCACCCAGTAACGCAGCCCCGCCTGGAAAAGCGGACGGCCGCCGGTTTGATTGAATATTTCGGGGATTAAATAAAGGCGCTCGTGCAGCTTCAACTCAGCGCCTACGCCCCACACCAGTCGGTGCGCGCTGCGGTCTTCGGGGCGCAACGCACCGACATTGGTATGCAACACCAGTCTGTCATCCGCGAACGACACGCTGGTCGGTACATACCCGTAGAGGTCGGACGCGAAATCGCGGCGGCGCAGGTTCGGATGACGCAGGTTGCCGACAGCGAGTCCGATTCCCCATCCGTTCGGCTCGAGCTTTTTGAAAATAGTCTTGGCCTGTATCTGGACATCTGTCGTGGCGGTGGGCCCCAGCTCGCGGGTCATCGCGCCACCGAACGTGAGCTCGACATTGCCCGTGGGATTGCACGCCGGCAGGGCCCAGTATTCGGTGCTCCCGACGTTGCGGCGCACCCACGTTTCGAGCTGGCAGGCTTTCGGATCAACGATACGGGCATCGTCGGTGATCAGC
>JBKJKJ010000139.1:0-3705 GCA_046597455.1 Burkholderiales bacterium
CATAAGTTCGCTTCACAATCCGTTCGTCCTGAGCGTAGGCAACGGGTGCCGAAGTCGAAGGATGAACAACGAAAACGTGCCCGTCGTGCTTCCACTTCACAGCGTTCATGCTCAGCATGAACGGAAGGCGAAATATGATGCGAATTTGAGCATGATTACACCAGCGGAAGTCATGACGAGTGCATCGGCGTAACGTGATTAGAGTGCTCGCGGTGACCGGGTTGGCGGCGGAGGCGCGGATTGCGCGGGGGCCGGAGGTCTCGACGATCGCGGGCGGGGGACAGAGCGCCACACTCGCCTTGCGGATCGATGCCGCGATCGCACGCGGGACGAAAGCGATCATCAGCTTCGGGATCGCCGGCGCGCTCGACCCGGCGCTGCGGCCCGGGACGCTCATTGTCGCGCGCGCGGTATTCGACGACGGTGCCCGATGGCCCGTGCACGAGGCGTGGTCGGACGCGCTCGAGCGCCGGCTCGGGTCGGTGCTGCGTGCCGACATCGCCGGCGTCGATGACGTGGTCACGAGCGTGGACGACAAAAGCGTCCTGTTCAGGTCGTCGGGTGCAGTGGCGGTCGATATGGAATCACACATCGCCGCAAGGCTCGCCGCGGCGCACGGCATCCCGTTCGCCGCGCTGCGGGTGGTGTCGGATCCCGCGCGGCGCCCCCTGCCCCCCGCGGCAGCGATCGGATTGCGTGGGGACGGCAGCGTCGATGTGATCCGCGTGCTGGGTTCGCTGCTACGCGAGCCCGGCCAGTTCCCGCTGCTCGCGCGCGCCGCACTCGACGCGCACGCCGCGATGCGCGGGTTACGGCGCGGTCGCAGGCTCCTGGGCGACAGCCTTGGTTTTGGTGATCTCGGAAAGCTTCACCTCGACGTGCTGTGAGAACACGTATTGAGCCGGGCGTTGCCGGTTCAAAGGCAGCTCGGGCGCCATCTCGCCTTCGGTGCGCACCCCGCGCAGATTCACGGCGAGCGCTTTCAACGGATGCTTGATGGTGTCCTGTACGGCAGTGGCTTCGAAACCGCTGTGCACCATGCAGTCGGCGCACTTTTCGTAGTTGCCGGTTCCGTAGCGGTCCCAGTCCGTTTCCTCCATCAGCGCCTTGAAAGTCGGCGCATAGCCTTCGCCCAGCAGATAGCACGGCCGCTGCCAGCCGAACACCGTGCGCGTCGGATTGCCCCACGGCGTGCAGTGATAAGTCTGGTTGCCGGCCAGGAAATCGAGAAAGAGGCTCGACTGGCTGAATGACCATGCACGCCCGCCGCGCCCGCGTGCCAGCACATCCCTGAAAAGCTGTTTGGTGGCCGTGCGATGGAGAAAATGCTGCTGATCGGGCGCGCGCTCATAGGCATAACCGGGCGACACCGTGATGCCATCGACACCGATTGCGTGAGCTTCGTCGAAAAACGCGGCGACTTGCTCGGCGTCAGCGCCCTTGAACAAGGTGCAGTTGATGTTGACCCGGAAGCCGCGCGCCTTGGCAGCACGTATGGCGGCCACCGCACGCTTGTACACGCCCTTCTGGCTCACCGACTGATCGTGCATCTGCTCGTTGCCGTCGAGGTGCACCGACCACACGAAAAAGGGGTTCGGCTTGAACTGGCTCAGGCGCTTTTCGAGCAGCAGCGCGTTGGTGCACAGATAGACAAACTTCTTGCGCTCGATGATGCCTTCGACGATGGCCGAGATTTCCTTGTGCAGCAGCGGCTCGCCGCCCGCGATCGATACGACCGGCGCACCGCATTCATCCACCGCCGCCAGACAGTCTTTCAGCGAAAGGCGCTGATCGAGTATCGCTTCGGGGTAATCGATCTTGCCGCAGCCCGAGCACGCGAGATTGCACCTGAACAGCGGCTCGAGCATCAGCACCAGCGGATAGCGTTTTCTGCGAGCGAGCTGCTGGCGAACGACGTAGGCGCCGACGTATGCTTTCTGTATGAAAGGAATTCCCACGATAATCCTCGAGCTCGATCCGAGCCGCTAACGGTTTGCCAGTTCCGCCGGAAGGCGAAACTGAATGTTTTCTTCAACGCCCGGCATGACGGAAACGTCCACCTCTTCGATGCGCCGCAACGCTGCGATAACCTCATCGACGAGCGCTTCAGGCGCCGAAGCGCCGGCGGTCAGGCCGACCACGCGAGCGCCCCGCACCCACGCCGGGTCGAGCCCGCTGCCGTCGGCGATCAGGTAGGTCGGCACGCCCGCTTCAGCACCGATCTCCCGCAGCCGGTTCGAGTTCGAGCTGTTCGTCGCGCCGACCACCAGGACGACGTCGGCGTGCTTCGCCAGGTCGCGCACTGCGGCCTGGCGGTTTTGCGTGGCGTAGCAGATGTCCTTGGTATCGGGGCCGATCACGTCGCTGAAGCGCGCTTTGAGCGCGGCGATGATGGCGCGTGTGTCGTCCACGCTCAATGTCGTCTGCGTCACGTAGGCGACAGGCGCATCGGTCGCGATAGCGAGCGCCGCGACCTCGCTTTCATTTTGCACCAGATGCACGCGTCCCGGAATTCGGCCCATCGTGCCTTCGACCTCGGGATGGCCCGCGTGACCGATCAGGACCAGCGTGCGTCCCTGCCCCACATAGCGCTTGCCTTGCGCGTGCACCTTGGCGACGAGCGGGCAGGTCGCGTCGAGGACCGGCAGGGCGCGCTCACGCGCCGAGTTCTCGACCGCCTCCGACACGCCGTGCGCGCTGAACACCGCCACCGCACCTTCCGGAATCTCGGAAACGTCTGCGACGAAGCGCGCACCTTTGGCTTTGAGGCTGTCGACGACGTGTCGGTTGTGCACGATCTCGTGCCGCACGTAGACCGACGGGCCGTACTTGGTCAATGCGCGCTCGACGATCTCGATGGCGCGCACGACCCCGGCACAAAAACCTCGAGGCTGAGCCAACAATACTTTCATGTCAGAGGCGATAATGTCATGGTGCGAGTTTAACGCACCCCCCGTCTTTACAGGTATGCCGATGCCCCCTTTCTTCACGATGCGACTCGACGCGATAGCCTCAATTGTGCCTATCGCCGTCCTTTGTCTCTCATTTGCGACATCTGCGAGCGCACACGCCATCGTGGTCAGGTCGTCGCCCGCCACCAACGCCGAGGTGCCTGCCGGCTCGATCGACGTGGCGCTGGGCTTCAACACGCGTCTCGACAAGGCTCGTTCGAGGCTGTCCCTCGAAGGGCCGGGGGGCCTCACGACACCGGTCACGCTCACCACCGAGGATGAGACGACGACCCTCGGCGGCCGCGCCGAAGTCAGGACCGCCGGCCTGTGGAAAGTTCGCTGGCAGGTCCTCGCCGCGGATGGTCACGTCACGCGCGGCGAAGTCGCGTTCCGCGTCGTTGGCCGGGACCGCTGATTCTTGAGCGGCATACTCGATCTCTACGGCTTCCTGAGCGTCCTGCTCCACACGCTCGAGCTGGTCGCCCAGTCGGTCCTCATGGGCAGCGTCGCATTCCTGCTGCTCGCCGCCTTACCGCTCCAGGGGATCACGCCCACCGCGTCCTCTGCGCTCGCCGACGACACGTTCCACGTCGCACGGGTCGCGGCCTGGACGCTGGCCCTCGTGGCGCTCGTCGCCACCGCACTCAAGACTCTCGTGGTCGGCGCGACCCTGCAAATCCCGATCGCCGAGGTGGCGCCTGCGCGCTTCGCCATGATGGGCGCGCCCAAGGCACTCGCGGCGGCGGCCGCCGCG
>JBKJKJ010000262.1:0-11486 GCA_046597455.1 Burkholderiales bacterium
GCGGCCGAGTTCGGCATCCAGTTCCAGAGCCTGTCGGGGGCAGGCTCGGCCGGCAACGACGTGCGCGTGATCGGCGGCACCAATTTCAGAACGACGCCGGGAAGCAACATCATCGGCGCGGCGCAGAACGTCACCGGCGTCGGCGCGGGCTTCAACATCGGCGTGATTCGCGGCCGGATCAGCCTTCCGGGAATCGGCGAGATCC
Organism: Burkholderiales bacterium; assembly: GCA_046597455.1. Classification (GTDB taxonomy): domain Bacteria; phylum Pseudomonadota; class Gammaproteobacteria; order Burkholderiales; family SG8-41; genus JAQGMV01. The sequence continues at coordinate 206 of JBKJKJ010000262.1, forward strand.
TCAACCTGGGCGTGCTGGCGCGAGCGCTCGAATCCGACGCCGATGCGAATATTCTCTCGACGCCCAATCTGCTCACGATGGACAACGAAGAGGCCAAGATCGTGGTGGGGCAGAACGTGCCTTTCATCACCGGCAGCTACGCCCAGGCGACATCGGGCGGCGCAGGCGGGACGGGCGTGAATCCATTCCAGACCATCGACCGGCGCGACGTCGGGTTGACGTTGCGGGTGAAGCCGCAGATCACCGAAGGCCGTACCGTGAAGCTGCGGATTTACCAGGAAGTATCGAGCATCCAGGACACGTCCAACGCATCGGGCATCATCACCAACAAGCGCTCGATCGAGTCCGCGGTACTGGTCGAGGACGGCGAGATCATCGTGCTCGGCGGTCTGGTGCAGGACGACGTGCGCAACACCGTGGACAAGGTACCGGTGCTGGGCAATATCCCATTCCTCGGCGCCCTGTTCCGCTACGACTCGCGCAAGCGCACCAAGACCAATCTGATGGTATTCATACGGCCCGTGGTGCTCGTCGACGCCAACGCGCCCGCGAACATCACCCGCGACCGCTACGACTACATTCGCAACGAGCAGGGGCAGATGATCGTGCCGCCGCACAGCTTCCTGCCCGACATTCCGGTCCCGCGGCTTCCGGTGCTGCCGCCTGCACGCAGCCCTCGCGCGCCCGATACGGCCACACCTGTTCCGCTCGGGCCGCCGCGATCGCCATGACGTTGTCGTCCTCTCCCGCGATGAGCACAGCGCTTGCCGACGCGCGTGCCATCCAGCTCCTTCCCTATCATTTCGCCAAGGACAAAGGCGTCATTGCGGCGCGTATTGTCGAGGACGAAGTCGAAGTGTGGCTGTGCGAAGGCCGGGCCAGCGCCGAAGGTCTTGCCGAGACCCGCCGCACCCTCGGCCGGCCGCTGCGAACAGTCATGCTCGCGCCCGACCGCTTCGAGCAGTGCCTGGCGCAGGTGTATGCCCACGCGCGAGGCGATGCACAGGAGATCGTCACGGATCTGAGCCAGGACATCGATCTGCAGCAGCTGGCGCAGGAGCTTCCCGAGATCACCGATCTGCTCGAAGCCGAGGACGACGCGCCCATCGTGCGGCTGATCAATGCGCTGTTGACGCAGGCGTTGCGCGCGAACGCCTCGGATATTCACATCGAGCAGTACGAATCGCGCTCGGTGGTGCGCTTCCGGATCGACGGGGCGTTGCAGCCCGTTATCGAGCCGCAGCGGCAGCTGCACGCGGCGATCGTGTCGCGCATCAAGATCATGGCGAATCTCGATATTGCCGAGAAGCGCTTGCCGCAGGATGGCCGCATCGCGTTGAGAGTGGCGGGCCGGCCTGTCGACGTGCGCGTGTCGACGCTCCCCGCGGGTCACGGCGAACGCGTCGTGCTGCGGCTGCTCGACAAGCAGGCCGCGAGGCTCGATCTGGACGCGCTCGGTATGGGCGCGGAGACGCTGCGCGCGCTCGATACACTCATCCACGAGCCTCACGGCATCGTGCTCGTCACCGGACCGACGGGATCGGGCAAGACGACGACGCTGTATGCGGCGCTGTCGCGGCTCGACCGCAGCGTGCACAACATGATGACGGTCGAAGATCCCATCGAGTACGAGCTCGACGGGGTTTCCCAGACGCAGGTCAACGCCCGCATCGAGATGTCGTTCGCCCGCGCGCTGCGCGCGATCCTGCGCCAGGACCCGGACATCATCATGATCGGCGAGATCCGTGACCTCGAAACTGCGCAGATCGCCGTCCAGGCAAGCCTGACCGGCCACCTCGTGCTCGCCACGCTGCATACCAACGATGCCGCCGGCGCGGTCACGCGCCTCATCGACATGGGCATCGAGCCTTTTCTTCTTGCCTCGAGCCTGCTCGGCGTCATGGCTCAGCGCCTCGTGCGCTGCCTGTGCACCGAGTGCAGTCCGGCGGTGCTCAGGCACGCCGATGCGAATCCCGCTGCAGTAGTCGCCCACGACGTCGGCGAGCCCGCAGCAGTCGGTTGCGCGAGCTGCGGGTGGACAGGCTATCGCGGCCGCACCGGAATCTACGAGCTCATGGTCGTCGACGAGAGCCTGCGGCGGATGGTTCACGACGGCAGAAGCGAGCCCGAAGTTCGCGACTACCTCGCCCAGCGCGGCATGAAGGGATTGCGCGACGATGCGATGCGCTGGGTCGACAGCGGCATCACGAGCCTCGAGGAAGTCCTTCGCGTCACGCGCGAGAGCACTCAGCTCGTTTACGGCGAGGATTAGTGGACGCACGCACAGCCCCCGGCCGCGAGTCGGATGAGCGGCGGACCCGCATAGCGGCGAGTGTTCGCGCGGCGCGCGCTGCTCGCGAGCGCGGCCCGCTGACCGGCGCGCTACGGTCCGCGTCACCGGCCCGCGGCGGAGGACGATGAATGTCGGGCTATCGCTTCGAGGCGGTGGACGCGCTGGGCAAGACGCAGCGCGGCGTGCTCGAGGTCGACAGCGCACGGCAGGCTCGCGCGGTGCTGCGGGAGCAGGGTCTGTGGGTCCTGGAAATCGATCCGCTCACGCGTGCCGCCGAGGCCGGACCGCGCGCGATGCGCTACACCCATCCCTGGCGGCGCCGCGGATTGAGCGCGTCCCAGCTCAGTCTGCTGATGCGACAGTTCGCCACCCTGATCGGCGCGAATCTGTCGCTCGAGCGGGCACTCGATGCGCTCACCGATCAGGCCGACACCCAGAGCATGCGCGAAGTGCTCGCGGGCGTTCGCGGCGAGGTGCTCGCAGGCCATACGCTCGCGCGTGCGATGGAAAAGTTTCCACGCGCGTTTCCCGAGATGTATCGCACGCTCATCAGCGCGGGCGAGCGCTCGGGCCAGCTCGCCGAAGTCATGGCGCGTCTCGCGGATTACGCCGAGCAGCGCCAGGCGCTGCGCAGCAAGGTCGGGCTGGTGCTCATCTATCCGGCGATCGTGTCAGCCGTCGCGGCGGCGGTGATCATCGTGCTGCTGACTCACGTCGTGCCGCAGGTGGTGGGGGTTTTTCAGCACGGCAACCAGACCCTGCCGCTGCTCACGCGCGTGCTGATCGCGATCAGCACGTTCGTAAAGGCGACCGGTTATTACTGGCTCGCGGGCGCTGCGCTCGGCGGCGTGCTCGTCCACCGGGCGCTCAAACAGCCTGCACTGCGTTTCCGGTTCGACGCCATGTTGCTGCGCCTCCCGGTCGCAGGTCCCCTCGTGCGTGCGATGGGCGCTGCGCGCTTCGCGAGCACGCTCGCCATACTCGTGCAGAGCGGGGTGCCCGTGCTCGCCGCGCTGCGCGCGGCGACCGGGGTGGTGTCGAACCTGCCGATGCGGCGCGCGGTCGAGCAGACCGAGCGCATGCTCGGCGAAGGCGCCGGCCTCAGCCGCGCGCTGGGACGAACCCGCATGTTCCCGCCGCTGCTGGTTCATTTGGTGGCCAGCGGAGAATCGAGCGGCGACCTGGGCGGCATGCTCTCGCGTGCCGCGGTGAGTCAGGGCCGCGAGCTCGAGCATCGGGTTGCGGTCCTGACGAGCCTGTTCGAGCCGCTGCTGATCCTCGTCATGGGCGGGATTGTCCTGTTCATCGTGCTCGCTACGCTGCTGCCTATCATCGAGCTCAACCAACTTGTGCGCTGATATGAACCTATACCACCTTTACCTCCGCCGTCACCCAACCACGCGCGGATTCACCCTGATCGAAGTCATGGTGGTCATCGTCATCCTCGGCATCCTCGCAGCGCTCATCGTGCCCAAAGTCATGTCGCGGCCCGATGAGGCGCGCATCGTCGCGGCGAGGCAGGACATCTCGGCGCTGACCCAGGCGCTCAAGCTGTACAAGCTCGACAATCTCGCCTATCCGGCCACCGAGCAGGGTTTGCAGGCGCTCGCGACCAAGCCGACCTCGCAGCCCGTGCCGCCGAACTGGAAAACCGGCGGCTATGTGGACCGCCTGCCGAAAGACCCGTGGGGGCGTGATTACCTGTATCTCAATCCGGGAAAGAAAGGCGAGGTCGACGTCTACAGCCTGGGGGCCGACGGTGAGCCGGGCGGCGAAGGCGGCAACGCCGATATCGGCAACTGGTAAACCTGGTAGATCTGCGCCTCATGTCGAGTCCACACCCGATCGCGCGTAGCGCCTGCACACGCCGCGGCTTCACGCTCGTCGAAGTGCTGGTGGTGGTGGTGATCGTGGGCATATCGCTCGGTCTCGTCGTCGTGAACCTCGCGCCGGACCGCGCTTCGATTCTGGACGGCGAGGCGCGGCGTCTGGCGCTGATGCTGCAGTTCGCGCGCGATGACGCGGTCGTGCGCGGCGCGGCGCTCGCCTGGACCGCGGACGCCGAGGGTTACCGGTTTTCGCGCCGGGAGCGCGGCCGCGGATGGGTGACGCTCGGGACGGCACGGGCCGAAGGTCTGGAAGCGCGCGCGTGGGCGCCCCAGGTCACGGCGCTGCTGCGCGTGTCGGGACAGCCCGTGCCTGCGGGCCAACCGCTGGTTTTCTCGCCTTCGGGATTCAATCCGCAGTACGAGCTCACGCTCGCATCGGGTCCGTGGCGGGCGGTCCTGGCCGCGAACATCGCCGGCAAGGTGCGTCTGGAGCGCGCCCGGCGCGAAGACGCACCACGCCCATGAGGAATTTCGGGCCGGCCGCAGGCTTTACCCTGATCGAAGTGATGATCGCGCTGGTCATTGTTGCGGTCGGACTGGGCGCGGCGGTGCGTGCGACGATGCAGGTCACCTCGGGCGCGGAGCTGATGAAGCTACGCACACTCGCGGTATGGATTGCCGAAGACAGGCTCGCCGAGCACGCGGCTCGCAGGAGCTGGCCTGCGCCCGGCGCATCGACGGGCGCGCTCGCGCAGGCGAACGTGCAGTTCGGGTGGCGCGAGCAGGTTCGGGAGAGCGCAGATCCTTCGCTTCGAAGTGTCGGCGTCGAAGTCTACGCCGCGAGCGACCCCGCTTATGTGCTCGCACGCGTGACCGGTATCGTCACAGCGCCCGTGCGCACACCTTGAGGATCGATGAAACCGATGACCTCACCGCGCTGCCTGCATCGAGGCTTTACGCTGATCGAGATCATGGTCGCGCTGATGATCTTCGCGCTCCTTTCGGGCGTGGGCTACCGCGGGCTCGACGCGGTGCTGCGGGCGAAAGCACGCGTCGACGAGGAAAGCGCCCGCTGGCGGGACCTCGCGCTGACGTTCGTCAACATCCAGCAGTCGCTCGCCTCGTCGGTGGAGCGCCCGGTGCGCGATCGAAGCGGGATCGTCGCGGCGCCGTTCGTCGGCACGGCCTCGGTCAGGAACGAAGACGAGGCGCCGCTGGTATTCACCCGCATGGGTTACGCCGATCAGCGCGGGACGCTCGGCGACCTGCAGCGTATAGGCTATCGCGTCAGGCAGCAGCGCCTCGAGCAGCTTGTCTGGCCCGTTCTCGATCAGGCACCCACCACGGAGCCGCAGGCTTTCGAGCTGATCGACGGCATCGCGAGCCTGTCGTTGCGCTACATGTCGCGCGACGGTGCGTGGCTTACATCGTGGCCTGCGGCGGGCGCCACCGCGCTGCCTGCGGCGGTCGAGCTTTCGCTGACGCTCACCAGCGGAGAGCCGATGAAACGCGTTTTCGTGCTGCCATGAAGCGCCGCGAGACCGGGATGGCGGTGGTGGTAGCGATCATGCTCGTTGCGCTGGCGGCCACCACGGCAGCACTCATGCTCTCGCAGCAGGATCTGTGGGCGCGTCAGGTCGAAAGCCTGGGTGCGCGCGCGCAGGCCGACGCCGCTGCGCGCGCGGGAATCGAATGGGCGCGCCGCGCACTCGCCGAAGGCGCGGCCGAGCTCGACGCCGGCGCGGGGCAGCGGATGATGCTGGGCGCGCTGATGGGCCCCGCTACCGCCGACGCGAGCCTCGACATCCGGGTGACCGACGCCCAGGCGCTGTTCAATATCAATAACCTCGTTCGGGGCGATCGCGCGAGCGAGCCCGACCTGCAGGCGTTCCGGCGCCTGCTGATCGGCACGGGTTTGTCGCCGGATCTGGCGAACGCGGTCGTGGACGCCATCGACGGCGATTCCGAGACGACGCTCCCCGGGGGCGCGGAAGATCTCGATTACCTCGCCATGACGCCGCCGCAGCGCGCCGCCAACCGGCCGATGACCGACGTGGCGCATCTCGCCCGCGTCAAAGGCTTTACCGCCGAGGCCGTGCTGCGTCTGAGCGGACTGATCGTGGCGCTACCCGAGTCGACGCCGGTCAACGTCAACACGGCGCCGGCGGGTGTGCTGATGATGATCGTTGCGGACCTCGCGCCCGAGGCTGCGGAGCGTCTGGTGCGTGCGCGTGCCGACAAGCCGTACGCCGACGTCGAGGCCTTCCGCGCATCGTTGCCGGAGAAGGCGAGGCCGATCGAAGGCATACCGCTCACGGTCGCCAGTCGCTACTTTCTGGTCTCGAGCAGCGCCGACGTGAAGCCGGTGCGCGTGGCGTATCAGGCGCTCGTCGGAAAGCCCGGCGCAGGCCACAGCGGCGTCGTCTGGCGCAGGCAGGGGGGCGAATGATGCGGCTGCGCGTGCGTCTTCCGGACTCGATTCCCGGCGCGGAAAGCGTCTGCCGATGGGTGGCGCTGGACACGCAAGGTCACGCCGTGAGCGGCGGCGAAGATCCACCTGCGCTGATGCCCGGCGGCGCACGCATCGAGCTCATCGCGCCTGCGAGTCGGGTGCTGCTCGTTCAGGTGCGCCTCCCCAGGCACAACCGGCAGCGCCTGCGTCAGATACTGCCGTTCGCGATCGAGGACCGGATCACGGTCGAGCCCGAGCGCGTGCACGCTGCGCTGGGCCCGCAACTCGCCGACGGCACGCACGCGGTGGCAATCGTCGACCGCGACTGGCTGACCGAATGGTTAGCCGCGTTCGCGCGCGCGGGCCGGACGCCGGCCTCGGTGCAAGCCGAAACGGTGCTCGCACCGTTCGAGCCGCCCGCGTGGACGATCGTGTGGCGCGGCTCGGAAGGCTTTCTTCGAACCGGCGTCGCAGCGGGCATGGCGCTCGACGCCGCACCCGACGCGCCGCCGATGCTGCTGCGACTCGCGCTGGACGAAGCGCGCGCGGGCGGCAACGTCCCGGAGCGCATCGTGATCCTGGCCGAAGCTTTCGACCAGCCCGATCTCGATGCGTGGAGTGTGCGGCTCGGGGTGCCGTGCTCAGGCGCGCAGCCGTGGGACTGGACGCGGGCCGGCGAGTCCCCTTTCGAGTTGCTCCAGGGTGATTTCGCGCCGTCCGACGGGACGTCCGAGATGGTCGCGCGCTTTCGGCCCGCGCTGGCGCTGCTGGCGATGATCGTCGTGCTCCAGGTCATCGCCACGGGCACACACTGGGCGCTGCTCAGTTACGAGAAAGCGAAACTGCAATCGGAAATGAGAACACTGTTTCGCGCCGCGTTCCCGGCGGCCCAGGCCATCGTCGATCCGCCGCTGCAAATGCGCCGGCAACTCGAAGCCTTGCGCCGTGCAGCGGGCGTGATGCAGCGCGATGATTTCCTGCCTTTGCTGGCGCGGGCGGCGCCGAGCCTGGGTGCGGCCGCGGGCGGCCATATTACGGGCCTGACTTACGAGCGCGACAAACTGCTCGTCGATCTCGAGCTGGCGAGCCGGGCGGAAGCGGAAGCGCTGCTGCAGCGGCTGCAGATCGGCGCCCCGACAGTCGCGCTGCAGGCCGTGAATCCGCGCGGACAGGGTGTCCAGGCACGCTTCGTCATCACCTTGGGACGAGGCGCATGAAGGCGGCGTGGAACCAGTTCTGGCAGCAGCGCACGCCGCGCGAGCGCGCGATTTTGTTCGCGGGTGCCGCAGTTCTGGGCGTGGGCTTCGTCTATGCGTATCTGTGGCTGCCGCTGGAGCGTGATCACGCACGTCTCAGCGCGGACGTCCCGCGACTGCGTAACGAGGCGCAGCAGATGCGCGACGATGCACGCGAGATCGAAAGCATGCGCGCTCGCGCCAAGGCTCCGCCCGCAGACCTGAAGGCCGCGCTGAGTGCTGCCGCAGCGGGGCAGAAAGGCGTTGCGCCGCCTCAGATCAGCGCGGAAGCCGACGGCGGCTTGCGCGTGGTTTTCCCGAGCGTGCGTTTCGACGACTGGGTGAGCTGGCTCGCGGCCACCTCCGCATACGGCGTGCGGCTCGCGACCGTTCGCGTCGAGCCGCTCGACACGCCGGGTCTGGTCAAAGCGAGCGCGACGTTCAGCGCGGGAGCGAAGTGATAGAAGCGCGCGCGCCCCGCCGGATCTGGCCGCTGCTCACCGCGGCAGGCGTCGCGCTCTACCTGGTGTCGCTCGTTTTCACGGCGCCCGCGTCGGTTCTGGCTTTCGGTCTTGCGCGCGCAACCGCAAACACGGCGATGCTGGAGCGGGCCGAGGGTGGTCTTTGGTCAGGGCGGGCCGCGGCGCTGGTGATCACCCCGCCCGCGACAGCGCCGCAGCGGTTCGCAGAAGTGACGTGGAGCGTGTCGCGCCTGCGGCTGCTGCGGGCACAGCTCGCCGTCGAGGTTACGGCGAACGGCGGCACGAAGGGGAAAGCCACGCTTTTCGTGCAGCCGGGCTCGGTGCGGTTTTCCGATGTCACGTTGAGTATGCCGGTGTCCACCGTCGTGCCCTTCGTGCCGGCTTTGAACCTTGCACGCCCCGGGGGGGAGTTTCAGGTGCGAGCCCGCGAGCTGGATGTCTCTCGAAGCGCCATCGGCGGCGAAGCGCAGGGCGAATGGATCGACGCTTCGAGCGTGCTGAGCGCGGTGGTGCCGTTGGGCCGTTACCGTGCAGTCCTGAAAGGCAGCGGCGCATCGGCGCAGCTCGAAGTCACGACCGTATCGGGCCCGCTACAGATCGCCGGCAAAGGGATGTGGTACGCGGCCGAAGGCGTGCGCTTCACCGGTCTCGCGCGCAGCGACGCGGCACAGGCGGGCGCGCTCAAGCCGTTGCTCGATCTGCTCGGGCCTGACGACGGGCGCGGAGGCCATGCATTGCGCTACGTCGGCAAGCCGTGACGTTCGGGCAGGACACGCGCCGATCGCCGGTGCGATCGTTTATCAACGCCGCAAACCGCCTCATGCGACGCACGAAACACAGCACGACCTCGCCGCTGCGGCAAATGCCCGTCGCGGTGAACGCGCGTCCGACGTTAGAACCGGTTGCGGCGCCCCGATAGCGCCCACCACAGCGCGCCGGCGACCAGCCCCGCACCGGTGATCACCGCGCCTGTTGCGCCGGGACGCAAGCTCGCTTCGGTGTAGACGCTGCGCCGGCTCACGTGCCCCTCGTAATCGCCGCGCTCCTGCAGACACTCCGAAGGTCTTTCCAGCCCGTTCTCGTGGCGCGGTCGTGCCGCTTTGTGACTCATCGTCCCCGGTATCATCATCCGCTGCAGGACCTTGTCGGTGAGCACGGGGGTGTAATCGCCGAACGCCGCGTGGCCCTTGGGTGCGCCACCGGCGAAAACATCGCGCACCGGTTTGTGGGCGCAATGCAGAATCGCCCGCGCCACGGTTTGCGGTGCGTATACCGGCGGCACGTGCGTGGGTTCGGTGTCCAGGTAGTTACGCGCATTGAGCGTGAACGGGGTGTCGATCGCGCCGGGTTTGACGAGTGTCACGGAGATCGGTGCCCCCTCGGCTTCGAGCTCCATGCGCAGCGCATCGGTGAAGCCTTTGACCGCATGCTTCGACGAGGCGTAAATACCCTGCAGCGGCACGGCCCGCTCGGACACGATGCTCCCTACATTGATGAGCGCGCCGCCTTTGGATTTGAGATGGGTGACCGCTTCGAGCGAGCCGTAGACGAGGCCCCAGAAGTTCGTCTCGAAAAGCTTGCGCATGTCGTCGATGCTCGACTCTTCGATCGTGCCGTAGAGGCCGGTCCCGGCGTTGTTGACCCACGTGTCGAAGCCGCCGAATGTATCCTTCGCGACCTGCGCGATTCTGCTTACGTCCTCTTGGCGGCTGACATCGGCCACGACGTGGACCGCGAGACCGCCTATGCTCGAAATCTCCTGCGTGAGCTGGCTCAGCGCCGCACCGCTGCGCGCAGCGAGCACGACGCGGGTGCCTTGCCTCGCGGCCATGCGTGCGGTTGCGAGCCCGATTCCGGACGAGGCGCCGGTAATCACGATCACCTGGTCACGAAGCTTTTTGAGATTCACGGTCATCGGTTTGTCTCTCCTCGCGCTCGCGCTCGCCCTCAACCGGCCGGCGCGCCTTCGTCGCTGTGGCCCGGGCCACCCGGACGCTTGCTTTGCTGCATTTCGGCTGGCTGCTTGCGCCCGCGCGCATCGAGTCGCGGCGTTGGGGGCGGATTAGGGCAACCGCGACAGGCCGTGGAGGGCGCATATTCGGCTCACGGTTGACATCGAGCATCCCAGCTCGCGGGCGATGACGTTCATCGGGAGGCGCGCCCCGCGGCGATCGAGGATTTGCTGTACTCGGTGCTCGCCCATCGCCCGGGGGCTGCGATGCGGGCGGGAACTGCGATCAGCGAGCCCGGGGGTGCCTTGTTCCCGGTAACGCCGTATCCATTTGCGCGCGGTCGGTATGCTGACCCACTGTTTCGCTGCGGCGTCGCTCAGGGCCACCCCGTCATCGACCACGCTACGCGCCATTTCAAGGCGGCGGGCGAAAGTAAGCCGTGCATTCTTGTGCATTCTCATGAGGATGGAGGCAGTGAATTTGTCGAGTGAACTGGATATACGGGCGGCAGGGGCTCTTGGATGTCGCCGTTCGGAGCGGTTGACGAGGCTACGAGCGGAAGTGCAATGGCGGGGCCTGCAAGGTCTGCACGGAGGGGCGCGGGGTGTGTCGACTCGAAACTCGCAACTCGGGGGGAAATCGAGAGGACGGAGAAACGTCCGTGAAGGAGACCGCCACAGCAGAAACCGCCGGACGTTTCAGTGCGGCGGGCTGCTTGGACTGGCTCAATCGACTCGGGCGCCAGACTGCTTCACGACCTTTGCCCATTTTGTCGTCTCGGCCTGCAGATACCTGGCAAACGCTTCAGGCGTGTTCCCGACGGGGTCGAACCCCTGGCTCGTCAGGCGTTCTTTCGCATCGGGCATGTTGACCACGCGCACGATGTCCCGGTTGAGCTGCAGGATGATCGGGCGGGGCGTCCCGCGCGGCGCGAGCACGGCGTACATGTTGTCGACTTCGTAGCTCGGAAAACCGGACTCGGCGACGGTCGGCACCTCGGGCAAGGAAGCCGTGCGTCGCTTGGTCGTCACCGCGATC